>CAZHVZ010000034.1:17984-19018 GCA_964536245.1 uncultured Rhodocyclaceae bacterium
GCAGTTTTTTTCCGCGCTGGCCGACAACGCCCTCCTCATCGCCGCCATCGCCGCCCTGCGCGAGATGCATGCCCCGACTGAGTACGAGCCGTTGCTCAAGACCTTCTTCACGGTGTCCTACGTCGTGCTGGCCGCCTTTGTCGGCGCCTTTGCCGACTCGATGCCGAAGTGGCGGGTCATGTTCATCAGCAATACCATCAAGATCATCGGTTGCAGCATGATGTTCTTCGACGTGCACCCCCTTCTCGCCTACGCCATCGTGGGTCTCGGTGCGGCGGCCTATTCGCCGGCCAAATACGGCATTCTCACCGAATACCTGCCGCATCGCCTGCTGGTCGTGGCCAATGGCTGGATCGAAGGCCTCACCGTCGGCGCCATCATCCTCGGCGTGGTGGTCGGCGGCACCCTGATCAGGCCGGATGTGGCCCACACCCTGCTCTCCTTCGATTTCCCGGTCATCGATACCGGCATCGATACGGTCGGTGAAATGGCCATTTCCGTGGTTGCCGTACTTTACGTCATTGCGGCCATTTTCAACCTCTACGTCCCGGAGACCGGCGTTGATCACAAGCCGTTGAAAAAGAACCCGATCTATCTGATCCACGAATTCAACCACTGCCTGATGCTGCTCTGGCGCGATCGTCTGGGACAAGTTTCCCTGGCCGTCACCACCCTGTTCTGGGGGGCCGGCGCCACGCTTCAGTTCATTGTCATCAAATGGTCCGAGGCAGCCCTCCAGCTGGACCTTTCCAAATCCTCCATGTTGCAGGGAGTTGTCGCCATCGGGGTGGCCATCGGCGCGGTTGTTGCGGCAAAACTGATCACCCTGCGCAAGTCGGTACGGGTCATTCCCCTCGGCATTGCCATGGGACTGATCGTACTGGTCATGAATTTTGTTAACCAGATGTGGATGGCCGTCCCCCTGCTCATTCTCGTCGGGGGCTTGTCAGGATTTTTCGTTGTTCCGATGAATGCCCTGCTCCAGCATCGCGGCCATATCCATCGTAATGATATGGATGAATTCATCGAAGCTG
>CAZHVZ010000034.1:19028-25882 GCA_964536245.1 uncultured Rhodocyclaceae bacterium
GCATGCTGCCCCCGATCATACCGGCTGATAACGCGTACCGATGCCCGCCTTGCTGCAACATCGCGGCCATATCCTGATGGGTGCCGGGCACTCCATTGCCGTGCAGAATTTCAATGAAAACATCTCCATTCTGGTCATGACCGGGCTTTACTACCTGATGATCAAGATGAACCTGTCGATCTACCTGGTGGTCACCCTCTTCGGCCTGTTCGTCAGCGGCATGATGTTCCTCGTCCTGCGCCGGCACGAAGCCAATCAGCGGGAACATGACGATGTCCAGCATCTGGATGACAGCACCTGTCACTGATTCCCGCTCCAGACAAAACATACGTCCCGGACTTGACGCGCTGGCTGAACCGGGGAACCAGACTCCGGCCCCGGATTCCCGATCGGCTCATTTCAAAGCCAACGATCAGAACCCCAGGCTTTCTCCCGCACCCAGCAAGGTCGCCACGCCCAATACGGCAAAAATGGCGGCTGCAATGCCATGCACCAGGCGAACCGGCATTCGGTTGGCAATCCGGTCGCCGAGCAGCACCGCCGGCACGTTGGCGATCATCATCCCGACCGTGGTCCCGGCCACCACCGTATAAAAGCTGTGATACTGGGCCGCCAAGGCAATGGTCGCCACCTGCGTCTTGTCCCCCATCTCGGCCAGGAAAAAAGCGATCAGGGTCGTTCCGAAAACACCGAAGCGCGCCAGCTTGGCATCCTCCTCTTCGAACTTGTCGGGAATCAGCGTCCAGATGGCCATGGCGATAAAGGAAATGCCCAATACCCAGCGCAGGATTTCGGGCGTAGCGAGAGAAGTCAGCCAGGCTCCCAGAGCCCCGGCAAAACCATGATTGGCCAGGGTGGCAACCAGAATGCCGAGGACAATCGGCAGCGGCTTTCTGAATTTTGCCGCCAGAATAAAGGCCAGAAGTTGAGTTTTATCGCCGATTTCGGCCAGGGCAACGATGCCCGTAGACACGAGAAATGCTTCCATCTTGTTCTTTCACCAATCAATATTTGCTGGCCGGACAATAATCCGGACAGCTACAGGGGCAGTTCCGGCTCGGCAGGATTCCCCGCCGCTTCCCGCAACAGCCGGCGGGCAAAGAGCAGGTCTTCCCAGGCTTTGGCCTTTTCCGGAAGACTGCGCAGCAAGTAAGCCGGATGATAGGTCACCGCCACGGGAATACCCCGGTAGCTGAAACGCTTGCCGCGCAAACCGCCAAGCGCCCCCTCCTCGGCCAGGATCGTCCCTGCCGCCGCCTTCCCCAGCAGCAGGATGACTCGGGGTTTGAGCAAGGCAATCTGGCGTTCCAGGAAGGGCCGGCAAGCCGCCATTTCTTCCGCTTCCGGAGTGCGATTGCCGGGAGGGCGGCATTTGACGGCATTGGCAATATAAACCTTGTCGCCCCGTTTCAAATCGAGCGCCGCCAGCATGTTGTCAAGCAGCTTTCCGGCTTGCCCGACAAAGGGTTCTCCCTGCACATCCTCCTCGGCGCCCGGTCCTTCGCCGATGACCAGCCATTCGGCTTGCCGGTCTCCCACTCCGAGCACCGCCTGGTTGCGGTGCTCACACAGGACACAGGCACGACAGCCGGCCACCGCTTTTTCCAGTTCTGCCCAGTCCATGGCGGCAACACTTCCCGGCGGGGTCCGGTCGGCGTGCAAATGCTGCGGCAGGTCGATGGCTCCGTTTTGCCGGGCATCATGGTTCGCCGCAGCCGCCGTGTCTTTTATTGACCGTGTTTCAGGCCGTTCGGGTTCAAGCGATGCCGGAGCTTCCGTCCCTCCGTCGATGACCGCACCCGGCGTCCGCAAACGCCAGATCGGCGTAATCCCCATTTCTGCCAGGAGTTGTTCGCGACTCAGGGACCGATTCACGATAGCGTCCTCTCAAAGACCAGGGCATCTTCCCGACCCGTTGCTGCCGGGTAATACCCTTTACGCAAGCCGATCTGCTGAAATCCGAAATGGCAATACAGGTCAACCGCCCTTGCATTGCTCGGACGCACTTCCAGCAGCATTTTTTGGGCACCGCACTGCTGTGCATTGTGCATGGCGTGCCGCAGCAGGCGAGCGCCGAAGCCCCGGCCCTGCCATTGCCGGCAAACGCCAAGATTAAGCAGATGCGCCTCATCCACGACCGTCATGACCACGGAAAAACCGATCAGCTCTCCTCCGCTCCGGCAAATCCAGAGGCTGTAACCGGCCTCCAGCGAGTCGGAAAAATTGCCCCGCGCCCAGGGAAAAGCCTGGACACTGCTTTCCAGCGCCGTCACGCCATCCAGATCCCGTTCGTTCATGGGGAAAAATTCCACAGGCAGCGGCAGGTTCACGCCCGTCCTCCGCTTTCCAGGCGTTCGGCAATCGTCTGCGCTACCTTGTTACGCACATAGAGAGGCGCCGCCAGGGCGGCATCCAGCCCCTCTCCGGCCAGCAGGCGGGGGGCGGCAAGGGCAGCAATTCCCGCCGCATCGGGAACGACGTCGGGGAGGCACTGCCCCCCCGCAGCGAACACCCGTTCAGCCAGTGCCGGATAAGCGGCCAGGGCGTTTCCGACAGCCATCCAGCCGGAAACGGACGGCAGCACGACATCCTGAGGCGGACCGACGCGAAGATCACCGGACAAAGCAAGCCGGCCATTCCGACGCTGATAAATGGCCGAATAAACTTCGCCCATGCGGGCATCCAGCACGGCCACAATGGTTTCCCCGCTTACCGCCGCAGCCACTGCCTCCAGGGTCACCACCGGCAGGACCGGCAGTTCAGCCGCGACGGCCAGCCCCTGGGCCACGCCACAGGCTACCCGCAATCCGGTAAAGGCACCCGGCCCCGCCCCAAAGGCGATGCCATCGAGTTGCCGAAAGGTAATGCCGGCCTCGGCCAGCAGATCACGCACCAGGGGTAGCAAGGTCGCGGAATGGGACTGCCCGGCCGGGCATTGCCGTTCAACCACGGCGCCGTCGCGCCAGAGAGCACAGGAACCGCGTTCGGTGGAGGTTTCGAGAGCCAGAATATGCATGGCCCACATTCTACCGGAGCCCCATGCCGGCAGGAAAACAGCTTGTCCGGTCCTTCACCTCCCTGTCCGGCGGCGGCTGGAATGCGAGCGGCGGAGTTATTGGATGAAGGGGTGCAATGCCCTGTCAGACTGGAACTGCCATCAACCGGCAAGACCTTTCGATGAGAACGTCACTTGGTATTTTCTGCACAAATTTCGATATTTTCAGAAAATTACGTAATTTCCACAGCTTTCCAAGGCAGGCGGTGTGCGGATAATCCCCGAAACAATTCGAGGAGACCGCTGTGCCGTTCACTTTCCATCTACCCATGCGCCATTTTCTCGCCCTGGCTGGCAGCTTGTTGTTCAGCACCTGGGCCGCTGCCGATTTGATTGTTGCCCAGGTCACGCCCTTGTCCGGCCCCCTGGCTTCCACCGGTAGTCATATGAAAGCGGGTGCCCAGCTCTACTTTGATGCGATCAATGCCGCTGGTGGCGTTAACGGTAACAAAATTCGCCTGGTGGTACGGGATGACGGCTACAAATCGTCGGAAACCGTTCGCCTGGTCAGGGAGATGGCCAAGGAGCACCAGCCCCTTGCGTTTTTTGGCGTAGTCGGTACCGGCAATGTGGAAGCCCTGCTCCAGGAGAAAGTTCTCGACCAGGCGGGTATTCCTCTGATCGGTGCCCGTACCGGAGCATCCAGCATTAGCGGGAGCGGCAACCCCTGGCTCTTTCTGACCCGGGCCAGTTACCAGGAAGAAATTGCGAAGGTCATCCGCCAGTACATTCCCATGGGCTACCGGCGGATTGCCGCCCTGTACCAGAACGATGCCTTTGGCCAGGATGGCCTGAAAAGCGTTGAAGCAATCGTCAGGGAGGCCGGCGGCGAACTGGTTGCCAAAGCAGCCTATGAAAAGAACACCACCCGGGTGGAGGCTGCGGTCAAAGCCATTGTCGAGAGTAATCCACAACTGGTCATGATGATTTCCAATACCGCTGCAAGTGCCGAATTTGTCAAACAACTCCGCGCCACCGGCAACCTCGCCCAGTTGAATACTCTCTCGGTCACCGATGCCGGTCAGGTTGTTCAGTCCCTTGGTCAGGCAACCGCGCACGGCCTGGCCATTTCCCAGGTAACGCCTGATCCGGGAAACAACGCTGTGCCGCTGATCCGGGAAATTCGCGAAAGACTGAAAAAACACCCTCAAGCCGAGGTGACCCTGAATCACACCCTGGTTGAGGGCTACATCGGCGCCAAGGTATTGACGGAAGCTTTGCGCCGGGCCGGGCCGAATCCGACGGCGAGAAAATTACGTGACAGCCTCGATGAAATTCGCAACTTTGATGTTGGCGGCATGATCATCACTTTCACTCCGGAAAACCATCTCGGTTCGCGCTATTCGGAAAGCACCATCATCAGCCGTAGCGGGCAGCTGGTGCGCTGATTCAAGAGGTTCTCGGCGGCAGCGACAAAGCATTTGATGGAACTTGTCACCGGAATTCATTGTCTTCAGGCAAAACCCATCAAGTTTCCTGTTGCTTCTCGTCAATCGCAGTAATTTTTCGGGCTTCAACTCTTTCGCCTGATTCTCTGTCCGACAACCGGTCTGCCATTCCCGGCCAGTCGGGAATAAGGTCTGACATGCTGCCGGTCATTGCAACATCCACTATTCCGCTTACAACGGTCCGCCCTATCCAATCGCGGGATGCGACTTTGCGTGATCGCATCGCCGAGGATGAGCGGGTAGATGTGCCGGAAATTCAGGAGTCCTATCGGGTCAATTTGAGTGACCAGGCCATTGCCGCTGCCGTTCAGGAAAAGAGCGACGCTGCCCGCCCGAGACAGGACAATACTCCGGACCCCGGCTTTTCATCTGCTTTTACCCAGGCAGTTCTGTCTTACAAAAAAATCCAGGCGTTATAGGCCTTCTGGGCTGCTTCCGCCGGAAGCCACATTCAAATCAGCGCCAACCACCAGCAACTCTTCGATAAATGCTTCAACCGGCAAGGATAGGACTTTTGACCTCAAGTGCGCCACCACCCATGGCCTGACCACAGGAAAACCTGCCACGTTCAACTGGACAAGTCCCTCCGCAGCCAGGTCGACCGGCAGGGCGTGACGGGACAAGACGCCAATGCCAAGTCCACAGGCAACCAATTCCCGGATGGCTTCATTGCTCGAGAGAGAGAACTTGACGTTAAGCCGCACTCCCGACTTCTCCGCCGCCCGGTCGACGACATGCCTTGATCCTGAACCGGCTTCCCGCAGAATGAAAGGCTCGGCGGACAAGTCAGCCAGGCTAAGCTTCCGGCCCGCTGCCCAGTGGCCGTTACTGGCGAAAATAATGCTCGGGTTGTCCAGAAACGGGTAGGAGACGAGTTCGATCTCCTCCGGCGGATAAGACATGACGTAAAGGTCGTCTTGATTGCCCCGCATGCGTTCGATAATGCCCTGCCGGTTGGCAATTTCAAGTTCAACGGAAATATCCGGGTAACGCCGGCAGAACATCCCCAGCATTCGGGGCAAAAAATACTTGGCAGTCGTCACCAGGGCAACTCGCAATCGCCCTCGTTTCATGCCTTGCAGGTCGGCAATGGCCGATTCCAGGCGGTTCCAGACATCATCCAGCGAACGCACCGCAGCCAGCAGCTCTTCTCCGGCGGCGGTGAGGAAAATCTCTCGTCCGGTTTGTTCAAAAAGCGGTAGCCCAAGGGTATCCGCCACTTGGCGTATCTGTATGGAAACGGCTGGCTGAGTTAAATGCAAGGTTTCAGCAGCCCGCGAAAAACTGCGCAGGCGCGCAACGGCCTCAAAGGTTTCCAGCTGCCTGAAAGTGATCCGGCGACGGGGCATGTATTTGTCTTTATTAATACAATCGTAAATATGTTTAATTGGATTATATACAAACCCTGTCCGATACTGAGGTCGTTCCTGGCCGACAGGAACCATCCCAAAGCAAGTCATTCAAGGAGAAAATCATGCGTCAGTACCCAAAAAACAGCCCGCAAGCCATGGCTCGTGTCGTTTCAATGGCCATGCTTGCCGACGGCGCAATCGACATGTCTGAAATTGAATCTCTCAAGCGCCATTCCATTATCGAGAAACTTGGACTCAGCCCGGAAGCGTTTGACCGTGTCGTGCATGAATTCTGTGATGACATGCTGGTTTTTGCCAGCCGGGATAGCGCCGGGAACATGGCAATTGATCGCGACACCGTCAATCTGCTGCTCGACGACATCGGATCCGATGGGCTGCGAAAGAAAACCCTGCGCGCCGTTCTCGATATCGTAAACGCCGATGGCCAATTGGCCGGATCGGAAGGGCTGCTGGTTTCACAGGCCTTGAAGCGCTGGGAAATGAACTTGAAGGATGTTGCGGAAGTGGATGCAAGCCGCGCCGCTCGACGCTGGCCGCCCCAGATACGGCGTATTCAAATGCACGCCTGATCTTGCCGAAGTCTCAAAAAAAACGGGGAGCCGTCATGGCTCCCCGTTTTCTATTCAGGCGCAGCCGTCTTCGTCGCCCGGATTGTGCACATGGCCGTGCTCGATTTCTTCGGCACTGGCCGGGCGGATGGCAGTGACCGTGCAGGTGAAGATGAGGGCCATGCCCGCCAGCGGATGGTTGCCATCCAGCACCACCTTGTCGTCGGCAATATCGGTGACGCGGTAGATGATGAAATCCTCTTCATCCCCTTCGGCGCCCCCTTCAAACTGCATGCCAACCTGGGTTTCCTTGGGGAAATCCTTGCGTGGTTCGATCTGGACCAGTTCGGCATCGTAATCGCCAAACGCCTCGTCCGGCTGGAGTTTTACCTTGACCGACTCGCCAACTTTTTTGCCTTGCAATTCTTCC
>CAZHVZ010000034.1:25892-28115 GCA_964536245.1 uncultured Rhodocyclaceae bacterium
GGCTCGCGCGACGCGGCCGACCTCGGGCAGGACTTCCTCGGCCGGCCGTACACCTTCGACGCGTATGCCGCGTACCTCGCCGAGTGAGGTATGCCGGTGACCACTGAGCGGCTCACGGCCTTCGTCCACCACCTCGCCATCGGGATCGGTGACGTGATAATCGAGGGTGATGACAGAGTTCTTGGCGACCAGCTGATTCATGAATTCAGTTCCTTGACGAGGTGCAGCACTTCCAGGGCGTGCCCCTTGAAATTTACGTTATAGAGGGCATGACGGATCACACCATTTTTATCAATGACGAAAGTCGAACGGGCGACACCAAACTTCTTGTGCCCATCCACCTCTCTCGCCTGCCACACACCGTACTGCTTGCAGACCGTACCTTCCGCGTCGGACAACAGTTCCAGGCCGATGCCTTCCTTGTCGCGGAACTCCGCATGCTTGATGCAGTCGTCCCGACTGATGCCGAAGAGAACGCAGTCGTAGCGCAGGAAGTCCTCTTCATGATCGGAAAAGTCAGTTGCTTCCATCGTACACCCCGGAGTGCCGTCCTTCGGGTAAAAAAACAGTACCAGATTCTTGTGGCCCTTGTAGTCCGCCAGATTGACGGATTCCATATCGGCATCCGGCAGGGCAAACATGGGCGCTTGTTCTCCGACCTTGAGCAGCATGGCTTTCTCCTTATGTCGCTCTACTGTTGGGTGACAGCTGTCAACGATTCTATCGGAGGGGAGAAGCCTTGACTACGTCTATATTGCCCCTTCTGCGACAACCGCCGGAGAGCGGCACAGGCGTTTGGGCCAGAGTTTTCCATCCGGTCCGGTTTCGCCCAGACCAGCCAGCCGGCCTTCGAGATATACCCGGTATTTGCCCGGAATGCCGGCCACATCCACCGGATTTCCATGGCTGAAACGCTCTCCTGCCGGGTGGTCGAGATGGACCTCGGGTAACGAAGCAAGCAAGGAATCCACCGGCAACAGGCAAGTCCTGCGTGCCGCTTCATCCATGGCCTCCAGGGCGGCGAGGGAGATGGAACGCTGAAGACTTAACGGCCCGACCACGGTACGCCGCAACGCCAGCAGATGCGCCCCGCAACCGAGCAATTCCCCGAGATCGGCCGCCAGAACGCGAATATAGGTTCCCTTGCTGCAAGCCACCCGCAGAGTCAGGGTGTCTTCGGCAAAGGACAGCAACTCAAGGCGGTGAATGGTGATCTGGCGGGCTTCCCGTTCGACCACAACCCCCTTGCGCGCCAGTTCGTAAAGAGGCCGGCCATTGCGCTTGAGGGCCGAATGCATGGGCGGAATCTGGGCAATCCGGCCAGTCAACCCGGGCAGGACGGCCAGAATATCCGCCAGACTGACCACCACCGGGCGCCGGGAGGTAATTTGGCCCTCGGCATCCCCCGAATCGGTCGTTACGCCGAGTTGCAGGGTGGCTTCGTAGGTTTTGTCGGCATCCAGCAAATCGGCGGAAAATTTGGTGGCCTCGCCGAAACAAAGGGGAAGCAAGCCACTTGCCAGAGGATCAAGGGTTCCGGTATGCCCCCCTTTGGCTGCCGAAAACAACCGGCGCGCCTTCTGCAAGGCATCGTTGGAAGTCAACCCGATCGGTTTGTCGAGCAAGAGAACGCCATCGACCTGCTGCCAGGTCTTTTTGACTTGCATGGAGAAATCAGTCGTCCGGCGTCTGATCGCTCAGGGCATTGGCCTGGTCGATCAACAGGGACAGACTGGTGCCGCGCTCCACCGAAACGTCGTAGATGAAGTGCAGTTGCGGCAAAGTGTGAATCTTGATGCGTTTGCCCAGCTCGCGGCGCAGAAAGCCGGAAGCCCGGTTCAGCCCGGTCTGGATTTCGTCCAGATGCTCACTTTGCAAGGAGGTGAAAAACACCTTGGCGTGAGCGTAATCCGGCGTCAGCTCAACCGCCGTCAAACTAACCATGCGCACACGAGGATCCTTCAGCTCGGTCTGGATAAGCGTGGCCAGATCCCGGCGGACCTGTTCGGTCACCCGGTCAGAACGAGCAAAGGTTTTTTTTACCATTCAGAATACTCCAGTGCAAAAGCGAAGCCCGGGCTAGGCGCCATCCCCGAAGACAGTGCGCATGCAGGGCGAGGGGAAGGCAACAACGCCCGGGCGAGCCTGCAATCCTTACAAAGATCTTGCGACTTCCTGGATTTCGTAAACCTCCAGCTGATCACCTTCCTGGATATCGTTGTT
>CAZHVZ010000034.1:28125-28550 GCA_964536245.1 uncultured Rhodocyclaceae bacterium
GTCCTTGCCGTCATCCTTGAAGCGCTTGAGGGAATCCAGTTCGCCATCCCATAGCACCACGTTGTTGCGCCGCAGGCGAACGCGGGAATTGCGCTTGACGATCCCTTCCAGCACATAGCAACCGGCAATGGCGCCAACCCGCGAAACATGGAAGACCTGACGGATTTCCACCAGGCCCAGCGACTGTTCGCGTTTTTCCGGCGACAGCATGCCGGACAGAGCGGCCTTGACCTCATCCACGGCGTCGTAAATCACGTTGTAGTAACGGATATCAACGCCGAAATTCTCGGCCAGCTTGCGTGAACCGGCATCGGCCCGGACGTTGAAGCCGATGATGACGGCACCGGAAGCCTGGGCCAGATTGACGTCGGATTCGCTGATACCGCCCACCGCACCGTGAATGATCTGGACCCGCACTTCCTCGT
>CAZHVZ010000035.1:0-354 GCA_964536245.1 uncultured Rhodocyclaceae bacterium
GCACTTCCAGCCCCTCCTTCTCGAGGGCGTCAGCCAGGGCGCGGATACCCAGGCCCGAGGTGTTCTCGGAGCGGAAATCTTCGTCGATGATGATGACGGGAAAGTGAAAGCGCATGGTTAAGCCTCCCGAAGGGCCGCCCCGAGGGCGGCGGCGCCCCCTCGGGGGGCAGCGAACAAAGTGAGTGTGGGGGCCATTGCATCTCCTCAAAAAGCGGCGACCCGCCGCAGCGGGTCACAGAATAAGACGGTCTTGTTACAACCTGGCGTCAAATCTTGGGCAGCGTCACACCGACCTGCCCCTGGTATTTGCCGCCTCGATCCTTGTACGAGGTTTCGCACACTTCGTCGGACTCG
>CAZHVZ010000035.1:512-928 GCA_964536245.1 uncultured Rhodocyclaceae bacterium
CGAGGGTGACGTAACCCTCCCATTCCGGCTCGAAGGGCGTCACATTGACGATGATGCCGCAGCGGGCGTAGGTGCTCTTGCCCAGGCAGACAGTCAGCACGGAACGCGGTATGCGGAAGTATTCGACGGTGCGGGCCAGGGCAAAGGAATTGGGCGGAATGATGCAGACGTCGGATTCGATTTCGACAAAAGACTTGGGATCGAAGGCCTTGGGATCGACCACGGTCGAGTTGATGTTGGTGAACACCTTGAATTCCCGAGCACAGCGGATGTCGTAGCCGTAGCTTGAGGCCCCGTAGGAGACGATTTTCTGGCCGTTCGCCTCGCGCACCAGTTCCGGCGCGAACGGCTCGATCATGCCGTGTTCCTGCGCCATGCGGCGTATCCATTTATCTGATTTGATGGCCATTTTCTTC
>CAZHVZ010000035.1:985-1405 GCA_964536245.1 uncultured Rhodocyclaceae bacterium
TACCCGCCTTGCGCCAAAACCCAAGCAGTTTTCTTGCTTCAGTCCCCGCTCGTTCCCTCGACAATGGCGATCAGATCTGCCAGCTCTTTTTCCGCTCCCCCGTCACCGAGAGAGGAAAACACGCCGACATAGGCTGCCCCCATCGGAGCGCCGGGAGCAAGCGCGCCGATCTCCAGCCAGCACGAAAACAGTTGCCCGTCCTGATGGCGATTGCAAATGGCACCGCTCCAGGAGCCTTTTTCCTTGATGGTGCCAAGCATCTCCCGGTAAAACTCCGGGCCGTGCCTGCCGGAAGCGAGCAACTGGGGCGTCCGGCCAAGGGAATTGCTTCTGGAATACCCCGTCAAACTGGAAAAGCCGTTGTTTACGTAGAGAATGCGGTGCTCCTTGTCCACCACCATGATGGCGTTGGGCAGCCTG
>CAZHVZ010000035.1:1501-6717 GCA_964536245.1 uncultured Rhodocyclaceae bacterium
ATGCCCGCTGCGCATCAGGTTGGCCAGTTCGACCCGGTTCATCACCCCGCATTTGCGAAAAATACTGGCCATGTGACTACGCACCGTCCAGTAGCTGATTCCCAGGCGCTCGGCAATTCGCTTATCCGGGCATCCCTCGGCAACCAGATCGCAAATGGCCGCTTCCCGGCGGGATAGTTCGTAGCCCCTCCCGGCCAGGCGATTGATCTCCCCTTCGTTTTCGTCCTGCACGCCTTCCCGGCAGAGCAATTGCTGGGCAAAATAACTGAGTTCAAAAATGGTGAGCGGCTTGGGCAGATAGATATTGGCCCCGGCGCGCAGGGCGTCGAGTTTGCGCGCCTGATCGGTGAAGCCGGAAATCACGATAACCGGGGCCGAAGCCTTGACCCCCGACAAAGCCCGCAAGGCACGCACAAATTGCAATCCGGAAGTGCCGTTGTCCAGCACCACATCCACCACGAAAAGGTCGTAGGTATTTCCGGCGAGGAGCGCCTGGGCCTGATCAACCGATTCAGCGCGGTCCGCCTTCATTCCCAGGGAAGACAGTGCCTCGCACACCCAGGCTGCCATGGCGACATCATCGTCCAGCACCAATGCTCTTCCGGCAATAGTCCGCAGATTGTCGGCATCTCCGGCCAGGGTGTCGAGGTAGCACTCCAGCATTTCCAGGCCGGCCTCCCGAAACACCTCGGTAACTCCGCACTCCAAGGCGGCGCCGGCTTCGTTGCCATTGGCCACGAGGAGAATGGGAACTGCCGCCAACTCGGGCCGCCGGCGAACTTCCCGGACCAGACCGCGAAAATCACCAGAGGGAAAAGCCGCCGCCGTGACCACGAGATCGACCGCGCAGCGATCAAGCACATTCCACGCCGTATCCAGGTCACCGCAGGACTCGAAATGCCAGTTTCGCCCACGAAACAAGCTACCCAGTGTTTCGCATTTTGCGGCCGAAGGCTCAAGACACAAAACTCTACGCACCATGCCGGCCTTCGCTAATAATCACAATAAACAATCGCCCAGAAAAGTCGGGCGATTATCGATGCATCATCAGCATAAACCAATCGCTATCACTAGCTAGGTACTTTAGCCAGTGGTCCCTCAGGTGTTCTGGACGACGATATTGGGGAACTTGTTGGTCATATCCTTGGCTTTTTCGGCAATCTTGACCGCTACCCGGCGGGCAATTTCCCGATAGATTTCCGCCGCCCGGGAATCCGGCGCTCCGACCACCGTCGGCTGGCCACCGTCGGCCATCTGGCGAATGGCCATTTCCAGGGGCAGGCTGCCCAGAAATTCGACCTGGTAGTCCTGGCACATCTTTTCGCCGCCGCCCTGGCCGAAGATATGCTCTTCATTGCCGCACTTGGAACAGATATGGATGCTCATATTCTCGACAATGCCAAGAATGGGGATATTGACTTTTTCGAACATCTTCAACCCCTTGCGGGCATCAATCAGGGCGATGTCCTGGGGAGTGGTGACAATCACCGCGCCGGTGACCGGCACCTTCTGGGCCAGGGACAACTGGGTATCCCCGGTTCCCGGCGGCATATCCACCACCAGATAATCCACCTCCCGCCAATTGGTCTGGGTCAGCAGCTGATCGAGCGCCTGGGCCACCATGGGGCCGCGCCAAACCATGGGGGTTTCCACATCGACCATGAAACCGATGGACATGGCCTGAATACCATAGGCCTCAAGAGGCTCCATGCTCTCGCCATCGCGGGATTCCGGCTGCTTGCCGGTCAATCCCAGCATTTGCGGCTGCGACGGGCCGTAAATGTCAGCATCAAGCAGACCGACACTGGCGCCTTCCTGGGCCAGGGCAAGCGCCAGATTGACCGCGGTCGTGCTTTTGCCCACGCCTCCCTTGCCGGAGGCCACCGCGATAATGTTTTTTACGCCGGGCAGCAGTTTGACGCCCATCTGTACCGAATGGGCAACGATCTTGCTGGAAACATTGGCCGACACATTGCCGGTCCCTTCAATGTCCTTCACCGCCGCGATCACCTGCTTGCGGATGGCGTCAATCCGGGTTTTGGCGGGATAGCCAAGTTCGATATCGAAGGAAACATCGGAACCATCGACCTTGATATTCTTGACGGACTTGCCGGCAACAAAACTCTTTTGCGTATTCGGATCAATCACTTCCGACAGCGCTGCGCGTACATTTTCTACGGTAATCGACATGGATGTTTCCTTCTTAATCCCGAGTAATTTTGTTTACTATAACATTTTCACCACATCCGCCGGACAGCCTTGCCGGCTTGCCCGCAGGAACTTCAACAATGGCTGATGCTTGGGTATATTCTAGCGCTTGGCGCTGCCATCCATCACCAACACCAGCCCCTCAGGGAGGTTCACGTGGAAGCTGTTTTTGCCCCCGCCATTGCCTTGATGAACCGCCTGCGCTTCCCCAAAAAGTTCATGCTATTGGGGATCGTCGTCATTATCAACGTCAGCATTCTGCTTTATAGCCTGGTGGCTGCTCTCAATGAAAGCATCACCTACTCCCGGGGGGAACTGGCCGGCATCAAAAGCGTGATCCCCATTCTGAAACTGATTCAGGGGGCGCAGGTTCACCGGGGGCTGTCAGCCAGCGTCATCAACGGCGCCAGCAACTTGCAGGACAAGCTCAAGGGCAAACAGTCCGAAGTGGACGCCTTGTTCAAGGAAGTGGATGCCGCTCTTCCCGAAAAACATCGCAACGGCGACGGGTGGAAAATCACCCTCGCCGAATGGCAGGGAATTGCCGCCAATGGCATGGAGTGGACCAGCCTGCAAAGTTTTCGCAGCCATACCGAAATGATCGAGCAACTACTCGACCTGCAAGTGGATATCGCCGACGAAACCGGCCTGATGCTTGACCCCGATGCAGACAGCTACTACCTGATGGAAACCGCCGTTGTGAAGTTCCCCAATCTTCTGGAAAGACTGGGCAGAATTCGCGCCAAGGGCGCCAGCGCCCTGGCGCAGAAAAAAGCACCCACCACCCTGCGCGTTGAACTGGGAATCCTGGAAGCGGAAATCCAGACCCTTTCCCGAGCCGCCGAAAAGAATGTCCAGAAGGTGGTGCGTCAAACTCCCGCTCTGGAAGCGCAACTTACCGCCACCACCAGGGAGATGAAGCAGATTTCCGCCCAGATATTGCAAGTGGTTTCTGCCGACATTCTCCTGGAGCAATTCACCACCCCCCCGGTCGACTATTTCAAACTGGTGACCACGGCCATTGATACTGGCTACAAGCAGATTTATGACACCATGTACCCGGCCCTCAAGCGTCTGATCGAAGCGCGCATTGAAAAAGCCGAACGCAGCCGCAATCTCAACGTTGCCATCTGCCTGCTCGCCTTTGCCGTGCTTTGCTACCTGATGATCGGGGCCTCCCTGGCCATTTCCCGCAACCTGGAGGATATGGGTTCCGCCGCCAACCGCATGGCCGAAGGGGATTTGCGCACGCCCATCAACGTTCATTCAGACGATGAACTGAGTGATGCCGCGAGCCGCTTCAACACCATGGTCAGCGCTTTCAACAACGTTCTGCGCAGTGTTCAGGGCAGCGCCGTCGCCCTGCTCGGAGCGGCCCGGAAAACAAATCTGTCGGCGCAACACATATCCGTCAGTTCGCAGAAGCAGAGTGAAGCGGCATCCAGCATGGCGGCGGCGGTCGAGGAAACGACGGTGGGGGTGGACCACATAGCCAAGAATGCTTTCGATGCCAGCGCCATTTCCAGCAAATCCGGCGAACTTTCCGAACAGGGCGCCGAAATTGTCGCCACGGTGGCCGCCGAAATGAGCCGCATCGCCCAGGCGGTGAACGAATCGGCCAGTACCATCGGCGAACTGGGTGAGCAGTCAAAGCAGATCTCGGCCATCGTCGGCACCATCAAGGACATTGCCGACCAGACCAATCTGCTGGCCCTCAATGCCGCCATCGAAGCGGCCCGCGCCGGCGAGTCGGGACGGGGCTTTGCCGTGGTGGCCGATGAAGTGCGCAAGCTGGCCGAACGCACCTCGCACTCCACCCAGGAAATCGCCGGCATGGTCGGTGCCATCCAGCACGGCACGGAACGGGCCGTAGCCAGCATGAAGAGCGGCGTGGCAAGGGTCAGCGAAGGGGTTGCCATGACCGAAAGAGCCGGCGCTTCGATGAGCGAAATCCGTCACGGCGCCCATCAGGTGGTTGAGGTGGTCGGCGACATTTCCAGCGCCTTGCGCGAACAAAGTGCCGCCAGCGCCGACATCGCCCAAAACGTCGAAAGCATTGCCCGCATGGCGGAAGAAAACAACGCCGCCGTGGCCAGCAACGCCGCCACCGCCCAGGAGCTGGAGCAGCTGGCCACCCGCTTGCAGCAGGAAATTGCCCGCTTCAAGGTAGCCTGAAGCGGGATCCGACGCTGACGAAAAACCGGGGGACTGGTGCGCACTCGGATAAAATAGCCGTTTTGCCGCCCGCTACCGAGTCACCATGCCCCGCAAAATTCTCGTCACCTCCGCCCTGCCCTACGCCAACGGCGCCATACACCTTGGCCACCTGGTCGAATACATCCAGACCGACATCTGGGTCCGTTTCCAGAAAATGCAGGGCAATGAATGCTGGTATGCCTGCGCCGACGATACCCACGGCACGCCGATCATGCTCCGCGCCGAAAAGGAAGGCATCACCCCGGAACAGCTCATCGCCCGTGTCCATGGCGAGCATTCCCGTGACTTCGCCGGCTTCCCGGTGGATTTCGACAACTACTACAGCACCCACTCCGAAGAAACCCGCGCCTGCGCCAACGACATTTACGGCAAGCTGAAAGCCGCCGGGCTGATCGAAACGCGCACCATCGAGCAGTACTACGACCCGGTCAAGCAGCTCTTCCTGCCCGACCGTTTCATCAAGGGCGAATGCCCCAAATGCGGCGCCAAGGACCAGTACGGCGACAACTGCGAATCCTGCGGCGCCGCCTACGCGCCCACCGATCTCAAGGAACCCTATTCCGCCATTTCCGGCGCCAAACCGGAATTACGCAAGTCCGAACACTATTTCTTCCGGCTTTCCGACCCGCGCTGCGAAACCTTCCTGCGCCAGTACACCAGCCGCAGCAACGGCGTGCTGCAAGCGGAAGCTGCCAACAAAATGCAGGAATGGCTGGGGACGGAAGGGGAAAACAAGCTCACCGACTGGGACATTTCCCGCGACGCCCCCTACTTCGGCTTCGAGATCCCCG
>CAZHVZ010000035.1:6889-7906 GCA_964536245.1 uncultured Rhodocyclaceae bacterium
AGCTGTATCACTTCATCGGCAAGGACATCCTCTACTTCCACGCCCTCTTCTGGCCGGCAGAACTGGCCCACGCCGGCTACCGCACGCCGACCAAAATCTTCGCCCACGGCTTTCTCACCGTGGACGGCGCCAAGATGTCCAAGAGCCGGGGTACCTTCATCACCGCCGAAAGCTATCTCAATACCGGCCTCAATCCGGAATGGCTGCGTTATTACTACGCCGCCAAGCTGTCTGCCAGCATGGAAGACATCGACCTCAACCTGGAAGACTTCATCGCCCGGGTGAATTCCGACCTGGTGGGCAAGTACGTCAATATCGCCAGCCGCTCCGCCGGCTTCATCGCCAAGCGCTTCAACGGCCAGCTCGCTCCCGCCGCCGCCGACCTGCCGGCCATCCAGGCCATCCAGGAAGCCGCCCCCCGCATCGCCGAGCTCTACGAAGCCCGCGAATTCGGCAAGGCCATGCGGGAAGTCATGCTCCTCACCGATGCCGCCAACCAGTATGTGGATAGCGTCAAACCCTGGGAACTGGCCAAGCAGGAAGGCCGCGAAAACGATCTGCACGCCGCCTGCACCAATGCCCTCAACCTCTTCCGCCTGCTCACCGTACTGTTGAAGCCGGTATTGCCATCGATTGCAGCCAAGGCCGAGAAATTCTTCAATAGCGCCCCCCTCGTCTGGGAAGATGCCCGGACTGTGCTGGCGGCCGGCCACACCATCAACGCCTACGAACACCTGATGACCCGCGTCGACCCCAAACTTGTCGAAAAGCTGATTGAAGCCAACCGGGAAAGCCTGGCTCCTGCTCCCGAACAGCAATCCCAGCAACGCCACGCGCAGCACCAGCAGACCGAAGTCAAGGCAGAAAGTGACTGGGAGCCGTTCTGCAGCATCGACGACTTCATGAAAATCGATCTGCGCATTGCCCGCATCGTCGAAGCCAGCCATGTAGAAGGCGCCGACAAGCGGGTCCGCCTGATGCTCGACATCGGTGAAGAAAAACCACGCCAGGTCTTTG
>CAZHVZ010000035.1:7916-12999 GCA_964536245.1 uncultured Rhodocyclaceae bacterium
GATGGTCGCCAACCTCGCCCCGCGCAAGATGAAATTCGGCCTGAGCGAAGGCATGGTCCTCGCCGCCTCCGACCCGGATGGCAAAACCGGCGGCCTCTACATCCTCGCCCCCGACGACGGCGCCCAGCCGGGTATGCGGGTCAAGTAGGCCCCCCTCTGAAACGCCGGCATTTCCTCGCTTCAGCCCTTGCTCTGGGGGCCGGTCGCTGGACCGGCGCTGCCGCCCTGTTACCCGCCCCCAAAGGCCGGCGCGTGCTCATCGTCGGCGGCGGCTGGGGCGGCCTGACGGCGGCTCGCAGCCTGCGCCAGCTGGCGCCGGAGCTGGATGTGGTGGTGGTAGAGAAAGAAACGGCCTTCTGGTCCAACCCCCTGTCCAACAAATGGCTGGTCGGCCTCAACGATGGCCGCCTGCTCAGTCATGATACGCAAGCTGCCGCCAGCGCCTTCGGCTATACCCTGATCCGCGCCGAAGTGACCGCCCTCGACCGGGAGCAGCGCCAGGTTATCACCGCCCAGGGCAATATCGCCTCCAACTGGCTGATTCTCGCCACCGGCATCGCCCACGATTACAGCGCCTGGTTTGGCGACGACCAGGCAGCGGCGGAGCACACCCGAAAAGCTTTTCCGGCGGCCTACACCGGTCCGGACGAGGCGCTGGCCCTGAAGAAAAAACTGGCCGCCTGGAGCGGCGGCGACCTGGTGATGACCATCCCCCCCATGCCCTACCGCTGCCCGCCGGCCCCCTATGAGCGGGCCGGAATGATCGCCTGGTGGATGAAAAGCCGGGGCATCAAGGGCAGGATTCACGTTCTCGACCCCAACCCCATTGCTCTCGGTTTTGACAAGGTTTTTCGGGACACTTACCGGGACATTGTGGTTTATCACCCCCAGGCACAAGTCCGGGCGCTGGACCCCTTCAAGAAGAGCATCACCACCGATTTCGACACCCTTGCCTTTGACGAGGCCATTCTCATGCCGCCGCAACAAGCCGGGGATCTCGTCCGGCAAGCCGGCCTGAACGGCCAGGACAACAAGGGAAAGAGCAGCGGCTGGGCGGCTGTCGAGCCGCTGACGCTGCGCTCGGTCAGTGACGAGCGCATTTTTTTGGTCGGCGACACGATCGACAAGGTTTCCCCCCTCTTCGGCCATTATCCGAAAACCGGCCAACTGGCGAGCCGTCTCGGGCAAATCGCCGCCCGCCAGGTTGCCGCCCGCGCCCTCGGCAAGGACGCCGAAACCCGCTTGCCGGACAGTGTGTGCCAGGTCATTGCCCGCGTTGAGCCCCAGGAAAGCATGCGCATTGAGGCCCATTACCGGCAGCGGGGCGACGGCCTGATCCAGCAGACGGTCAAGCAGACCTACAACGCTCAGGCGAGCGATGAGGACGTGCACTGGGCCAGGGGCATGTTCGCCCAATTCCTGCCCAGCTGAATTTCGCCGGTTCTGCCGCCGATTCTGCCACCTGTCACAGGCCGGTACATTCGCTTACACGAGCACTGACATCCCTTTGCCGCTGGTTCGCGTTATTTCCCACAAGGGCTGCAATTTCGCAGCACCGGATCGAACAACGATCAGTTAAACGAACGAACGAACGACTGAAGGAGATTCAAAATGCTGAACAAGATGATCGCCATCGCCATTGCCGCCGGTTTTGCCACCGCCTCGATTGCCCAGACCGGCACCCCTGCCACCGCACCGAGCGCCGCACCGGTCACCAAGGCAGCCCCCGCTCCGGTCACTGCGGAAAAGAAAGTGGAAGCGCCCAAAGCTGCCGAACCGGCCAGGATGGACAGCATGAAGAGCGAAGCCGCCAAGCCGGCAGCCAAACCCGCCAAAGCCAAGCGTCATGCCAAGAAGGCCAGGGGCGCCCACAGCGGAGCCGCCCCGGCAGCCCCGGCTTCAGTGCCTGCCAGCACCGGCAAGTAAGCCGGAACCCCAACATCCTCGTAGCGAATTCCCTCCGGCCGCAAGGCCGGGGGGCTTTTTGCCTTCAGTCGGGGACTCCCGTCAAAGCTCCATCAGAAAGGATTCAGTGCCGCGCCCAGCGTTTGGTGCTGCCATCGGGCAGTACCAGCAGGGTATCGTAGAGTTCGCGGCGGGCATTTTTTTCGCAGGAAGGATTCGAGGTTTCCCGTCCCGGCGCTCCCCGGGGCAGGCCGGGAACGGCAATCCCCCGTGCCTTGGGTTTTTCGTGCAGCAGCTCCTTGATGTCTTCGGCATGGGCATGGCCCTCGACAAAATAGCCGCCCACCACCGCCGTGTGCACCGACTCCGCCTCCTTCGGCACCTTGAGGCGGCGCTTGAGAGCCGCCATGTCAGCGGTTTCCTTGTAGCTGACCTTGAAGCCGTTGTCGATCAGGTAAGCCCCCCAGTCGATGCAGGCAAGACAGGTTCCCGGCATATACACCACTACCGCAGGCAAAACCTCCGCCTCGGCGGCAAAACCCGGACTGCCGATCAGGCAGGCGGCAATCAACATACAGCGCTTGAGCACGTCATCAATCCTGAATAATGGTCCATTTGCCATTTTTTACGGTCATCATCATGCGGGATCGCTGATCCATGCCGTTGTGGTTCTGGGGACTCATATTGAAAATCCCCTGGGCGCCCACCACTTCCTTCAATTGCTCAAGGGCATCGCGCAGTGCGGCCCGGAACTCCAGGCTTCCTGGCTTGGCCGTCTTCAGAGCCTGGGGGATGGCTTTTTGCAGGAGCAAGGAAGCATCGGAAGTATTGGCGCCAAAAGTGGACATGCTGCCGACACCGTATTTTGCTTCGTAAGTCTTGACGTAACTCTGGGCAACCGCCTTGATCGGATTGCTGGCTGGCAGGTCATCGGCCACCAGCATCGGACCGCCGGCCATCAGGGTACCCTCCACCGTCTTGCCGCCAAGTTTGATGAAGTCATTGGTGGCGACCCCGTGCGTCTGGTACACCTTGCCCTTGTATCCTTTTTCCAGAAGAGAAGCCTGCGGCAATACCGCCGGACCACCGGTCGCCGCTATGAATACTGCATCGGGGCGGGCGGCGATCAGCTTCAAGGCCTGGCCAGTGACCGACTGATCCGTGCGGCTGAACCGCTCGCTGGCGACGAGCTTGATTCCGGCCTTTTCCGCCATGCCGGCAAAAACCTTGTACCAGTTCTCGCCATAGGGATCGTTAAAGCCGATAAAACCAATCGTCTTGATGCCAGCCCGGAGCATATGGGCCAGTACGGCTTCGGCAATCAGATCGTCGTTCTGGGTCGTCTTGAACACCCATTTTTTCTTGTCGTCCATGGGAACAACCAGTGCAGAGGAGCCTACCGTGGTCACCAGGGGGGTTTTCGATTCCGCCACAAAGTCGAGAACCGCCAGAGCTGCCGGAGTGGTGGTCGGACCGATGAGGGCATCCACCTTGTGTTCACTGAGCAGTTTCTTGACGCCGGTCACCGCATTGGTCGGGGCCGACGCGGCATCGAGCACGATATATTCAATCTTCTGCCCGCCAATCTCCGTCGGCAGAAGCGGTACCGTGTTCTTCTGGGGAATGCCCACTGCCGCAGTCGGCCCGGTGGAGGAGGCAACCACCCCGATTTTCACATCGGCCTGGACCAGCCCGGCGCTGAACAGCAGGCCAAGCAATGTGGATGACAAGCAAAAACGCAGCATAATGATCTTCTCTCCGGCACAATAATCACTTCGTCCATTATAGCGGCCCGCCATGCTCAACAACCCCAATCGCCCACCTCGCCCCCGCTTTACCGGGCGGCTGTTCGTCTACGCCGTGGCCGACGTTTTCGGCCTGAGCTGCGTGGCCATCGGGGGCAGCTGGTTTGTTGCGAACAAGGGAGCAGTGCTCGCCAACTTCCCGAATTCGATGGCCGAAGCCGTCGCATGCACGGCGGGGGGGCTGGCGGTCATGATCTGGGCCATCGGCAAGATATTGCGCGAATTGGCCAGGCAGGGTCCGGAAATGCAGGAGCGCTACGACCGGTATATTGCCGCCAACCATCCCCCTCCGGCCACCGGGGACGAGGCAAGCAAGCGCTAACCCGCCTTACTCGCCGCCCTTGCCGGTGGCTGACTTAAGCCAGTCCGGCAGATCCCGGCCATCGGCATGGTCCACGATGTACTGTCGGATCAGCTTGCGCACCACCTGCGAAGGCGTCAGATCCTGGGTGGCGCATATTTCCTCGAAAATCTGTTTTTTCCTGGGATCAATCAGGATGGTCAAGCGGGCTGTCCGATTTTCCATAGTCAGGCTATCCAAAATTAGTTGCCCGCTATTCTACACAGCAAAGAAGCACGAATTATTATCATTTGATTAACATTGACGCCAATCACTAATAACATATAATTTAAACCATATACACTTTACGACCACCCCGTGAAAATCGCTTTCCGCCCCAAACTGCTGGACTGCCTGCCGACCTATAGCCGCACCCAGTTTGGCAAGGACCTGGCAGCCGGAGTCACTGTGGGCGTTCTGGCCCTGCCCTTGGCCATGGCATTTGCGATTGCCAGCGGCTGCTCACCAACCGCCGGCATCTGGACGGCCATTGTCGCCGGCCTCATCACTGCCGCCCTGGGAGGCTCCCGGGTTCAAATCGGCGGACCAACCGGCGCTTTCATCCCCATTGTTTATGGCATCGTGGCGATCCACGGTTACGCAAATTTGATGGGCGCCACCATTCTGGCCGGCATTTTCCTCCTCGCCATGGGCTTGGCCCGCATGGGCCAACTGATCCGCTTCATCCCGGTCACGGTGGTCATCGGCTTCACCAACGGCATTGCTGTTGTCATATTTCTGGCTCAAATCAAGGATTTTTTCGGCCTCCAGATCGACAGCCTGCCCGCTGAATTTTTCCACCGCATCAAAACTCTGGCCGCCTATGCCCATACGGTAGATATTCCAACCCTGGTCCTCGCTACGGCTTCCTTTGTTTTTCTGCTGTTCTATAATCGTCTCGCCCGCAATTTTGCCTTGCTACGCCGGGCTCCAGGCCCCCTCGCCGTGTTGATCGCCGGAACCCTGGCAGCCTTTGTTCTCAACCTGCCAGTGGAAACCATAGGCAGCCGCTTCCATGGCATCCCTCAGGAGT
>CAZHVZ010000035.1:13079-19972 GCA_964536245.1 uncultured Rhodocyclaceae bacterium
CCACCAATGTCAGAACCGGAGGCCGCACCCCGATTGCCGGCATGGTTCACGCTGGTGTCCTCCTCGCCATCGTGCTGATTGCCGCTCCGCTTGCTTTCTATGTGCCCCTTGCCACCCTCTCGGCCATTGTCATGGTAGTGGCCATCAACATGGGAGAATGGCACGAGTTTTGGGAACTGCGTCGCTACACGGTGAATTACAGGGTTATCCTGCTCACCACATTCTTGGTCACCGTGGTCTTCGACCTGACCATTGCCGTGGAACTGGGCATGGTCCTGGCCAGTCTATTTTTCATCTACCGCATGTCGGAACTGACCCGCATCGAACGCCTGGCCCTGGACAATGAAGCGGATGACCCGCAATTTCTCTACCCGGACGGGACGATGCGCGTCGCGGCTTGGGAGTTGTTTGGTTCCCTCTTTTTCGGTGCGGTGAACAAGCTGGAGGAGTTGCTTGATCCTCGGGCCGGCCACCCGGAAGTCGTCATTCTCGACATGACCCGCCTCATCCAGCTTGACACCACCGGACTGGAAGGCCTGGAAAGCTTGCGCGACAACCTCTCAAAGCGTCATTGCGCCCTGCTGGTGTGTGGACTCAATGCCCAGCCCGGCTCCTTGCTCAGCCGCTCCGGCTTTCTCGAACACCTGGGCAACGACAATGTGGCTCCTGATCTTGATGCCGCCCTGCACCGTGCCCGTAATCTGCTACCCAATCTGTTTGGCAGCCAGGAAGACTACTGAATCCGGAACCCGGCGGCCCAAGCCTCTGCCGCCGGCTGCAAAATATCCAGCCAGGGGCCGGGATAAAGGCCAATCCCGAGAATGAGCGCCACCAGAACGACCAGTATCGCCCATTCGCGGGCTTGCAAATCCCTGGCCTGGGCCACTTCCGGTCGGGTCACCGGGCCAAGGAAAGCCTTGGTGTAGAGGGCGAGAAAACCGGCAGCGGCGACCACCAGACCGAACAGGGCGCCCAACCCGGCACCGGTATGGGTTTTCAGGGTGGCCAGCAGGACCAGCAATTCCCCCGGGAAACCGCTGGTCCCCGGCATTCCCATTCCGGCCAGGCCACAAAGCAGGAAGCCGCTGGCGAGCAGGGGCATGGTTTTGGCCACTCCCCCCAGACTGCGCACATCGGTGGAACCGGTGCGTTGCCGTAAAAACTCGGTGAGCAGCAAGCCCCCCCCCGCTGCCAGGGGAAAACTCAACAACAGGGCGACGGCCCCTTGCGCACCTTGGGCCGAGAAGGCCGACAAGCCGAGAATTGCCAGTCCGACATGGCAAACACCGGCATAGGCCAATCCGACCCGTAAATTGGTCTGCGCCAGAATACCCAGTGCTCCGTAGAGAAGGGACAGGGTACCGGCTCCGGCCAGCAGCCAGTGCATCTCCTGGGCAGCCACGGGAGCCAGGGGAATGGCCAGGCGGATCAGGCCATAGGCACCGAGCTTGAGGCCGACCAGCAGCGCGGTAAGCGATCCCGGCGCGGCCAGGGCAAACTGCGGGAGCCAGGTGTGCAAGGGAACCAGGGGCACCTTGATGCCAAAGCCGATCAGGCAAAGCAGCAACACCGCGTATTGCACCCCATGGGGAAGCGGTACGGCGAGCAGGGCAAGCATGTCGAAGGTCGGTACCGGCTGGCTGCCGGCGAGGAGGAGAAAGGCCAGCAGCAAGGGAATCCCTCCGGCCAGCATGAGCAGGAAATAGCGGGCCGCCACCTTGGCGCCCGCTGCCGTCGCGCCCCACCGCCCGAGCAGGAAGTAAAGGGGAATCAGGGTCAGTTCCCAGAAGCTGAAAAAAAGTATGGTGTCGAGGGCGCAGAAGATGCCCAGGGTGGCCGTCTCGAGCAGGAGCAGGAACCCGAAATAGAGCCGGGGAGAATCATGCCGGGCATTCCAGGCCGCCGCCAGGGAAGCGAGAAACAGCAATGCGGTAGCCGGCAGAAAGAGGACCGACAGCCCGTCGACGCCCAGCTGATAATGAATATTCAGGCCGGCGATCCAGGGCTGCCGTTCCAGCAGTTGAAAACGCTGGCCGCCCGGGTCGAAGGCCGTTACGGCGGCGACGGCAAACACCAGCGTCGGAAGCATGCTGCCCGTGGCCGCCCAGCGGGCGTGACGGGCCGGAACCAGCCAGAGCAAGCCGGCGCCAAGCAGCGGGGCAAAAATCAGCAGGGAGAGCAAAGGCAGATTCATGAACCAAACCTCGCCGCCATGCCTCGGGCAGCCATCTCGGTAAGATGCAGCCAGGGTTCGGGAAAAAATCCGATGGAGAGCAAGGCCAACAGGGCGGTACCGGCCACCACGTACTCCATGGGCAGGGTGCGGTCCACATCGGGCGGTTTCACGCCCTCCCGGATGGTCAGAAAAGCCCGCTGGAAGGCCCACAGCAGGAAGCCGGCGGCGACAACATTGCCGAGAGCGGTCGCAACGGTGGGCAAAGCGCCAAAGCTGCTGATCGCCGCCTCAAGGACCAGGTGGACCGCATCAAAACCCGGCGTTCCCGGCATCCCGATAATGGCCAGGCCAAAAGCCAGGAACGCCACCGCCAAAAAGGGGATACGCTCGAACAAGCCCCACAGTTCAGGCAATTCGGTGGTTCCGGTGCGCCGGAAAACGAAGCCGACGATGAACCACATGCCGGTCACCGCCAGCCCGAAATTGGCGGCCAGCAAAACGCTGCCCTGAATCCCGGCTTCATGCAGGCTGAAAATACCGATCACCAGCAGACTGGTGTGGCTGACCACGGCAAACGCCAGCAAGCGCCGCAAATTGGTCTGCTGGAAGGCCAGCACGGCGGTAAAAAATACCCCGGCCATGGCAAACCCGACGATCCAGGGCTGCCAGTAGGTCACCGCCGACGGGGTAAGGGGCATGACAAAGCGCAGGATGCCGTAGATACCCACCTTGATACCCACCATCATGGCCGGTGCCACGGCGATCAGTCCGTGCTGCGCCATATTGGGCAGCCAGCCGTGCAACGGGAAAAGCGGCGTGCGCACGGCCAGACCGTAAAAGAGCAGGAAAAAGGCTGCCGTCTGGAATTTGCCCACCGGCGGCACCTGCACCAGGTCAAACAGATCAAAGCTCCAATGTCCGCTGGTGGCATCGGCATAGCCCCAGGCGAGAATCGCCGAACCCGCAACGAAGAGCAGCCAGCCGAACCCTTGGTATTGAACAAAGCGGGAGAGGGCCATGGTTTCTGCCCGGGACACCGCCCAGCGTGACAACAGATAAACCACGGCCCACAGCTCGAGGCCCGACGCCAGGGAAAACCACATCAAGTTCATGGTCAGGAGCATGGCAACCAGGGCTCCCTCGGCCAGCAGCAACACGGCAAACAACCGGCCCGGCGAAATCATGCCGCGACTCATGCCATAAAGAGTGAGCAGGACGGTGAGCAGGGCCGTGAGCAGGATGAAGATGATGCTGACCCCGTCCACTGCCACATGGTAGGCAATCCAGTCCATGCGCTCGGCAAACTGCAAGGCGGGAGAGGTCGAATCGATCAGGCTGGCAACACGGATCGCCAGCAAGAGTTCCACCGCCGCCACCAGTTTGCCGGCCACCACCGCCCAGGTGCGCTCCCCCAGGGCATAGACCACCGCCGCGCCGAATAGCGGCCAGAGTTGCAGCAGCGCCAGCCAGGGAACGGCTCCCTGGTCCATCCAGTAGAGTTCGCTCAGGCCGCTCACAGAATCACCACAAAAGTCGCCATCACCGCCAGCATGAGATAGCGCGGCTGTTCTAGCAGGGCTTCCATCGCCCGCACATAAGCACCGGCGTGTTGCAACAGGCGCTCCCCGATCCCGCCCCGGCCACGCAGGGAAAGATGCACTTCCAGGGCTTGCAGGCGCGTCGCCAGCCACAACAGGGCTCCGCCGGCCAACCCGTCGGCCCGGATCAGGGGCTTTTCGGCGCTGGCGCTCTGCCCCTTGCCCGGCTCGCCGATCATCCGGTCGACCACCGCTTCATCCAGATGGCGCACATCCGCCGCCAGGGAAACCGTCGGCCCGGCGAACAGGACTTCTCCCAGGCGATCCAGCCAGAAACGCTGCAAGGCGGCGGTATACAGCCACTGCCGCCTTTGCAGCCAGTGCGGTGCCGGCTTGGGCGGTGCCAGGGTGAGGTGCAGCCAGGACGGTGCCAGCAGGAACTGCCAGGCCCGCCAGGCTGCGTGCAGGCACAGGTGCCAGGCTGCCAGGGTAAACCAGCCCAGCCCGCAGGCCATGAACATCAGCGCCACCTGAAAAAGCGTGGCAAAAATGAGGGACGACTTGATGTCGGTCTGCACCAGCCCGCACAGCCAGGCGTAAAGTGCCGTCGCCAGACCGGCCACCACCAGCCCGACCATGACATCCGGCGCCTGGATGAGTACCGGTTCCAGGCGCAGAAGGAGATAAACCCCGGCGTGCACCATCAGCGACCCGTAGAAAATGGCCGAGGAAGGGGTCGGCCCTTCGAGCGCCCGGTCGATCCACGCCGAGAATGGAAACTGGGCCGATTTGACGAGAGCGGCCACGACAAAGCCAAAAAGGATCAGGCGCGCCATGATGCTCGGCAAATGGCCTCCGCCGGCCAGCAGCGGCCACTCAAAGCCATTGAACCACCAGGCGGAGAGACCCAGCCCGAGCAGGAAACCGGCATCCCCCACGCGGTTGGTAATGAAGGCGAACAGGGCGTTGCCGGTCGCTTCCTTGCGCTGCCAGCTGTAACCGATCAGCAGGAAGGAAGACACCCCGGCCAGTTCCCAGCCACAGAATGCCAGCAAGCCGTTGCCGGCCAGGACGATCAGCTGCATCCCCGCCATGAACAGGCTCATGGCCAGAAAAAAGCGATGGAAGCCGGCTTCCCGATGCAGGTAGTTTCTGGAAAAACGCAGGGTAATCCAGCCGATCAGGGCAACCAGGGTCGCCACCGAAAGCGACAAGCCATCGAGAATGAAGGAAAAAGTCACCTTCAGCTTGCCGCTCTCGAACCACTTGGCCAGTACCAGATGGCCCGGCGCCTGAGCGAAGCAGGCGGCCAGATCGACGGCCAGCAGCAGCAACAGGCCGGCCAGCACGGCACCGTTCGCCGCCCTTGCCGTAGCCGGCTCGCCGGCATCGCCGGCGGCCTGCCCGAGCAGCAGGCGCAGGGCGATAAAGACTGCGGCGGCAAGCGGCAAACCCGGCACCAGCCAAATCCAGTTGGCCAGCAACGCAAGGTAGAGTTCGGGGGTCATGCGGCCCCCAGCAACAAGGCCGGCGGCAGCGCATCGCGCTCACCGCCATACCAGTCCACGGCCCGCGCCACCTGGGGCAAAACGGCCGACCCGGACCACGGCAGCCAACCCCGGCGCGGACAATAACGGCTCAAACTGCCATCCTGCGGGTCCTGCGCGGCGACCACGATCCACTCGTTGCCGACCAGTTCCTGCAACGCCGGCTGACGCCCGACCACGGCGGACAGGATGGCCGTGCTTTGCTCAACCACCAGCAGCAAGCGCATGGCTTCGTGGATTTCTATCATTTGCCTGGGCAAGCCGGTGCGCAGATCGGAATTGGCGCCTTCCATGACCCCGAAAAGGCCGGCCAGATTGTGGGTGATCTTGGAGCCGCAGCCAAAACGCTCGTTATCCACGGTGGAAAAATAATATTCCAGGCTGATCCCAGCCCCCACCGGCCCCACCGCCAGCAGTACAGTTTCGATGATACTGCCGTCCGGGTCCTGGCTCGGATCATAGGAAACCAGGAAGGCGCGCCGGTCAAGAAAGAGCCCCCGGCTCATGCTGCGCCGACCGACCAGGGCCGAAGCATTGGTGGCATGACCGAGTTCAGGCCGGGCCTGGGAAATGTCGTGGCGGCGGCCGACGACGTGCTGTTTGCCCTGTTCGGGAGAGAGGCTGGCCGAAGCCGACGCAAAACGGCGGCACCGCTCGGCGGCGTGGCCCCGGCAGGCTTCGCCCAGTTGCCCGACAAGGCGGTCAAAAGCCTGGCAAAAGACGGCGGGAATCAGATCCGTGTCGTACCACTCGATACAGTCATCGCAGGTATTGTGCTCACCGGCCACAAACCAGGTGGTTTCGGAAATCTCCATTCCCTGTTCGGCAAGCAGTCTTCGTACATTGGGGCGATTGGCCATGGCGGCGAACACCCGCGCATTCGGCCCGCCGTGCCGCCCGGAGCAGGCTCCGCAATCGTAGGCCGAGAGGTGGGGGTTGTTGCGGCTGCCGGAGCCATGCCCGAGAAGAACGACGAGCGGCGCGAAATTCCGGGTCAGCCCGATGGCCCGGAGAAACGCAAAGACCCGACCGGCCTGCTCGGAGTCGGTGAATCCCTGCCGGGGCTGGTCCGGTCTGGCCGCCCCGGCGGTTTCGCCGGCCTCGACCGCGACCCGGGTGGTCAGCGTCCCGTCGAACTGCTCCCGCCAGCGCTGGAGCGTCTCGCCCAGCCAGCCCGGCGCCAGGCTGCCGGCCAGCAGACCGGCCAGGGCGACCGGGGCTCCGGCAACGGTGGTCGGCAGCGCCGCTAGCGAGGCCCGCCGGGAATCCTGGACAAAGGCTTCCCGCCAGGCGAGGCGCCCCTGCCGGCGGCTGGCGCGGGCTTCCTGCGCCATCGCCAGGGCTGCCGGCGCCTGCTCGGCAATCCGATGGGCTGGGCGTACCACCACCGGGCAGAGAGCCACTTCCCGCTCATCATCAATCCCCTGCCAGAGCATGGGAACTCCAAAGAAACCGGCTGCCCCGAAAGTCTCCACCAGGGGGGCAACTTCTTCCAGGTGGCGCCGCGTCCCCTCTTCCCGGTCGTCAATGCAGAACACTACCTGGGCGCTGGGCGAGGAAGGTGCCTGGCCCCGCCCCCGATTGGCGGCCAGGGCCGCAAAAATCTCTTCCCGATAACGGCGTTCATAGGCC
>CAZHVZ010000035.1:20021-28541 GCA_964536245.1 uncultured Rhodocyclaceae bacterium
TTCCCGGCAAGCCTTGAGGCCGGCAGAGGCAGCCTGTTCCGGGCCGGTCTGAAGCCGGCGGAGCAAGCTGTAGAGCGGCCAGGCCAGCTCGCACAGGCGGCCCGAGTGCAGGCGCCAGGCAGCCATCTGCCGCGCCAGATCATCCCAGGCAGCCGCCTCGGGAATGGCCTGCCAACCGTTGTCATTGATCAAGGCGCTGGCAGCATGCAGCAAGTCTTCCGGCAAGGCCAGGCTATGCACGGCATGGCGGACGTAGAGCTCGCCAGGATTGCCGGAAAAATACCCGGCCAGTTCATCGACGGACAGGGGCACCCCACTCAGGCGGCTGACCAGGTCTTCCGTCAGCAGACGCTCAAGAAGTACGCGCACCGCCAGATAATCGATCATGCTGACCGGTGTCGCATCCCCCCAGGCGGGGTGGTTCTTGCGCCACAGCACCATCCCCGACCACCCCGGCAGTTCCAGGGCCAGCCGCTCCAGGTAGGCCGGCCACAAGGATTCATCCGGCTCCAGGCGGGGCAGTTCTTCGGCCAGGACAAGCAGGGGATCGTTGGCCAGCATTTCAATTTCCGCCCGGGCATGGGGCAGATTGCCGAGATCGAATCCCCAGTCGGTACCGGCACTCTGCCGCCAGGCGGCAAAGAAACCGAGCTGCCGGTCAGGATTGCGCCAGGCCGCTACCCCGCCATCCAGGTGGGAAGCCAGGTGACGTTGCAGGGTGGTGCGCACCCGTTCCAGGACGTCCTCTCCGGTCAGGTGTTCGAGCAAGGCCCGTAGTGTCCATTCCTTGCCCAGACGGGCCTGAAGCTCTTCCCACCAGGTGGCGGCGTCGGCCTGCCATTCAAACTCGGCGATTTCGGGCAAGCGGGTTTCGCCGGGATTGACCCCGGCAATCCGGCAACAGGCCTCCCACAGGGCGGCATCCTCGACGCCCTGCTCGGCCAGCCGCCACGTCACGCCTGCCGGAGAAAGCTCCCCGCTATCGTCAAGCAGGGCGGCGAGCAGGATCTGCCGCCGCGTCAGTCCGACAAAAAGGACCTGCTCAAGCCCCTCCAGCCCGGCATCATCAAGGGCTGCCGACAGATCTTCCCGTGTAATCCGCCCCCTGGCGTAATGGTCGCGAAAAACGCTGTCGGCCAGGTAGGGTGACGCCCCGGTCAGACGATGGGCCGCCGCCAGCGCTTCGGCAAAGGGCAAATGCTGAAAGCCATGCAGGGTATTGTGATGGACAAAATTGCGAATCGGCGCCTGGGCCGGCAGGACATGCTCGAGGTGCTCGATCAGCTGGCGCAGACGTTCGCCGAGAGGAAGGTCCGTAGTGGTATCCACTTCAGTTCCCGAAAAGGCGAGCAAGGTGACCGACACTGCCCCCCAGCAGGTCCGCCAGGGGACGTGACCACAAACCGAGCCCCAGAATGCCAACAGCGAGCAGGCAGGCACCGGTCTGTTCGGTACGGGTCATGTCGGCGAGCACCATGGGCGCCTCGCTCTTCAGACAGAGGCGGCCGATGACCCGCAGGCTGTAGGCAGCACCGATCAGCACCGAGAGGGGAAGCAGGACAATCCAGCCGCCCCAGCGGGCAAAGCTGCCGAAGAGTACGTGCAGTTCGGCAATGAAGCCGGCACTTCCCGGCAAGCCGACTGCCGAAAACAGGAAAAAGGCCGTAAAAAAGGCAAAGCGCGGCGCCACGCCGATCAGTGAGCCGTAGTCCGCCAGGTTGCGGCTATGCCGGCGCTGGTAGAGCAGGCCGACGAGCAGGAAGAGGGCGGCCGCCGTCAGCCCGTGGGCCACCATCTGCATCACGGCACCGGTCAGGCCGCTGACATTGAGGGTGGCAATCCCGAGCAGAACCACCCCCATGTGGGAAATGGACGAATAGGCCACCATGGCCTTGATGTCCTGCTGCTTCCAGGCCAGCACGCCCCCATAGACAATCGTGATCAGGGCCAGGGCGGCCAGCCAGTCCTGGGTGGCCATGACCGCTGCCGGCAAGGTTTCGGTCGCCCGAATCAAGCCATAGGCGCCCATCTTAAGAAGCACCCCGGAGAGCAGGATGGACACCGGGCTCGGCGCTTCGACATGGGCCAGGGGCAACCAGCCATGCAGGGGAAAGATCGGCATCTTGACGCCGAAGCCGATGAGCAGCCCGGCAAAAATCAACAGCTGGGTCGATCCCGGCAGCTCCTGCCCGCCCGCCGCCATGTCCGCCATGGCAAAACTGTGGCCGGGAGCAGCATCATAGAGAAAGAGCAGGGCCACCAGCATGAAGACCGATCCGCCCAAGGTGTAGAGAAAGAAATTGAGCGCTGCCCGCTGCCGGTTGGGGCCTCCCAGGCGCTCAATCAGGAAAAACAGCGGAATCAGGGTGGCTTCCCAGAAAACATAGAACAGCGACCAGTCCCGGGCGGTAAAGACGCCGAACATGGCGGCTTCCAGCAGCAGGACCAAGGTAAAGTAGAGGCGGGCCCCCTGCTCCATGCGCCGGGAAACCAGCACGGCAACAAAGGTCAGGAGGGCCGTAAGCAAAACCATGGACAAGGAAATGCCATCTACCCCCAGGGCGAAAAAACTTCCCAGACGGGCGTTCCAGGGAATGCTCTCGAACAGCTGAATGGACGGGTCGGCCAGGTCAAAACGGCTGAGCAGCCAGCCGCCATGAAGCATGGCCGCCAGACTGAAGGCGAGCGTCACATTCCACAGCAACGGACCACGCCGGCTGGGCAAAACCGCCACTACAACGGCTCCTGCCACCGGCAGAAAAACCAGAGTCTTCAGCACACCTTGCACCCCTCCAGCCAGCTACATTTGGTTTTTTTTGCCCTGATTATGCCAGCCTTGCTGAAAAATGCATTGGATAGAACTTTTTTATAGGCCCGTGGTCTGGGTAAAGTCTGGCCTGTTACGCCTTGTTTGACAGCTGTATCATGGTTCGCTAAATTTCACTTTTCCCCAACTTCAAAAAAAAGGAGCAGCACATGTCCGTTCTCGTTGGAAAACCCGCCCCCGATTTCACTGCCACCGCCGTTTATGGCAATAACGAAATCAAGGAACTCAAGCTCTCCCAGTTCAAGGGCAAGCCGGTTGTCCTCTTCTTCTACCCCCTCGATTTCACTTTTGTCTGTCCGTCCGAGCTGATCGCCTTTGATCATCGCCTGGAAGAATTCAAGCAGCGCGGCGTTGAAGTGGTCGGCGTCTCCATCGACTCCCAGTTCACCCACCTGGCCTGGAAGAACACTGCCATCAAGGAAGGCGGCATCGGCCAGGTCGGCTACCCGCTGGTGGCTGACGTCAAGCACGACATCTGCCGCGCCTACGATGTGGAATTCGAACCGGCCGGCGTCGCCCTGCGCGGCTCCTTCCTCATCGACAAGAACGGCGTGGTCATGCACCAGGTTGTGAACATGCTGCCGCTCGGCCGCAATATTGACGAAATGCTGCGCATGGTCGATGCCCTGCAATTCTTTGAAGAGCACGGCGAAGTCTGCCCGGCTGGCTGGAGCAAGGGCAAGCCCGGCATGACCGCTTCGACGGAAGGTGTTGCCGCCTACCTGGCCAAGAACGCCAAGAAGCTGTAATCAGCGCTTGAATCGTCAAAGCCGCCTGCTGGCGGCTTTTTCATGTTCACCGCCCGCTTCTTCCCCGGACAAGCCTGAAATCCGCCCTATTACTTAGGTCTTACCACTTAATGACAAAGCCACAAGGAACAGCGTATTATCCGTTTTAGCGTGCGCAGCGCCGGGGCACACGGCGAGAGTTCAATACCGAGACAAGAGGGATGCAATGGGTTTCCTGTTTGGCGGCAACAAGGAGCTGGAAAAAGTTGACCGTGACATTTCTGCCATCGCCGATGGCAATGCCGATCTGTCGCACGTTGTTGGCACCAGCGGTAACGGATTGGCCGGGCGCATCTCCGGCAACGTCAATCGGTTTTTCCGGAAAGTTCGCGGGCTAATCGTTCATGCCCGGGAACGTAGCGTCAATATTGCCGCTGACGCCGCCCGCATGAACTACCTGGTGCAGCAGACCGGCTCCATGGTCACGCGCCAGGAAGAACTGGCTCTCGACGTATTCGAATCCAGCAACCGGGTTACCCAAGCCGTCGGCGAGGTGGCCTCCAATGCTGACGCCATCGAAGCCTCGACCCACAACAATCTTGATCTCGCCCAGCGTTCCCTTGAGCAAATGCAGACGGTGGCCACCACCATGCGCTCGGCCAACCAGCACATCGAAAACTTTTCTTCAACAGTGGGTGAATTGCACACCAGCTCGATGAAGATCAACGAAATTGTATCCCTGATCAACGACATCTCCGACCAAACCAACCTGCTCGCCCTGAACGCCGCCATCGAAGCCGCCCGCGCCGGAGAAGCCGGGCGGGGATTTGCCGTGGTCGCCGACGAAGTGCGCAAACTGGCAGAAAAGGTCAAAACGGCCACCCAGGTCATCGGCCAGAACACCCAGTCGATGATTGCCCTGGTTTCCGACACCTCGGAAAAGACCCGGGCCATTGTCGGCGACGTCTCCCGCGCCAACGAATATATCGAAACCTCCGCCGCCGACCTTACAACCATGGTCAGCGACTTCCAGCGCACCACCGGCCAGCTCGGCACCATTGCCGGCGCCATCCGCAACCTTCGGGAGAACAACCACTCCATCCATGGTGAAGTCGAGGAAATCCGCAATCACGCCCTCGACATCTCCGGCAAGGTCAAGCTCTGCCTCGATTCCTCCAAGACCCTGCGCGAATCCACCGAAGAACTGCAAGGCGTGCTGGCCGACTTCCGCACCGGCGACAGCATGTTCGACACCATTCACGACAAATGTGCCGGTTTCCGCAACACCATAGCCGGCATCCTGCAAAAAATGTCCGACCGGGGCGTCAATATTTTTGACCAGTCCTACAAGGAAATTGCCGGCTCCAACCCCAAACGCTACACCACAGCCTACGACAGCCAGTGCGACGCCGAGCTCACCCGCCTCTACGACGACCTGCTCAAGGAGGTTCCCGGCCTCGCCTACTCCCTTTGCGTAGACACCAACGGTTACGCACCCGCCCACAACGGCATTTTCTCCAACCCGCCGAGCGGCGACCCCGCCATCGACCTCGGCAAGTGCCGGCACAAGCGCATTTTCAATGACCCGGTCGGCATCAAGCTGGCCAAAAACCAGAAACCGTCGCTCTTCCAGACCTACGTACGGGATACCGGAGAAATCTTCAACGACCTCTCCATGCCCATCACCATCAATGGCCGCCACTGGGGCGCCGTGCGCATCGGCTTCAAGACCGACCTCGTCGTCTAGTTGCCCGGAATGTCCGCAGCCTACCGCGACGTTCTCGATTACTGGTTTGCTCCGCCGGACAGCCCGGAACACGGACAAGCCCGCAGCGTATGGTTTGCCGGTGGGGAAACCGCCGATCAGGAAATAAAAACCCGCTTCCGCGCCATCCACATGTGGGCGGCCACCGGCCTGCTCGATGCCTGGCACGAACAGGCCGAACCGATGCTGGCCCTCGTCCTCGTTCTTGATCAGTTCTCCCGGCATCTCTACCGCGACCAGCCGAAAGCCTTCGCCTTCGACGGCAAGGCTCTTAAATGGGCGGAAGCAGCCCTCCGTGAAGGTTTCGACCGGCAACTGACACCCTTGCAGCGGGTATTCCTGTACCTGCCCTTCGAACACGCAGAATCCCTTCCCGCCCAGGAACGCTCGCTTGAACTGTTCACCGAACTGAGCAGCAGCCAGCCCGGACTGGAAGGCTTCCTCGACTACGCCAGACGCCACCACGAAATCATCGCCCGCTTTGGCCGCTTCCCGCACCGCAACGCACTGCTCGGGCGGGAAAGCACGGCTGAGGAATTGGTATTTCTGGAACTGCCGGGTAGCCGCTTCTAGAAGCAAGCGGCTCAACGAAGGCAAAACCGGAGCGCCATCTGGCGACGCATGATGTATGACTTCCGCATCAAGAGCTCGACTGTCCGGTTATCCCGTTCATGCAGAACCTCAATATAAAAGGCCCATCCAAATTCCTGCACCACTCAAAACACAACCGTAGCCCCATGCTCCAGCATATTGGACAAGGTCCGGAATATTGGGTGAATCGCCCCAGTTTTCGTGGAGGCCGTTTGGATTAAGTTAAATGGCATCTGCACAATATCTCATTGTAAAACCTGGCCATGAGATCCTGGAAACGGCTGAAATCGAAGGTACCACTTGATTACAAGTACGGCTTCACGTACGCTTGCGTGATCCATGAAGGAGACCAACATGAATACCCTTACCGCAAGCGAAGCGCGCGCCAGTCTCTATCGCCTGATCGACGAAACAGCGGTCAGCCATCAGCCCGTGGTGATTACCGGAAAACGCCACAATGCCGTGCTTGTCTCGGCTGACGACTGGGCATCGATTCAGGAAACCATCTACCTCCTGTCGGTTCCCGGTATGCGCGAATCGATACGCGAAGGTTTATCGACTCCAATCGAAGAGTGCGGCAAGGCGCTTGACTGGTGAGTTGGCAACTTGTCTACACCAAGCATGCGCAAAAGGATGCCCAGAAGCTTGCGTCAGCCGGGTTGAAAGAAAAAGCTGTTGCCTTGCTGGCTATCTTGCAAGAAAACCCATTTCAAAACCCACCGGCTTACGAAAAACTGGTAGGAGACTTGGTCGGAGCTTACTCGCGACGCATCAATATTCAGCACCGCCTGGTCTATGCGGTGCTGGAAGAGCAGGGAGTCGTCAAGGTGCTCAGGATGTGGTCCCACTACGAGTAGTGGCGCAACCGCCGGACTACCGGTTTCAGGAAAACAGCTTTTCCAGGCTCGCCTGATAGCCGGCCGCGCCCGCATCGCCTTCCGCCGGCGCCCAAGGTGCTTTCTCGGCTTCACTCAAGGGCAGGTAAGGCCCGCCCTTGGCTTCGAAGAAAGCCGAGTCCGCCTCCAGGGCGAGCAGGGTGTGGAAAACCCCGTGCGGAATATCGACCCCCAGGGTTTCGCCGCCCGCCGTGAGAAGCACGGTTTGCACGACGCTGCCCTGACTGTCGAAGAACACCATGCCCAGCCGGCCCTTGAGGCAAACGATGCTTTCGTCCTTGTTGGGGTCCAGGTGACGGTGGGGCATGACATAGGAACCCGGCTCGATGGCGATGAGCAGGCGGTGGCCGGGAGAGTTGTCGCGCGGGTGAAAATTGCGATGCATGCGCTGGCGCGGGGAAGCCTTGGCCTGGGCAGCTACTTCCCGGATCAGGGCGTGGTCGATCAGACGGATCATTCCAAGGCTCATTGGTAGACCACTTCCACGTTGTCCGGCGTCAGCCAGTTGTGCAGCTCGGTGAGCAGGGCATCCTCGATATTGACCCGGGCCGCATCGCCGAGGACCAGCTCACACTGGGCGGCGGCATTGCGGTAGGCGATACGCACCATGGCCGGTCCCGGCCCGAAAGGCGCCAGCAGGGCGCGCAGTTTTCCGGCATCGGCCAGACCGTTCATGCGCAGCAGGAGATGGCGGGCAAAGCGGGCTCGGGCTTCGCCAAGGGTCATCAGCTTGTCGGCGGCGACCGCGTTACTGCCTGAAAATTCGTCAAACCTGACCTTGCCTTCCACCACCAGAATTTCATCGGTTACCACCTTGCGCCGCTCGGCTTCGAACAATTCGTTGAAGACCGAGACTTCGACCATGGCGCTGCCATCGTCGAGCTGCACGAAAAGCATCTTGCCGCGCCGGGTCATCTGGGTGCGCACGCCGACCACGATGCCGGCCAGGATTTGCAGGTCCTTGGCTGGCTCCAGCTGCGCCAGGCTGCGCCGGGCGAAGCGGGAGATTTCCTTTTTGCAGGCATGGAAGGGATGGCCGGAGAAGAAGAATCCGAGGGCCTGCTTTTCGTTCATCAGACGTTCTTTTTCTCCCCAGGGTTTGACCGCCACATATTGCGGGGCATGCTCATCGGCAGCCGAGCCGCCATCGCCAAAAACGTCGAACAGGCTGCTCTGCATGGCATTGCGCTCGGCCTGCTCGGCGAAATCCATGGCCAGGCCGACGCTGGCCAGCAGCTTGGCGCGGTCCGGCGCATCGCCGGTCAACGGCGCGATGGTATCGAAGGCGCCGGCCTTGATCAGCGCCTCGATGGTGCGGCGGTTGACCATGCGCTTGTCGCAACGCCGGCAGAAGTCGAAGAGATCGCGGAACGGTCCGCCGGCCTCGCGCGCTTTCAGGACCACATTGACCGCCTGCTCGCCGGTGCCCTTGACCGCGCCCAGTCCATAGCGGATGGTGTTGCGGTCGACCGGCTCGAAACGGTAATTCGAGGCATTGACGTCCGGCCCGAGAACCTTGATCTTGTTGTCGAGGGTGTCCTTGTAGAAGATATTCACCGTATCGGTGTTATCCATGTCCGAGGACAGGGTCGCCGCCATGAAGGCCGCGCAGTGGTGCGCCTTGAGCCAGGCGGTGTGGTAGGTGACGACGGCGTAGGCGGCGGTGTGCGACTTGTTGAAGCCGTACTCGGCGAACTTGGTCATCAGGTCGAA
>CAZHVZ010000036.1:0-803 GCA_964536245.1 uncultured Rhodocyclaceae bacterium
AACCTATGCGTTCCAGCTCTCGGTGCTGCTGCCAAGACTACGCCGTAAGACACGATCCATCACGAGCTGGCGTGCCTGGCTGCCCAGCCAGACGATACACCGCGCCTGTCCGCTCTGCCTAAACGATCCAGAAAACCAAGCCGTACTGCTTGTGTGGAAGCTGCCCCTGATGTTGAGCTGCCCACTACATGGCTGCTGGCTGGAATCCTATTGGGGTGTGCCAGGGCGTTTTCTCGGCTGGGAGAACGCCGACGCCGGACCGCGCCCCGCCAGCGACGCGATTGCGGCGATGGACCTGCGTACCTGGAGAAAAGCGCCTCCGGCCTGAGCGCGGAGGGCATCCGCTGCGTGCTGGGCAAAGTCTGTGGCGACCGTATGAAACCCTGAATCCGGCAGTACGGTTGCAGATGCTGGAGGCGGCGGCAACGGCAATCAGCTTGATTGAGGTGAGGTACATAAGCCCGCCAGGCGAGCAGGCAAAGCTGTTCTGGTCCGAGCCCCAAACAGGGTTCACCAGTGGCCTGCCGACGAAAGCGCCGAAGCCCGAACCCATCAATCACTGGCAGCGTGCAGTCCAGGCCATCGACGAGGCCATCATTGAAGCGCGGTACAACCCCGAGACGGCACGCTCACTGTTCGCGTTGGCTTCCCATGGTCGGCGCGACCCCGCTTCCTTGGAACGGTTGCGCGCCACCTTCGTGAAGGAAGGCATCCCGCCGGAATTTCTGTCACATTACCTGCCTGATGCACCCTTTGCATGTCTTAAACAAAATGACGGGTTAAGTGACAAATTTTGACGGATA
>CAZHVZ010000036.1:813-3495 GCA_964536245.1 uncultured Rhodocyclaceae bacterium
ACTGTCACATAATCGAACGTATATGTGACAGGTGAAACATGCTGATTGGCTACATGCGGGTATCGAAGGCGGATGGCTCCCAAGCCACCGACTTGCAGCGCGACGCGCTGATTGCTAACGGCGTCGATCCGGCCCATCTCTATGAGGATCAGGCGTCCGGCAAGCGCGAGGACCGACCCGGCCTGGTGTCTTGCCTGAAAGCGCTGCGGCCCGGCGACACGCTGGTGGTGTGGAAACTGGATCGCCTCGGGCGCGACCTGCGCCACCTGATCAACACCGTGCACGACATGACCGGCCGTGGCATCGGTCTGAAAGTGTTGACTGGGCACGGCGCAGCCATTGACACCACGACGGCCGCCGGCAAGTTGGTCTTTGGCATCTTCGCCGCGTTGGCCGAGTTCGAGCGCGAACTGATTGCCGAGCGCACGATTGCAGGATTGGCTTCGGCGAGGGCGCGCGGTAGAAAGGGCGGCCGGCCCTTCAAGATGACTGCCGCCAAGTTGCGGCTGGCGATGGCCGCTATGGGGCAGCCCGAAACCAAGGTCGGCGATCTATGTCAGGAACTGGGCATCACACGGCAGACCTTGTATCGGCACATTTCGCCGAAGGGCGAGTTGCGCCTTGATGGCGAGAAACTGCTCAGTCAAGTTTGATGGCAGGACAGCGGTTACTGTAGACGAATCGTGACGACTGGTTGAGTCAGTATGTGCTACCTGTTATCACTTGAACGCCAATAACAGAACGCCTCCGGCGACCATCGAAATGCCGGACCACTCCCTCAGTGACGGGCGTTCGCCCAAAAAGGCGAAAGCAAATACCGCCACCAGGACAAGACTGAGTTTATCCACTGGCGCAACCTTGGATGCATCGCCAATCTTGAGTGCGCGGAAGTAGCAGACCCACGATGCCCCTGTTGCCAAGCCGGACAGCCCGAGGAAAAGCCATGTCTTGGGTGATAACTCCAAGGGGTTGGCCCATTTCCCCGTGTACGCAACAAACGCCGACAGGACGACGATGATGATGGCCGTGCGGATCAAGGTGGCCAGATCGGAATCAACTCCCTGAATGCCAACCTTGGCAAAAATAGCCGTCAGTGCTGCAAAGATAGCGGACAGCAAAGCCCAATAAAACCACCCCGCCGAATTAATCATTTAGCCTGCCTCCGCGTTTCTCAAACCCCTACCGCATGGGAGCGATAACGGCAACATTTAAGCCAGTTTGCTTCTCTTGGTCTGAGAAGTCGAGGCGGATTTCAGCACCGATGCGATTGGCAATCGTCTGGACAATGGATAGTCCCAGACCCGAGCCGATCTGCTCGCTCCCCAGCGTGCGGTAGAAGGGATCAAACACTCGATCCCGTTCAGCCAACGGAATGCCAGGCCCACTGTCCTGAATACGTAGTACGACCTTCCCTTCCGAAACACCCACAGAAAGATCAACACGCCCTCCCTCTGGCGTGTAGCGGATGGCGTTATCGACCAGGTTCTTGACCACAGCGATCATGTCCAGCTCGCTTGCCCACACTTCGGCGTCCAGCGTGCCTTCGACACCAATGTCGATGTGCTTGGCCTCGGCCAGCGGCATGAGGTCTTCCAGTACGCGGCGGTAAATGCCCTGGACGGATACCGGCGACTGCGGCAAGTCGGCAGCCGACTGCGCCTTGGCCAAGGTCAAGAGTTGATCGAGCAGGCTGCGGCCGCGCTCGATCCCTTGGCGCAAAACCGTCAGCCGTTCGCGCGCCACGCTGGACATTTCCGCTTCCGCGAGCCGTTCTGCTTGCAGCGACATGGCTGTCAGCGGCGAACGTAGCTCGTGCGCGGCATCCGCGACAAAGCGGCGCTGAGATTCCATCGACTGGCCGACACGAGCGAGCAGGCGATTGATCGCCACGGCAAACGGACGTACCTCGACCGGAAGGTGGCGGTCTTCGACGGGATGCAGTTCCTGCTCTGCCCGCTGGTCTATTTCCTTGGACAGCGCCGCGATGGGCTGGAACATCTTGCGCACCAGGTCAGCAACGATCAACAGCAGCACCGGCACGAGAATCAAGAAAGGCATCACCGTGCGCAGTGCCCCGTCGCGGGCAATTTCATTGCGGAAGCCGGACTCCTGAGCCACAGCAATGCGTTCGCCGCTCGCTGTGGTCTTGACCAGCACGCGAAACGTCTCGCCACCAACTTCCAGCGTGTGCAATCCATCTGCCAAGGTCGCCGGGAGCGGGAGCACGCCTCCTGCGTCCACGCCTAGTCGACGCGCACAGCCACGGCATCCTCCCGGCCTTTTTCAGCGGCACCGACGAAAGAGACGACCGCACCGACGATGCCAAGCTGGCCTTTGTCGTGGGCAACCTCGACAAAGCTGAGGTGACGGTCACCATGCGCTTCATTGGATTCGGTCTGTCGCTTGATTTATCAGAATGGGCAGCTTCCATTTTGCATAATGACCCCATAGCGAATAACTCCGAAATGGGAGCCAAGAATGACCACTGAAAACGTCCATGTCCTGCCCGACTCGATTCTGCATCGCCCGGTCGTCGTCCATGTGATCGGCTGCGGCGGCACCGGGTGACCATCGGCATCACGCGCGATGACCGAGACCTCGAAGCGCTCCCCGGGTCGGTAGAGGTTGCGGCCGCTGTAGGCAAACAGGCGTACCGGCACGTAAGGCATACCTGCGATGTCG
>CAZHVZ010000036.1:3505-7837 GCA_964536245.1 uncultured Rhodocyclaceae bacterium
GCGCACGGTGGTGGCGTAGACGTGCGAGCAATCGGCCACCGCCTCTGCCAGGGTTCGAGCGCCCAGCTTCTGCCGCGCCTTGCCCAACTGTCGAAGTGCATGGTCGCCTTGGGCCACCCCCACGGCTTCGATGTGACGGTGTGGGATGACGACCTAGTGAGTGAACACAACTGCCTCCGCCAGAACTTTTTCCTGCCCGACGTGGGACACAACAAGGCGTCGGTCATGGTGAATCGCTGCAACATGGCCCACGGCTTGCGCTGGAAGGACGAGCCATCCCGCTTCACCCGCAAATCAATGCGTTTGGGCAACGTCGATTTCATCATCGGTTGCGTCGATAGCAAGAAGGCTCGGGCCGAGATCGACGCATTCGTGCGCGAGAGCTATCAAACGATCTACTGGATCGACGCCGGGAACGAGGCGACCACCGGACAGGTGATCGTCGGCCAGTACGGCAAGCGGATAGCTGACGATCCCATGCGCCTGCCGCTGGTCACCGAACTCTACCCGGAGATCATCGAGGGCGAGGACAACAACGCCCCCTCCTGTTCCGCCCGCGAGAGCATCCTGAAACAAGGCTTGGCGACCAATAGCATGGCCGCAACATGGATTTATGCGTGGCTGGCCGAGGCGCTGCGCCACGGTCAGGTTTCGTGGTCGGGCATCTTTTTCTCCCTCGACTCTGGCCGCGTGACCTCGATCCCGGTCAGCAAGTCCGCGTGGGATGCTATCCGACCTGCCGCCTAACCCGCTCTAAAGGCTGCCTGAATTGAGCGAAGCCTTGTACGACATGGGGCCGTGGTGGATGGGGCAACCTGCCAATGTGGTCCGCGAAGGACGCGCCGCTCACCGCGCCCTCAAGGCCGCCGCAGCAAAATGAGCCTCGCAGTCGCCCTACCAGAAGCAGGGTGTGCGTTGCTCAACAGCGAATCGCCCCGTGTCTATCAGAACCGGGCGGGCTGTCGATTCCCGACCTTCGAGCGTGAAGCCGTGCGACTGTCCTTTTCCATCCATCGATACCTGGCCGTCCATCGCGGATCGGTTTGCGTCTATGAAGGTGATGCCGGCGAAGCCATCATCCAGGCGCTTCTGGTCGAACCCGGATTGCGCCGACAAGAAAAAGCTCGGGCCACCCTGCTGGAACTGGGGTCCATCGCAGACCGTCTGGGCCTGACCCTCTACATCGAACCTGCACCGCTCGACAAAGTGTCTTTGTCCCGTGACGACCTAGTGCGCCTCGATCGATCGTGCAGCTATCGAGCGCCCCGAGGGGATAGTGAACTCGTCCTGGTCAGATACCCTGCACGCGCACCAGTACCTGATAGCCCCTAACTCCCTTAACTATCCCCAGAAGCTGTGGATAAGTATGTGGAGTAAGGTCTGTAGTTGTGGATATTCGGTCGACAGAGCCTAGTCCGAGACGGTGCCGCCTATATTTTGGGCAAACGCGCCTCGAAACGGCATTGACAATTCGTCATATCGCCAGCAATGGCAATGCTTTATGACCGAAGATTGCATATTCCAGAAATGGGCGGGTGGTGTGGATACAATGACATTTATTCGCAAATTGCAAACGACACAAAAACCATGAAAACCCGCACTTCTCTCCTCCTCGCCGCCCTGTCGGCCCTCTCCCTCTCCGCCTTTGCAGATGGTCCGGCAGTATCTGTCATCAATGGCAAGGTCAGTATCGAAGGTGGCAACTTCGATGGCAATGGCGGCCAAGCCATTCAAGCCGCAATCGCCGCGCCGCTTGGCAATTCCTTCGGCCTTCAATTCGATACCGCCTTTGGCAGCACCAATAGCAAGGATTTCAGCGGCTTCGGTGGCCATGCCTTCTGGCGCGATCCGGCGCGCGGACTGCTCGGCGTCACCGCTTCCACATTGCGCTATGACAACCTCGATGTCCGCCGCTACGGCGCGGAAGCCGAAGGCTACGTCGGCCCCTTCACTCTGCGCGGCCGCGCCGGCTATCAGAATTCCGACTGGAAGGATGGCGCCTACTACTCGCTGGGCGCCCGTTGGTACGCCACCCAAAACATCATGGTTTCGGTCTCGGGAGAACGCTCGGTGAACCGCAACATCGGGCATGTTTCCGCCGAATGGCAGATTTCCACCCCGTCGCTGCCGGGCCTGGCACTGTTCCTCGATGCCGCCAAGGGCAGCAACGATTTCGACATGGCCACCGTCGGGGTTCGCTATTACTTCGGTGCCAACAAGAGCCTGATCCAGCGCCATCGCCAGGATGATCCCGACAACCTGCTTGTCGAAGCCATGGCCAGCGGTCAGCAGCAATATCAGCAGCGGAAAGACGCGGCTGCGGCAGCAGCGGCAACGCCCGCCTGTCCCCCGATGTCCGTCGCCTGCATCTAATCGCAAATCATTCGACAAACTGCCGGCCCGTGAATACGGGACCGGCAGTTTTCATTTGGGTTACTGGGAAGATGCGTTGTCCACCACCCACGCCGGCACCATGACCACCAGGTCGGGATAACGCTCCCGGACTGCAGCCTCGGCATCCGGTTGGAGATAACCGTCGCAGTGGTAGAAATAGTTGTACGGATGCCCGTCCTCGCTTGATTCGAGCACGGGATCGACTTCGGTCAGCGCCTCGGCCGTCGCAAGATCCAGTTCAGTGTAGTTGGCTAGGGACTGCGCCAGCGAAATCGGTTCCGGATCGTCACCCAAGACCGCAGCGTAGTTCACTTCGACGACGGGCTCGCCAAAGCAACGCCGGCCCAAACGCTCCATCGACAACACCGCTTTCACCAAAATCTGGTGACCATTTGTTATTGACAGCCGATTCCTTCGGCATCTCGACAGGCAGCCGATTTTTGACGATCCATGTCCGTTACGGAAGGCGAAAACGCGGCCAAAATCAGGGGTCCAGCGTCAGTAATGGTCAGCAAAACTTATTCCAAATTCACCCCATGCAGATTGGCAAACTGGGAGCTGAATCAAGAATAAGGAGGCCGCCATGAACGCCGCAACAGCACCCGAAACCGAAGCACTTGCCCTCGCCGCCGCCCCGCTGCCGAGCCTGCTGGAGCTGTTCGGCACCTTGCATTGCCGCCCGGATATTCCCAACGAGGTTTATCACGCCGACCGCTCCTGTGTGTCGGTGTCCGGCCTCAAACAAATTCTTCGGTCGCCGGCGCACTTCCAAGCCTACCTGCAGGGCGCCACGAACAAGGAAACGCCGGCTAAGTTCTTGGGTACCGCTGTGCATGCTCGTTTGCTGGAGCCTGAGCTGTACGCATCTGAATATGTCGTGGCGCCGGGGAGTGACAAACGCACCAAGGAGTACAAGGAATTCGAGCTGGCCAATGCCAATAAGCGGATTCTGACCGCGGATCAGATGGCGGCGGTGGAAGGCATCGCCCACAGTGTTGCCCAGCACGCATCCGCCACTACGTTGCTGCGCGCGGGTCTGGTTGAGCACTCGATCATCTGGCAAGACGAGGAAACCGGCATCTGGCAAAAGATCCGCCCGGACTGTCTGTGCATCGACTTCGACACCGGCATCTGTCTCGACGTGAAAAAGACTGTCGACGCCTCGCCGGCAGCATTCGTGCGTTCCTGCGTCAATTACGACTATGACCTTCAAGCCGCCGTGTATCTGGAAGGTCTGCGTCAGGTTTTCCAACGCGACTTCGATTTCGTCTTCCTTGCCGCCGAAGAATCCGCCCCTCACGGCTGCGCCCTCTATGGGGCGCCGGAAGAGATGCTGATGCGCGGGGTGCGCCGTTATCGCCAAGCAATGAATCTGCTGAAGCGTTGCCGCGAGACGAATGAGTGGCCTTGCTACCAGCCAGCAGGGGACTACGAAGTCCTCGAGTGGCCTCGGTGGGCGGCTTGAGGGGTGCCCCGATGACGCAATCCGCTTCGGGCTTCCGTGTCCGCCTGCACAACGGCGATTTCTTCACCCTGACCGGGGAGGACGACGAGCCCACCGTTGAGGTAACCGACTTGCCCGGCGCGATCGCCTCCGCCGAGGAGTTTCTTGCCGACACGGCAGAGGCTTTTCAGGCTGGCCACCTCTCCAGCAACTACAAACGCCGCCATCTCGAGATCGTTGCCCCGGATGGCACCGTCCTGACACTTGATTTGGCGAAGGCGCTCGTCGCCGAACCTGCTTTTACGGACTAATCATGCTTGCCAAAGACTTCACCAAGACCGTCGTACGCGACTTCGAAACCACCCTGACTGCGGCGATTTCGCCTTGCTGCTGGATGTACCCGAATTACGGCTGCCCTGAAGGACCGTTCCAACCTGGTCATGACTGATTCCCCCGCGCATCGTTTCCGGTGGCGGGTTCGGACTGAAGAAGTA
>CAZHVZ010000036.1:8031-9417 GCA_964536245.1 uncultured Rhodocyclaceae bacterium
ACCGGCTACCCCGACTTGCACTGCGCTTACGGCGGCCTCTGGATCAAGGAAGCGGTTGCTGCATGACCGAGGCAATCACCAACCACCTACACGAGATGATCCGTGACAACTGGGGAATGAGTATGCGCGAAATCGAACACGCCACCGGCTGGCCGCGACGGATGCTTCAACGCACCCTGGGCGCGATGGAGAGTCAGCGCATGATTCGTAACGAGGGGGGGCGCTATGTTGCCCGCTGAAATCCGCGATCCCGCCATCAAAGTCATCATCCCGAATGGGGAAGAACGCCTATTCGATGTGGCCGAAAAGGCTGTGGCGGATCAGATGTACGTCATTCACAACGGATCGACCGTTTTGGTGTGCAGCATCATCCCGGCCGGGTGGAAACGGCTGGCAGTGAAGGACAAATCCATCAACCACCCCTCGAAGAATGACCATTCCTCCGCGTTAGGACGTGTTTTGGGCGACGTTCATGCGTTGCCCCTCCTCCAAGCTCCCTTGAAAATTGGTGCGTGATGATAGATTCCGCTTTCCTTGCCTCTTTGAACCCGGCGCAACAGCAGAAATACCGCAAATTCATGACCGGCCACGCGGCCGCCTGCGTCAAGAATCAGCAATGCGCCGACGAACGCCTCCTGGCGCTTCCGCACCATCGGCGGATAGCCTTGCACGACCTTATGGCGCACGAAGCGGAACTCCTTGAGGCTGTTGCGCCCGAGGTCATCGCGGAGGCCAAGCGTGCCGGCAGCACCCGACATGACATAGCAACCACGCTTCGCGAGTCCTACCCCCTGCTGGCCAGGACCGTTTATCTCGACCGCTTTGACGTGCTTTGCGACATTGCTTTGCGCCTGATGGTGCATTACGGCCGCATCCGCACTTTCCAGACTACCGACGCACTCGAACAGATGCTCATGGAAACCGACTTCGGTGGGGATGTCCCTGCCAAGTGGTTCGAGCCACCTTTTCCCGAAGTGTTTATCGAGTTTGGGGAGCATCGCCGCTTCCCAGTGACAATCAACGATCCGCAATCCGGCGAGCACATCATCGAAGGCGTCTATGTGATGAGCGGCTTATCCCGGTCCAAATCGGATGGCGAGCTTGTCCGCGGATTCGATCTGATCATCTTCGGTAGCCCTCTCGGAAAGAGCGCTCCGCTCGACGATTGCTTCATCCATATGGGTCTTCCCATTGAGGACGAGGAAAAGCCGATCGCTGAGGTGGTCCAGAACGTAGTGGCCTTCTACGCTTCGCAGGACGAGTTCCCGAACAACCACGCATTCCTGCGCCAGCGCCGACAGACGAAGCTGCACGCCGAGGTTGCCGGAGGCGGCGATCGCTCGGCACTGGAGTCGATCTCATGGAGCGACTTCGAAATCCTGACTG
>CAZHVZ010000036.1:9427-9860 GCA_964536245.1 uncultured Rhodocyclaceae bacterium
AAATACCTTGTCCAGTGTAAGCAGTGGAAATCAACTAGGGTGGGTGTAAATGTCTTGCGGGAATTGTTCGGGGTCATGTCGGCCGAAGGCGCCGTCGGCGGTTTTGTGGTCGCATCTGGCGATTTCACAAAGGACGCCCAAAAGTTTGCCGAAGGCCGCTCGATCGAACTGGTGTCGTCCGATCTCATGCTGCGCCTGGTGCAGCAGACCCTCTCAGACAATGAGGATGCTTACGAATCGCGCGGTACGCCCTCCTGTCCCTCCTGCGGGTCTGAGATGGTGTTGCGCTCTGCCACGATTGGGGCGATGGCCGGCTCACAGTTCTGGGGTTGCTCTCGCTACCCGTCATGCACTGGCACTCGACAGGCGAGGTGACGGCAGGTATCCCTTATTGTTCAATGCAAACTTTATCCCGCCCGGTATTTTTGGCCTG
>CAZHVZ010000036.1:9870-10285 GCA_964536245.1 uncultured Rhodocyclaceae bacterium
CAGCGCATCGAGATCTGTGTCGTCTTCTTCGTGTGCCGTAGCAATGCCGATGGACACGGTGATGCGCGCCTGCTTCCCACTCTCAGGCGACACGGTCGCCGTGGCAACTGCGTGGCGCAGGCGTTCAGCGACCTGCAATGATTGCTCGGTTTCGGTTTCCGGGAGCAGTACCGCAAATTCTTCACCCCCCATTCTCCCCAGAAGGTCCCAGCCGCGCAGGGTGTGTTGACTGATATTCACCATGGACTGCAAAGTGACATCTCCGGCAGGATGTCCGTAGGTGTCGTTGACCACCTTAAAGTGGTCGATATCCAGCATCCAGACGGAGACCGGGTGACCATAGCGGCGGCAGCGTGCGAACTCCTTCTCGGCTATTTTTAGGAAATGTCCGCGATTGTCAATCTGAGGCAACGGA
>CAZHVZ010000036.1:10295-10775 GCA_964536245.1 uncultured Rhodocyclaceae bacterium
GTCCACGCCTCGTGTTCAAGCGTCGCCATTTTCTCTTGCCACTCCGTAATGTCGCTCCCAACACCCGCCAGATACGCCTTATCGCCTGCCAGAAAGCGCCGCAGGGTCAGGTAATACGGTCGGATACCTCGATCCGCAGTAAGGAGGCGTAACTCGGCCCCGGCGCAGCCGCGTTCCATGGCCTCGTGCATAATTGTGGCCGCCCGTAGTTGGTCCTCATCAAGAATGCTCAGTAACCAAGGGCGCTGAAACAGTTGGGCGTCGGACAAACCGCTCAGACGGTTCAGGTAGCTGTTCCAGCGATAAAAGTTGCCTTCCTGATTGAGGACGCAGAAGGCGCCTGACACGCCCTCGATTAGCGAATCGGAAAAAGCCTTTTCCTTAACGAGCGCCTGGGCGCTTTGCTTACTTTCGGTGATGTCGATGCCAAAGACCGCCAGATAGGATGCTTTATTCCGTATGAAGCGGCGCATTGTCTTC
>CAZHVZ010000036.1:10785-17054 GCA_964536245.1 uncultured Rhodocyclaceae bacterium
TGCCTGACCCCTTGACTATGCGTGTGTACGCGAACTTCCATGCGGGCGTAGCCGGTGGCGAAGGCGGAGAGAAGTTTAGCAGCGGCCAGTGGCCGATCCTCCTCAATGATCGATAACAGGATGCCCCTGCTGCGCAATTGTGCGTCGGTCAGCCCCGTTTCATCGCGTAAATACTGGTTCCAGCGAACCAAACAGTTCTGCTGGTCGAGCATGAAAAAGCCGCCGGGCGCACTTTCGATAATCGCGTCAGACAACTCTCTCTCTTCAAGCAACTCGGTTTCGAGTTGCTTGCGTTCGCTGATCTCACGCGCCGTACCAGCCACCGCTTCGACTTCGCCATCTGCATTCAATACCGGAACTAGAATGCCGTCGAAGGTATCGGTGTGACCGTCGGGAAAGTTTTGCGACTCATCTCCCCGATAGGGAGCCTTTGTAGCAATGACTTGATTAAGATGTTGCTGAAACCCGGCCGCGAAGGGAGACCCCAGATCAGACAAATTTTTCCCGAGAATATCGTTCAACGACATGCTGTGATAGTTGGCCAAGGCTTGATTCGCAAAAATAAAGCGGCCGTCGAGCCCAAAAATGTAATGAAAATCCGGCGAGTGCGTGAGCAGCGTCTCAAATTGATTAGCACGAAGCTCCTTTTCGGCGGCAAAACTCGCGACCGACTCAGCCAACGCTTGATCGATGGCTTCGTTAAAGCGCAGGATGTCTTCTGAAGCATCACTATTTTCTGCTGAATACGCGCTCCATAAGCGCATCACACAGGCTCTTAGTGCCCGAAACTCGGCTATTTCCTCGTTGATGTGAAAGCCTGTTGCACCACGCTCAGTACCGTGGCGCATAGCCTGACTTTCCTTCCTGTGGCGCGGTGCTCGGCCTTTCGATTTTTTTGTCTGTTCTTCCGGCGATTGCAACCTGTCAAGATCAGCGGCAATCGCTTCAATCATCCCTTTTGCATGATCGCGGGCTTCCGCGGCATCAAGATGCCGTGCGGCAAGAATTCCACCCGCAAACTCTTCCCAATCGGAAAGAATGGCTTCCATGTTGGCACGGATAAAATCGGAAAGGGGCATTTTGGGCAGCGTCATGTTGTATTCCTTCAGGCAGCAAGCGTCATCACCCCACACAACATCAGGGCAGCTTTTCTGAAGAAAAATTAGGCAACAGTGAGGCAGGCATGTTCCCCAAGTTCGATTGAATGGGACGAAGACGCAGGCAATTCGCCAATTGCAACCCGTTGCTGTACCGCGCGCAGTACCAGCACTGTGAATTAATCGCGTACAACTCGCTCTACTAGTGTTCATTCCACCGAGGAGCAATGAGACTCGCTATCTTCCACCGGCAGAGCGCGGCCTAGAACTTACTGAATCGAACCGAATGACAGTAAGCGCTTGCATTCCGGTCGCATTCCATAAGTTTGTGGCCGTCGGCTCATGGCCAATGCCAGCCTGATGATATTTCCATTATCTCTATGCCGGGGTTGTCAGTTGCTCGATGTTTGCTGGTCAACACCAGTGAGAACTCATGATCTGGGTTCAGGCCCGCCTGCTTGAAACCATGTGCAGCGATCCCGAACTCACGGATCGCCAGCGAGTGGTTCTGATGGCCTTACATAGCAAGGCCTTGCGCGACCTGATTGCAGAGCGCCGCGGCGCCCGCCGGTGAGGCAGTTTGCCTGCAGCGTCCGTCTAAGCCCCCTATTAGGTGGGTTCAATGTCCATTTCTACGTCCAAACTCCTTTTTCGGCGTCTTTTCACGATTGCCGAGCCAATGGCCGCCCCTGAAAATGGGCGGATAGCCGAACAGATCGAAGTCAGTGAGCAACATGACTCACCTCCTCGGTCTCGCGGACCAGGACCCAACCGCGTTGAACCAGCTTACCCTTGACCTTGTTGAACGGCTGACGCCACTCGCGAAAGTCCCTGATCTTCGGCTTTGAATCTGCCACTTTCAGGACACCACACAGGGAATTGCCGTATTGGTAAACCACCAGACGTGCGTAGTCCTTGCGGAAAACACCAATCCGAATGGCCCTCATACAGCGGTGCTGGGTTTGCCATTTTGCCCACCGGAAGAGAACTTGCGTTCCTGGGTGTGGCGCGGCAACAAGGGTGCTAGACGCCCCTTGAGAGACTGCACTACTCATGACGTACCTCGTATATCTGAGGACGTCATAAGCCCCGTTGGGGAGTATGAGTCCCCAAAGGGTTGCAGGTACCTAGCTCAAGTTAATGAGCCAGATGTAAGCGGAGCTTATCGCTGCTCTGCTAGCGTTCTCGGTCACCCGAAAAACCTGCAGCCCGACAATGAAGCACGTCTGAGCCAAAAAAACTGGTGCCTATACTTCAGGCAATGTTCGCATTTTGCGATTTGTCCTATTCCTCTGTCAAGCCCCTTCCCTGCTTCTCTATTTCACTGCATGGAATTTGTGGGATGACTTCGCCAGCATGGCTTTCATAGTAGCGATCGAGCTTTCTGCCCGTTGATACTCATCTTCGGTACGCTGACAAGAGATTGGCTTTTCCGCGATGACAACCTTTACTTGTTGCACCGTTAGAGGGGTAAGTTTCCCGGCCTGGACTGCTCGCATAAATCGACGATCCAGCTTCATCGAAGAATTTTTTGGAACGCCATCACAAACCAATTCGATGGTTCCGCTTTGAGCATGGATCAAGTACTGCTTGCCGGTTGTTTTGCTTATCAAGGTACGACCATCAAAAGCCTTCGCCCAGATATACACGGCGTCTTCAAGCTGTTTTCGCTGAGAGCTGCGCTTCATGCGATGTTGCTGTTTTGCCCTTTGCGAGCAGAGATAACGAGCATCAATGCCGTCGTCGATGAATTTTTTGAGATAACGATAACAGTCATTAGTTGTTGCTAGTTGTTTAAGTCTTTCGCTTCTGTAGCTGACAAAATCGGAAAGTTGTTGTCCTGGAACCTGCTTAGCCATGTTCTGCAATTTGAATAATTGGCCGTAGGTCAGCCTCTTTTCTGTAATCAACCAAACCAGTTCCTGCGCCACTGACCTTCCATCCATCCGAACAAACTGGCTGCGCGTGGACTGGTTGTTAACTGAAGCTTTTGGATAAACCTTTTGTTCACCCCTATATATGGAACCGTCTTGCAAACCGTCTTTCATTTGCATGCCAACACAGTCGTTCTCAGGGTTCTCAACGGGTTGTAATGAAGGGGAATCCTCTGCATTTACATCATGAGGAGACTCAATATATGCGCACTCCGGTTCGGGTCCGGATTTGCGGACACGAAAGGGATCATCGATCAATTGATCCTCGTTGTTGTCATCAATACCGGGTAATTCAGGATTAGCACAGTCAATAAATCCCAGTAGAAGTGCTAACTTTTCTGTGATCTGGATGTTTCCAACATCGAGAAGTCCATCATCCAATCGTTCTTGATGTTCGCGATTTATCCATCCCTCCTTTTCGAGCTGGTTTAACGCACGATAGACCGTAACTTCGCTGCAGTCAGCCAGTTTGGCGAGAGTTGCTTTCTTTGCAAATACTGGTGCGAATGGGGCATGCGCTGATACTCCTGCAGCAATGATTGCCTGGAGGACGCGCGTAGTTGCCCTAGTGAAACCAAAGTCGGCTGATCTTTCCCAAACACGGTAGATAGCCACTCTAACTGGAGATGGCCTGTTTCTGAAGCAAGCAGGGACAGCTACGCCGGAGCGCCGCCTATTCTGTGAGTGTCTATTTGTTTTTATAGAAACAGCACTTCTCTTTCCAACCTCTGTGTAAACAGTTGGCATGATTAACCCCCTCGGCTTTGTAGCCGATTCAAATTTGATTGACTTAGGGGAAGAGGGTGTTTAGGATTCCGATTGTCTGATCGGGAGTCCTCAACAGATCTCTCACCCCAACGCCTCAAAGTTGCCGCTTTGGGGCGTTACCTTTTTAGCCTTCAGATCATCGAAATTGCCGCTTCAACTTACCGTTGGCTTTGCGCAAATTCATTCACATCATTTCCGTACTCCAAAAAGACTTAGGCCCAGGTGTTTGCCTGGGCCTAAGTCTTTGTCTGAACCTTCATTCAAGGGTGGGGTCAATGTTGGTAACTCTGACCATTTTGTCCAATTAATCCTTTGCACGTTAACGTGCAATCCGTAAATTTGTGCAACCCCGGTGACTTGGGGCGCGATACCCAGACTTGCGCCCTGTTGTGGAAGTCCTTTTTGCACGTTAACGTGCAAGCAGGGCAGGGGCTTGGTTTTTTGCACGTTGACGTGCAAACCCGGCATTGCGTGATCAACCACTCTTTGCTCGTTAACGTGCAGCGTGTGAGTTTCGTGGCTGAATGTACTTTGAACGTTGACGTGCAATCGCTTAACCGTCGGGTTAGTGGTCGATTGCACGTCAACGTGCAGAGCACACTGAGTGGAATGGGGTGAGGCGTTTTGCGCGTTAACGTGCAATTCATAACGTGCTGGTTGTTTGCACGTTAACGTGCAACGCAAAGGCGGACGGTGAGCAACCCCACCCGAGACCCTTGCGGGCATCAAATAAAGGGGCTGCGGTGTCGATATGGCGTTCATTAATATTTGTTAATGACTGTTACTGTTGTGACTTAGCTGTTTCGATGAAGCGTTGCAGTAAGGCAGAAAGTTCGTCGTTGAGGTCTTTAGCCAATTCGTCTGGTACTTCAATTTGCATCTTCAATACCTTCAGGCCAGGCGTCTTCGATTTGTAGACGTCATAGCGACCGCCAGGGGCGCCAGGGGCTGGAATATCAAAACCACCATCACGTCGAAGTCGTTTTCCGCGCTCACTGCCGCTATCTTTGTCGTCAGGCCCTGCCTTGATGGCGTTCTCAATTTTCTTATGTGTCAGATTGCGGAGGAGGGCGCCTTCAAGGAGAGCAAAAGCGAAATCCTCACTGTGCTTTTCAATTGCCTGATTAATCAGCGCGCCAAGCGTTGCAGAAAACTTGTCAGAATAGTCTTGGCCGAGATCAATGAAGCGCTTTGGCAGTGAGGCTAGCTTGATTAGACGCTGGACGGTCGTGTGGCTATCCAGATCGAGTGCATCTGCTATCAGGACTTGGGTGTAACCCTTTTCAACCAACTCGATGGCGCAGAGGCCTTTGTCGAGTGGAGTTTCATCAGCAGAATCATTCAGGATTCCAGACAACTTGGTCAAGGCAAGACCCTCATTAGGGTCTACGCTGGTATCAACAATCGCCCGCAGGGTCGGCGTGGAGTTCTGAAGAGCAGCAAGGCGTCTCGTTTCCCCTCCGAGGACCATGAAATAACCAGAATCAGCGCCAACGCCAGGATAGACGTATAGGGGGTCGATTTGGCCTTCCTTTTTCATGCTCTCCGCGATTTTGGAGATCCGCTTTGGAGGACGGATTTTGCGAGCATTGAAGGGTGAAACACGCAGTTTGCCGACCGGAATCGAGATTACTTGCTGATCCCCAACCAGGTTGAATTGTTCAGAAGTATTCTGGACCTGTGGTTGATGGGCCGTTTGATACGCAGGGATGGCGGGAGTTGAGGGAGACTGAGGGTCCGGAATGGTAGTTGCTGGCGCGGGTACCGGATTCAGCCCTTGTAGGGGCATATCCGGTTTTCTGATGGTCCGTTGTTTCATCGCTAGTACCTACCTTTAACCTGCTCGAGCCTTGGAAACTTCGGTGATCTTCTTGATCAGATGATCGACAAACATGCGATATTCCTTGACTGGTTGGCAGGTCGGCTTGATGACAGTCAGAGGCATGTAGTTATCAGTCGATTTTGGAAACTCTTCGCTCTGGCTAATGGAAACTGGGGAAGTGTTCGCGCGGTATTGGGACAACTTCTCCTGCATGCGTCCAACGCGCGGAAGATTCGTGGAGTAGTAGGTCGGAAGGATGACCAATTCGGGATCCTTAACCTCGTTGCCGTATTCGGTCTTCAGTGTATGGATCTCGCCGATGAGGCGTGAAAGACCTTTTACAGAGAAGGATTCCATCTTGACTGGGGCAATAACGATATCTGCGCTGGCCAGGGCATTAGTTGCAACGAAGCTGATGTTCGGCGGGCAGTCAAAAAGAACAACATCGAAATCAGCAACATTCAGCCCAGGCACATTGCCCGCAATGGATTCCTTGAAGAATTTCTGGAACACCAGTTCACGTTTGCCGCCGCTCTTGGAGATGTCGTGTTCGAGATCGGAGAAGAATGTATCGGCCGGAATAATTGCCGGGCCACAAGGGCCGAACGGGTATTTGATGATTTTCGTGGCATCTACCGGTCGGCCATT
>CAZHVZ010000036.1:17064-20743 GCA_964536245.1 uncultured Rhodocyclaceae bacterium
GTGGCGAATGTGCCATCGACGATTGCTTCGGTAGTAAGACCATAAGACGCCGCCTCATCATCGGTCAGGTCGGCTTCGTAGCCCATGAGCTGAGTGAAATTGGCTTGGATATCGATGTCGATTCCCAATACCTTCAAACCTTGCAGTTGGAGTTGAACAGCAACTTCAGCTGCAGTGGTGGTCTTCCCTGTGCCACCCTTGATGATCTCGATGGCAATCACGATGGGTTTCTTGCCTTCAGGACCCTTTGTGAGTTTCTTTGAGCGACGGTAGTCGGCAATCTGAAAGATCGTGGGAAGGTCAAAGAGACGAACTGCCGGTGCGCTGGGGTTGTCGTGGTTGGCTCGGCGAACCTCGATACCGCTCTCTGCGAGAGTGGTGCGGAGGGTGTTCTCGGACACGCCAAGCAAGGCCGCAGCAGACTTCAGTCTGTGTTCGACGTTGGCAACGAAGGCATAGGTAGGTCTAAGTTCGCTCATATCAATTCGTCCTTAAGGTGGCTTTTGCGCATTATTCGGATACGGGTGTTTGTTTGTCAAGGGTATTTGGTAGGGTAAATACCGAATTGAACCTATTTACCCTACCAACCGTTGCTATGTAACCACATCCGCCCCTGTGTTTTTGCACAAAGTTCCTTGCCGTCATAAGGTCGGTAGATCCAAATCGCGCAAGTATGGTCGACACCCTGAAAACCACAACGGCGAAACATCGCCCAAAATGCGGCCTTAGATGTAGGAATGGACTCTGCGATCTTCTTTTTTGTCCAAATTGCGCGTCCATAATGGAGCTATTGGATGGCGCAAGCTGTTGTTGCGAATAGCCCGCTATGGCGTTACGATAATGAGCGAGCGATTGAAAATTTTCATGGGTCTGCGATGCCAAAAAAAGGGCAAAATCACGGTGTTCCACGGGATTTTCTACAGCAATATCAGAGGTATCGTTTTTCCTTCTCCGGGAAGGGTTTAAGTCGGTTTTAGACTGCCCTTGTTTCACGGAAAACCGCTTGTTCCACGGTCCGAAATTAAATGTTCGGAATGGTTTGGTATCGACTGTTACTATAGCGTTACTATGAGTGACCAAGCCCCCCCGCCTAAGAAGCGCACTAAACATTCCTATCGGGAAAAAATTAGGGAAGCTATCGCCCGCCGCAGGCTCAAGGGCTTGTCTTGTTCTGTCCGCGCTATTTTGGATGAAGCTGGTGGAGGCTCTGCCAGCACCGTCCTTGATGAACTTGCAAATGCCGACAAACCGACTCCTGCATCTCTCTTTGGGCAAGATACGCTGAACCCTTACCAAAAAATTGTTGCTCTCGAAGAAGCGATAAATGCCAGCGTGGCACGTGAGCAGATTCTGGCGGCCGAGAATGGAGTTCTGAAATCTTCCCTTGAAGTTGCCCGTGCAGATGTCGATAAGCTGATTGCAGGACACCAGGACTCTCAACGCATGTTGCTGCAGGGCGTTGACGATCTTCGACAGATGGTGAAAGCAGGGCAGGGCGCCATGCCCAATGGAGTTATGGAAGCTGAGCGGCAGAAGGTTCTGCCCGTTGAGACTGGTGACGGAATTCTGTGGAAGGCTAGGCATGACCAACTCCTGCAGCGATTCGTAGCCCTGGATGCAAAATTCCGAAAGATTGCAAGCCAGCTTCATGAACTCGGGTTTGACGTGGACTAGCCTGGGATTGCGTCATCGCCTGACAACCTCCATGCCATCCATGCCTGGATGTTCTTGTCCTCGGGATTCTCGAAAAACTTATCAATCAGTGACGGCCTGTGCTTTTCGAGCCATTCTCTCAGCGAGCCAAAAGTGGCACGGTCGTCAGCCTCAAGCTTTTGTTCCATGTCTGCTGCCGCAGGATTCGATCCGTTGTGTTTCCGGAATTCACTAACCAGCTTGTTTCTTTCTGCAGAGCTCAGTGACAACAACCAGCCACGGAACCGGCGCCGGCGATGCTCCTCAAACCCTGCTAGCACCTTTCGTTCGCGTTCATCTGCTGCTTTCTGAGCACTTTCCTGACGGATCTCGGCTTCAATTCGCTCGTGGTCGATCTCATTCTCGCCGGCGACCATTGCGCGAAGGAGCCGAAGGAAATAAGGCTTTGGTTCGGATATTGTCTTACTCTGCGTGCTTAGCTTTTCTTCGGTTGCCTTCAATCTGTCGATGCCCTCACCAACAACTTCGACTGAGTATGCCTGGCTAATATCCGATAGCTCCTTTTCACTGAATCCGAGTCCATTTAGGACACTGAGAATCTTGTCGGGCCAGCTCAACGGCAGAACGAGCGTCGCTTGCTTAGGAAGAAATTTGAATTGCAGCCGACATACGCGGTTACCTTGACGATATTCTTTCAACTCAAGCTCGTAGGTCAGTGCGGGGATATCGTTGACTCGCTGAATGGCATCCAGAAGCACACGTCTCTTGAAGTCACCGTAGTTGATCGTTACTTTCCCGCCTTCCTCACGGATATATCGGTTTTTCCCAACAAGTAATTCCACCCAGATTTGTGTAGGGAGGGCAGGGGTTTCTTTCTCAGAACCGTCGATGTAGCGCCAGCAGGTTTGGAAGAGGCTGTAAGAGGCCGCGGTACCCAGGCCACCGGTTGCTTGAAGAGCGAGGGATGCCCACAGATTCGGTTCGAGAATGATGGCCAGCATGCCTGGATCCATCGCGAAGCGGATCAATCCTCGCTTGAACCCCATGCCAATTCCCCGCGAAGAGAGAAGCCGTGCCTTATTCGCCCAGACGACCTCCCCGGATCCACCAACGATATGCCAGTCGAAGGACCAATCGTAGAGCTGGTCAATCTCTTGATGGAGCCGTTCAAAGTTTTTGCCTGGTATCTCGGCCATCTTGGCCAACTCGGATATACGAATCTCAAAGAGAGGGGAGATTCGTTCGTCCATTGCTCGTTGGGTGTATTCGCGGCCTCGCTCGTTGAAGTACATTTGAGCGACCATGATCAATGCGTCGAAGAGTCGGCGATTGTTTAGGCTCTGGGAGCTGTCCGGGTTTGACGGAACCGCATGTATGGCCGCAACTTCCCGACGAACCTTCTGGAGAGATTCAGGAAGCATCAGATCCAGGTCGCGTTGCTCAGGTTTATGCCTGCGCATATCGAAATCTGGGTCGTCGTGGTTGACAGTGTGGATTATGGGTTCGGTCACAAGGAGAAGGGTTCTATGGCACCATGGGTGGCGATTCTGCCATAGACTTAATTTTCTATGCGCGAGTATGCCATCCGTCCATAGAAGTTCGATTTCTGCCGACTCTGAGTATGCAGAGTGTCCGTAGACTTTCCCGTGCGTATTGGTTTATTGGTATGCGCAGAGCGCCGCCAGGTACGGCAAAGACCATAACCCATTGATTCATTGTTGATCATATCGTGACGCCGGCATTGATCGTAAGGAGAAGTATCGGAGTTCGTTGTCCGCAACGGATCACGGAAGCGAGAATTTAGGGATATATGGTCCCTTTTGTCGCCGTTATGGCCCTTATTTGCTTAAAACTTGTGCAATTTCACATGAAAGTCTATGGATACACCGCATACTAAGACGCCGATACGAACAATACGCAAGGCTAGAAAGCGTATCGAAAAAGCGATGCATGTTCGCTGAATGTGGCGGGGCGTATCGGATAATTGATATGCGAGTGAAGGGGTGCAGGCTATACTTGCGCGATG
>CAZHVZ010000036.1:20753-24847 GCA_964536245.1 uncultured Rhodocyclaceae bacterium
GAATCAGGCGCGGACGACGAGGCCATTGGTGCATTTGCTCGGTCGTACCTTCCGAAGGTTTCAAAGATTTTGGGTTGCCCCAGGGAAGCCCTCGAACCACCTGACCTTACTCAGATCATTCAAGAATCCGTCGCACAAGCTCTTGCAAATGCGGGACTAAAGCCTGCCCGGAAATCACGGAAGCAGAATGATCGCTTTACCGTGAATATCGCTGGTCAGCGAACTTCGATTACCATTCAGAAAACCATCGTGGCCCAGATCCTTGAGGTAAAGGGCAACCCAAAAGCTGTCAGCAGTTTTGTGCGCGAGGTTGCCCTGGACGTTCCTGATGCAGTGGAGAACAAATCAGCGTGGGTTGAAGATCGTATCGCAACTCTACTTAGCTTCGAGGCTGAGTCCGCCGGGGTCAGCACTTCAGCGAGGCACTAGGTTCCCCGCTGTTTGATCAAGAAACTTTGCGGCGTCGATCAACAAGAAGCATTGCATCGACTAGGCGCTGGGCAGCTGACGCGTCAAAGCCAAAGGCTCGATTAACTGCGATCAGTTCACTGCATCCCTCGGGGAATTGGCGTGGCTCGGAATCGAGCGCCAACCACGTTGCGTGCTTGCTATCTGGCGAACTGGCAAGATGCTTCTGGATAGCGAAGTACCTACCTTCTGGCCTCGATTCAATCTGGCCTTCAAGGCGGTTTCCACACTCTTGCAATCCTTCACGGACGGCATCGATGGTCTTATCAATAGGCAACGTGGATGCGAGTACCTGGTAAGCGGGGTGCTGGATCAGGATTTCGGTAAGGTGGGCTAGGCCGTGATCCAACCCTGCAAAGTCGATGATCAGGAAACGGTGATGTCCATGCTGGACGTCCTGAATTTCGTGCTGCTGTTCTTCCTGGACTATTGGCGCCGGTTCTGGGTGTGCCTCCTCAAGGGATTTGCCAGTTAGCCGACAGGACATCTTAATGACGTCCTCGATGTCCAGCAGGTTTACTTCCTTGCGGCGGGCCCAGTCAATCGCGTTGGCCGTGAATTTTCCGAATGTGATGGCGATGCAACCGGTGGCCTGGTTGGCTGTCGCTGCCTTCTGAAGAGACTGTATAGGTTTGATGTCTACCAAGTCCTCGTCGTAGTGGTTGAACTGGATGAGTAGGGTCTGGCAGGCAGTGTGTCCAAGAAGACCTTTGCTGTCGTCGCCGGCGAGGCTGCTGGCACGAAGCTCGACAAGGCACGCACCCTCTCTGTCCCCATCTGGGACGAAGAGGAGTTTCTGGCGCAGCTTGGAAGCCAGGCGACCGTGGCCGAAGTGCTCACCGTGGCCGCATCGGTTGCTGTGGCCGCATCCGTTGCTGTGGCAGTTGAAGCTGACGTAGAGCCTGCGTTGCCCCAAGGAACTCTGTTCTGAGCGCAGTACCCCGACATTCTGGGCTGAGCATTGCGAACACCGGTGCCGGTGTGTAACCTCCGCCACTATGCCGACGGACTTGCCCGAACCCACTCTCCCCGCCCCATCCGGTGCGGCTGGCACAGACGCGAAAGTTGAACATCCCGAATGGACTGTTACTTCGTCTGCTGGTGAGACTCGCCCATCAATAATTAATGACCTGGTGATGGCTTGGGCGCGCGACCAGGTGACGGGGGAGCCCCGCTACATAGGCGAACTCGCCCGGGAGCAAACGGGGGCCGCGTGTAAGTGCGAGTGTTACAGCTGCGGCCTGCCCCTGTTGGCAGTCAATGCTGGGAAGGTGGCCTACAAGCGCCGCCCCCACTTTCGCCATCCAGATGGTGCAGCGAAGGATGATTGCCTTGTGCTCTCCGCACGCTCTGCCGCGCTCGAACTGTTGCGCAAGGACGGTCTGCTTCAGCTTCCCCGGCGGCGAATGTCCGCTAAGGTGGCCGGACTATCCGGTCACTACCATGAGGCCTGGGTCGAAGCCCCTGGGCAGACAGTCCGGGTAGCAGATTTCAGCTTCAACGATCGGGCGGCCGCCATGCTGACGCTCGATGATGGCCGGCAGATTCGGGTGCTGCTCGATGGCAGTGTCTCGGTGCGGAATGTTGCCGGCGAAGGGGTTGCGCTAACCCCCACCATTATCCTGTCTATCACGGACCCGGAAATCGCGGCTATGTCCCCCGAGGAATTGCGCCGGCGCCTGGTCATTCTCGCGGAAGGCGCTGTCTGGTGCGCTCATTGGGACGACGCGGAACTTCACCAGGCTGCGTTGGGCCTCGCCCAATCCAAGGCGATCGACGCCCTGGACTGGCTCGACGCAACAGATCTACCAGATGGGTTGAGCAACGATGAACGGCGCGAAACGCTGCTTCACCTGAAGGCGAAAGAGATCCTTGAGCGCGAACGAAAGATCAACCTGCCGACCCTCTCCGCTTCCGTCGAAGTAAGAGGTCCCTTGGGGACGCCGATCATGGCAACCCGCCACGTTTTCAGCGAGATGGTCGAGCTGGAGCAGGTCACCCTGGAAAAGCACATGGGGCGAATCCGGCCGGATGTGCTGGCGCATGCGAAGGCTGGGAAGTGGTTTCCGCCTGGGCTGTTGATCATCGAAATTACAGTCTCAAATACCATCACCGAGGAACGCTTGGTGAGGCTCAGGGAAAGCAATATTCCTGCGCTCGAGATCGACATTTCCCGCATGGGTGGCAAGGTTACGGAAAAAGAGTTTACCCACCTTGTTGTCCATGAAACAGCCAGCAAGCGGTGGCTTTTCCACCCACTGACGGCGAGCCTCGAGTTGGATGCCAAGTCCGAGGTGAACCGAAAGCGCGTGGAGCAAAATGCCGAGGCTCGGCGGATTGAGGAAAACAAGGCCAAGGACAGGCAGCGGGAGGAAATGCGCCGGATGGGATCAACCGTGTGGCGCGACCGTTTCCTAGCCGCAGCTGAGGCATACGGAAACGAGTTGGCACGGTTTGCCGACACGATGTCCATCATGCCCTTGTAGCCCAAACTGCGGCGGAAACCATAGATGGACTGATCATCATCGCCGACAGCAGTCAGCACCGCCCCTTGGGCGACGTGGTGCATCAGCCAGTCGTACTGCATCTGGTCGATGTCCTGCGTCTCGTCGCTCAATAGATGCGTTGCCTTGATCGGTTTCAGCTTCCCTTCTGCCATGAACTTGTTGGCCAGCAGGATGAGATCGGTGAAGTCCTGGGCGTTGCTCGCCAGCTGTAGCTTCCGGTAGGCCTTGGTCAAGCGGGCGTGATCGGGGTTGTCCTTGGCGAACTGGGGATCGGACTTGCAGCGGGCGATGATGGCATCAGCGTCGTCAATGGACAGCTCGGAGCCGGCGTCGTGCAAAGCGCGGTTGATGAGGTGGCGAGCCTCGATGTCGGAGAGGATCTTCCCGACCTTTCCGATCTCCTTCAACTGCCGCATGGCCAGCGAGTGGAAGGTGCCGATGGTGATCCGCTTCAGTTGCTCTTGCGTGAGAGGGGGCGGCGCATCCTTCTTGCCCTTGTCCTTGGAGCCGGAAATGCGCTCCATCATTTCGTCAGCGGCGTCGCGGCTGAAGGTGGTCATGACGATCCACGGGTCGCGGCGTGTCTTCAGGATGTGGCGGACCTTGGTGACCAACACCTTGGTCTTGCCGCTGCCTGGGCAGGCGCAGCAGAGGATGGATTCCTCTGCCACTACGGCTCTGTGCTGTGCCCCATTGAGTGTGTCCGCCATGACTCATGTATCGGGATCAGGCGTTGGCGACCGCCAGAGTGTCCATGTCGTTCTGAGCGACTTCGAGGGCCTGCTTCCGTTCGGACTCACGACGCTGGCGCTTTTCCTCGCGCCGGCGGGTGATTTCGGCCTGGCGCTTGGCTTCGGCTTCCTCATGCTTGGCCTTGCGGGCCGCCTCGCGCTTGCGATCACGCTCGGCCTGCGCCTGGCGCTCCGCCCGGCGGCGCTCCACCACGCCATTACAGATGCGGCGAACATTGTTGTAGTGGATGTTGCTGGCGCGGGTGATGGCGAACAGGACGTGACGCACTTCACGCTCGATCGTGAGCACTTCACGCAGCGCCTCATCCGAGTTGCCGGGCAGTTCGCAGGTGACCCAGAGATACTGGAGAATCGTGATGTAGTGGTC
>CAZHVZ010000036.1:24857-28050 GCA_964536245.1 uncultured Rhodocyclaceae bacterium
GGATGTTGCTGGCACGGGTAATGCCGAACAGGTGAGCGTGCTGAATGAACGAGGGATCGACGACGACACGATCATCCGTTACGGAATCGGATTCGCTCCGGAAGCCTGGGGCACCCTCACCAATGACCGCACCTTCCGGTGGGAACCTTTAATCGCGGCCGGCCTTGCCACCCCGAAAAGGGAGAAGAAGGGGTGCTACGACTTCTTCCGCAACCGAGTGCTCTTCCCGATCCGCAGCGATAGCGGCGACGTGATCGCCTTTGGCGGCCGGCGGGTTGGTGACGATGGCCCGAAGTATCTCAACACGGCCGAGACTGAGCTTTACACCAAGGGCAGTGTTCTCTTCGGTATGCAGCAGGCCAAGCAGGCGATCCGCATGAAGCGCGCGATTATCGTTTGCGAAGGCTTCTTCGATGTCATCACCCCCGCCCAGGCAGGCATCGAACACATCGTCTCGACCTGTGGCACTGCCCTGACCGATACCCAAGCCGAACTTGTGCTGTCCGTAGCGGATCGGGTGTTCTTCTGCTTCGATGGTGATGGCGCCGGGTTGAAAGCCACTTGGCGGGCTGCCGAAATGCTGGTGCCGCTGGCCAGTGATCGCCATGAAATCCGCCTTTGCCGCCTGCCGGCTGAGGAAGACCCCGACAGCTACGTCCGCAAGTACGGCACCGATGCATTCAAGGAAGTGCTCGACCAGGCGCCAACGCTCACCTCTTACCTGATCGGCGAGATCACGCGCGGGGCGAAGATTCCCGAGGCGCGAGCCAAGTCTCTGGCTGTCGCCTCCTCCATCTGGCAGCGATTCTCCGCACCAGGCCTCAAGGTGTTCTTCCGTCAGTACGCCTGTGAAGCACTGCAGCTGTCCCCCGAGGAATTTGATCGCCTCGCCGCAACAGCCCCTGTCCGCCCCGGCGACGCCAGAATTCGTGCCTGCCCGTGCTGCGGCTGTGACGGCGAACTGATTACCGAAGAGAACGGCCATCGCGTTACCTGTGGCCAATGCCAACTGACGACCAAGCTCGCCGCTACGGCGGATGACGCAAGGAATCTGTGGAACCGCCGAGAACGCCCACGGATGAAGTCTCCAGCAGCCAAAAATAATGAAAAGAGTGATTAACTCGTTACCCGAGTATGACTTCGTAATGCACCACCAAACCGGCCCTGATGAACACGCCGTTCTTTTGCGAAGGGACGGCTCTTATTCTGTGTGCAGCATGCAGCCGCGCAGGTTGATTGCGATTTCCCCCAACTATCTCGCCGATGGCAACGGGATCCTTTCCGGTCCGCTAAACCGGTACGGTCTTCAAGACCTTCTCCAATGGACGAACTACGAGGAAGCCACGAACCGCTTCCGCGTCCTTGCGGACCTTCCGACCAATGTCGTGTCGCTTCTTTCTGAACGCAGGCCTCCCGGATGAACCCTCAGACCCAGCGCATTGCAATCGGTACCGGCATTCACACTGCTGAGTGGCTGGTATCAACGCGCGCTGGGCAAACCATCCTCAAGGACTGTCATGGCACCGAGCGTCGCCCCCGCTGCTTGTGCCGACCGGGTGGCGTCGAGATGTATGTCGGTCGCCGGGGGCAGGTCTATTACCTTTCCAGGATGCCAGGAACAGGCTTCCTGCATGCCGACGGTTGTGCGTCCGTAGAGGACAACACATTGCTGTCCGGCGCCCATGCGTACGCAGCCGGCGCCATCATTGAACGGGCAGACGGTATGCTCCAGCTTGCCATAAACCTTGATCGCCGCGAGCGCCAAGCAGCCCCGCAAACCCAACTCAGCATCGACGGGCTTCTCGATCTCCTGATCGAGCAAGCGGATCTCAACCGGGTACAGATCGGCGCGGAGCCCCGCACCTGGTCCAGTGTGCGCGCAAAGCTACTGGAAGCTGTGCCATTGATCTTGCTGAACGACGCCCCTCTCGAGACCATCTTTTACGCACCGGATCGGTATGCGCGGGAGCGAAGCGTCGATGAACTGGCTGCCTGCGAAGCCAAGATCAAGTCGGCTCAGGGACACGCCCTAATCCTCGCTCCCCTGAAGGAAATTCGGCTGACCACGTATAGCTGGCAAGTCGTCCTCAAGCACCTCCCAGGCCTTCGCCTCTGGGTCTCCAAGGACGCTGCGGATCAAATGGAAGCTCGGTGGGCTTCTGCCTACTTCAATGCCAATCCGGAATTTGCCCTGTGCCTAGTTATCGCCAAGCCCGGTCGCCGCGAGGGCAACTACACCGTGAGCAACATGGCCATTCTTCCCACAGACCCCAGTTTCCTTCCGTGCAGAACCACACGGGAATCGGAGGTGGCCTCCGAACTCATTGCAGAGGGGCACTCCATCCTTCGGCCGCTCCGGTTCGATGCCGAACCGTCCCATGTCCTCGCGGACTTTGCCATTCTCGACGGCGACAACCCTACGCCAGTCTTTGTTCTGGCGCCCTCTGGTTCGGATGATTTCGACACTGCCAAGCGAGGCGTCGCCGCCCTGATGGAACGCAACCACGCCCAAGTGAATGTGTATCCGGAATGAAAAACCCTGCGACTTTCTTGGAACGGCACGACACGCTCCTCCTGATGTTTTGCTCCGCACTATTCGGACTCGCATGGGGCCTTGGCTATGAGCGAGGGTTAATCCCCAATCCCTGGTGGTTCACGCCATCGCTTCAACGCTTCTGCCTCATCCTCATGGGTTGGACAGCCCTCCTTCATTCCGATCCGATCCAACGGCTGTTCTGGTCCATAACGGATTTTGTGGCGCTCACCCTTCCGTTCTTTGCCGGCCTGGTCTTCGTGCCGCAGATGGCTTTGCCGGCGCTCATCGACTACTGGGTGTTACTGGGCAAGGTGTCGGCGGCGGCAGTCTTCGGAATCGCCATCACTCAGGCAATTTACTCCCTCCTACCAGGCTGGCGTGCGCGTATGGAAAAGCGCACTACCACTCCAGCCGCGTCTGAGAATGTCGAGGTCGCTCCGGACCTTACCAATGTCACGGTGGCGAAAAACGCGGAACCATCTTCACTGCGGGAAGCAAAATGCTGTCGCAGTACCGTGCCGACTATTCCTTTGAACCTACCCAATAACTCCTCCCGCTTTGTTCTACGCTGAGTGCATACCAACTAAAATTCCAGCTTCGGAGATAATCGCCGTTGCTGCTCTTTCCTTGGAGACCTGAATGATTCCGCTCGTACCC
>CAZHVZ010000036.1:28060-28271 GCA_964536245.1 uncultured Rhodocyclaceae bacterium
CCGACACGATATGGTTCGCCTGCGCGACACCGTTTTGACTGCCCCGGTCTTCGCAGGCACCCCGGGACAGTATCCCTGGGATCATTGGAAGACCTGTGCTCTGCAGGCAGGTGTTTCGGATGAGCTGGCCAACCTTGGGCGCAGCGTATTTCGAGAAGCCTTCCAGCACGATTGGCCGGATTTGGCTAAGGTGGAATGCGGATGGCTCGAC
>CAZHVZ010000037.1:0-11749 GCA_964536245.1 uncultured Rhodocyclaceae bacterium
CCGAATCGGAATTGGTGTTGATGTGGCGGCGATCCAGGCGGAACATCTCGCCCTTTAGCTGCTCGGCATTGGTCAGATTGCCGTTGTGGCCAAGGACAATGCCGAAGGGCGAATTGACGTAAAAAGGCTGGGACTCGGCAAAATTGTAAGCCGAACCGGCGGTCGGATAACGGACATGGCCGATTCCCCAGTTACCGGGCAAGGCGCGCATGTTGCGGGTACGGAAAACATCCCGCACCAAACCCGGCCCCTTGTGCAGATGAAAGGTATTGCCCTCTGCCGTAGCAATCCCCGCCGCGTCCTGGCCACGGTGCTGAAGCACCATCAGGCCGTCGTACAGCAACTGGTTAACCGGTGACGTGGCAACTACGCCGAGTATCCCGCACATAAGATCATCCTGCCTGTATAAAACGAATCCGTTGCACCAAATCTGCCGGCAGCCACGGGCTGACCGCCAGAACGGCGGTTTCCAGCGGCGCCACCAGCATCGCTTCCTGCCACCAGCGCTGCCGAGGCGCCGAGGTCATTCCCCCGACCGCTACCAGCAGCATGGCGATCATGCCTCCCCGGACGATACCGAACAGCAGACCCAGCAAGCGGTCGGACAAGCTCAGTCCGAGCGCCTTGATCAATCCGCTGGCCGCCATGCGGACCAGAGCCATCACCACCAGAACGCCAATGAATACCGCCGCACACCCCGCCAGTGCCCGCAGGCCGCTATCCGCGATCCCTGCAAACACCGCTTCACCCACCTCGCTGCCAAATTCGACGGCAGCGAAAAAAGCCAGAAACCAGGCCGCCAGCGCAATCAACTCGGCCACCATCCCGCGCCATACCCCAAGCAGCAAAGAAGCCGTCACAATGCCCAGCACGACATAATCAAAAACTGTCATAGCCGCCTTGCCATTACTTGGCGGTCACCACCCCGGAAACCCCGATCCGCTTCATTTTCTCCAGTGCCTTGTCGGCCGCGTCGCGGCTGGCGAACGGGCCGGCGCGCAAGCGCGTTTTGTGACCCTGGGGAGAATCAAGCGGTTCGGTGTAGGTTTTGACCCCCTGCTCGCTGAGTTTGTTGCGTAATTGTTTGACGTTGGCTTCGTTGGCGAAGGCCCCAATCAGGATGACGTGTTCCCCGCCCCGGGCCGCCGGTTCGCCGAACTGACCGGCGAGAATGGCGGCAGCGCGCTTGGCTTCGGCATCCCCGGCCTTGGCAACCGGCTTTTCAACGGGCTTCTCGGGTGTTTTTTCAGGTTTCTTGTCGACCGGTTTGTCCGGAACCTTGTCGACGGCTTTCTCGACCGGTCTGGATGGCTTGTCTGCCACCCTTTCCACCTTTTCCGCCGTTTTTTCTACGGCTTTGGCCGGCGGCTCAACCGGCTTGGCGGCAAGCAGCGCCTCCGGCGTCTTGACCGGGTCGGCAGGCTTTTCAGCGGGCTTGGGTTCGACAGTTTTTTCCGCTGGTTTGGCCACCGGCTTGTCCACCGGCGCGGCGGCGAATTTTGGCGCAAAAGGTTTTTCGTCCTGGCCGGGAATGCGGATCTCCACTTCCTGCACCGGCTGGCGCGGTTCGTGGTCCATGACCATCGGCAACACCACCGCAATCAGGGCGACAAAAGCCACCGCTCCGACCAGACGTCGGCGAGCGCGTTTTTTCAGTTGCAGTTGGGCGTCGGTTTCTTCCATGGGTCAGCGGCCTGACCGAAGCGCTGCGAGCGCGCCGGCAACCGTGTAAAACGATCCGAAGGCGAGGATTCTATCACTTTCACCGGCATTACTTTTGGCCGACTGCATGGCCAGGTCCGGTGAAGCATGACATTCGACGATGCCGCCCAGACCGGCCCCGGCAATGATCCCGGCCAGCGCTTCGGCAGAAGTCCCCCGTGGCCCGCCCAGGGTCGCCGTGTACCAGTGGCTGATTTTTCCGCGCAGGGGTTCCAGAGCCCCCACAATATCTTTGTCGGCCAACATGCCGACCACGGCGTGGGTCTCATTGAAAAAGCCCATGGTGGACAGATTATCGGCCAGCACCCGGACAGCCTGCGGATTGTGTCCGACATCCAGGACCACCGCCGGCTTACCCGGCAACACCTGAAAACGTCCCGGCAATTCGGTTTCGATCAGTCCGGTGCGGATGGCCTGCATACTCACCGGCAACTTGTTGGCCAGGCAATCCAGGGCGGCCAGCACCACGCTGGCGTTGAACAGTTGCGTCGCCCCGCGCAATCCGGGATACGCCAGAGAGCGCTTGGTCAGCCGGGGTTCTCCGGCCGCCTGCGGGGAACGGCACCACCAGCGCCATTGCAGGCGGTTTTCACTATTCGGGCCGTGATCCCGCTCAAAACCGAAATCCCGCCCGATCAGGCGCAGATCGGCGCCGATCCCGGCTGCATGGGCAAGCAGGGAAGCGGGAGGATGAGGATCGGCACACAGGGCCGGCTTTCCGGCCCGGTAAATGCCTGCCTTTTCGAAGCCGATGCTTTCCCGGTCCGGTCCCAGCCAGTCGGTATGATCCAGGGCCACGGTGGTGACAATGGAAAGATCCGGAGCATAGGCATTGACAGCGTCGAGCCGACCCCCCAGGCCGACTTCGAGGATCACCGCCTCGACCTGTTCCGCCGCGAAGACCTCCCAGGCCGCCAGGGTGCCGAATTCAAAATAGGTCAGGGCCACTTCACCGGCCTCCTGCCTTGCCTCTTCCACCCTGGCGAAGGCCGCGCACAACTGGGCATCGCTCACCGCTTTGCCGTTCAGCCGGACTCTTTCGTTGTAGGCCAGCAGGTGCGGCGAGGTATAGCAACCGACCCGGTAGCCGCCCCGGTCGAAAATGGTTTCCAGGTAAGCGCAGGTGGAGCCTTTGCCATTGGTGCCACCCACCACGATGAGCGGGCAATGCTGCACCTGCCCGAGCCGGTCCTTGACCCGAACAATGCGCTCCAGCCCCAGTTCAATGCCGGCCTGCCCCTTGGGATGCAATCCTTCGAGGTGGGCCAGCCAGTCAGCCAGTGTTTTCAAGCGGCCGCAGGGAGTTTTTGCAAAATGGACAACAGCTGCGCCACCTTGTCACGCAGTTCCCGGCGGTCCACGATCAGGTCAACCGCCCCTTTTTCCAACAGAAATTCCGAGCGTTGAAAGCCCTCGGGCAGTGTTTCCCGTACCGTCTGCTCGATCACCCGGGGGCCGGCAAAGCCGATCAGGGCCTTGGGTTCGGCGATCACCACATCGCCGACAAAGGCGAAGGAGGCAGAAACGCCGCCCATGGTCGGATCGGTCAGAATGGAAATGAAGGGCTGGCCGATCTGGGAAAGCCTGGTCAGAGCCGCCGTGGTCTTGGCCATCTGCATCAGGGAGAACAAGCCTTCCTGCATACGGGCACCGCCCGAGGCGGTCACGCAAAGGAAGGGCTGGCGGTTTTCGACTGCCGTCTGCACCCCCCGCACGAAGCGCTCCCCCAGCACCGATCCCATGGAGCCGCCCATGAATTCAAACTCGAAGGCTGCCGCCACGACCGGCAGCGACTTGATGCTGCCCTGCATGACGACCAGGGAATCCGTTTCGTCGGTGGCTTCGCTGGCTTCCATCAAGCGATCGGGATAGCGCTTGCTGTCCTTGAATTTGAGGCTGTCCACCGGCACCACTTCGGCCCCGATTTCAAAGCGGCTCTCTTCATCCAGCAGCAGATCGAGGCGCTGCCGGGCGCGCAAACGGTTGTGATGGCCGCACTTGGGGCACACCTGCAGGTTGTTCTCGAGATCGGTGGCGTAAAGCACTGCCTCGCAGGACGGACACTTGCTCCACAGGCCTTCCGGCAGGTTGGAACGACGCTGCCCCTGCTCGCGCTTGATCTTGGGGGGGAGAAGTTTGTTCAGCCAGCTCACGGTTTGACTCCATCCATGCCGCTACGGATATCGGCGACGAGTGCCTCGACTTTGGCACAGGCCGTTTCCGGAGTCGATTTTTCGATCTCCTCGATAATGCGGCTGCCGACCACCACGGCATCGGCAAAAGCGGCAATGCGGGCTGCCGTTGCGGCATCACGGATACCGAAGCCGACGCCGACCGGCAGGCCGGTTTTTTCCCGGATCTGCGGAATACGCCGGGCCAGGGTATCGATATCGAGATGGCCGGCACCGGTCACCCCGGCCAGGGAAACGTAATAGACGTAACCGCTCGCCACCTTCGCCGCCTGGGCAATGCGGGAATCGCTGGAGGTCGGAGCCAGCAGGAAAATGGGGTCCATGCCACGGGACTGCATGGCAACGCCAAAGGTTGTGGCCTCCTCGGGGGGGTAATCGACAACCAGCACGCCATCGACACCTGCCTTGGCGGCGGCGTCGCCGAACTTCTCCAGGCCCATGGCTTCGATCGGATTGGCATACCCCATGAGGACGACCGGTGTTTCAGCGTTGCGGCTGCGGAAAGCGGCCACCAGCTCGAGCACCTTCCTCATCGACATGCCCTTGGCCAGGGCGCGCTCGGAAGCGCGCTGGATGGTCGGACCATCGGCCATGGGGTCGGAAAAGGGAACGCCCAGCTCAATGATGTCGGCTCCGGCCTCGACCAGCGCCTGCATCAGGGGAACGGTCAGTTCGGCAGCGGGGTCGCCGGCGGTAATGAAGGGAATGAGTGCCTTGCGGCCTTCGCCCTTGAGGCGGTCAAAGGTTTTTTGAATGCGCGACATGTCAGAACTGGATTCCGGATTTTTCGGCGACCGTATGCATATCCTTGTCACCCCGGCCGGAGAGGTTGACCAGCAGAATCCTGTCCGGGTCCAGGGTCGGCGCCAGCTTGGCCGCATAGGCCAGGGCGTGGCTCGACTCCAGGGCCGGAATGATCCCTTCCAGACGGCAGAGATCGTGGAAGGCTTTGAGGGCTTCGGCATCGGTCACCGGCACGTATTCGGCGCGGCCGGAATCCTTCAGCCAGGCGTGTTCCGGGCCGACCCCGGGGTAGTCCAGGCCGGCCGAAATGGAGTGCGTCTCGATGATCTGTCCATCCTCGTTCTGCAACAGATAGGTGCGGTTGCCGTGCAGCACACCGGGCACGCCGGCGGTCAGGGAGGCGGCGTGACGCCCGGTTTCGACTCCGTCACCAGCGGCTTCGACACCGATCAGGCGTACCCCGTCCACCGGAATATAGGGGTAGAAAATACCCATGGCGTTGGAACCGCCGCCGACGGCGGCAATCACCGCATCCGGCTGACGACCGGCCATTTCCGGCAACTGGGTCAGACATTCCTCGCCGATGACCTTCTGAAAATCACGGACCATCATCGGATAGGGGTGCGGCCCCGCCACCGTGCCGATGATGTAGAAGGTGTTGGAGATGTTGGTCACCCAATCGCGCATGGCTTCGTTGAGGGCGTCCTTGAGGGTCTTGGAGCCGGACTCCACGGGCACGACGGTGGCACCGAGCAATTTCATGCGGTAGACGTTGGCGGCCTGGCGCTTGACATCCTCACTGCCCATATACACCACGCATTCCATGCCGTAGCGGGCGGCGACGGTGGCGGTCGCCACCCCATGCTGGCCGGCGCCGGTTTCGGCGATAACCCGGGGTTTGCCCATACGGCGTGCCAGCATGGCCTGGCCGATGCAGTTGTTCACCTTGTGGGCACCGGTATGGTTGAGATCTTCCCGCTTGAGGTAGATCTGGGCGCCGCCAAGCAGTTCCGACCAGCGACGGGCGTGATAGATGGGCGACGGGCGACCGACGTAGTGCTTGAGTTCGTATTCGTACTCGGCCCTGAAGGCGGGATCGGCTTGCGCTTCGGCATAAGCGGCTTTCAGCTCATCCAGCGCATTGATCAGCGTTTCGGCTACGAAAACGCCACCGTAGGGGCCAAAGTGGCCAGTCGCATCGGGCAGGTTATATGGTTTCATCGGCTTTCCGCACTGCTGCCACAAAGGCAGCGATTTTCGAGTGATCCTTGATTCCCTTGGCCATTTCCACACCGGACGACACATCCACCGCCGCCGGGCGCAAACGCCGGACAGCTTGGCCTACGTTCTCCACGGTCAAACCACCGGAGAGGATCAAGGGCAAGGGTAACTGCGGCGGTATCAGCGACCAGTCGAAGGTCTGCCCACCACCGCCATAGCCCTCAACGAAGGCGTCCAGCAGTAAAGCACGGGCCTCGGGAAACGAGCGGGCGAATTCTACCAGATCGAGTCCGGGTCTTACCCGTGCCGCCCGAATGTAAGGCCGGGCAAAGGATTGGCAATAGCCGGCTGCTTCGTCGCCATGAAATTGCAGCAGATTGATTGGCAACTGCTCGCAGTGGGCCTGCACTGCCGCCACCGATTCATTGACGAAGAGCCCTACCACCTGGACAAAAGGCGGGATTCGACGGATCAGCTCTTTGGCCCGTTCCGGCGCCACATGGCGCGGGCTGGGCGGATAGAAGACAAAACCGATGGCGTCGGCGCCGGCTTCAACGGCTGCATCGACATCGGCCTCGCGGGTCAGTCCGCAAATCTTGATGCGGGTTCGCGACGGCGTTTTCACAGTATTCCTCCTGACAACAGATCGTCCTCCAGCTCTGGAAAGCCCCATACCGGTTCATAAATCGGCCCGCGAAAATACAGGCCATCGGGGGAAAAGGTCGGCGCAGCACGGCGCCTGTCCCGATCGGCCAGCAGTTCCCCCATCCATTCCGGAGTCCGCTCTCCCTTGCCGATATAGACCAGGCTTCCGACCAGATTGCGCACCATGTGGTGCAGAAAGGCGCTGGCCTCGAAATCGAAAACAATGACCTGGCCGATCTGCCGGACATCGGCCCGCCACAGGGTCTTGATCGGCGACTTGGCCTGGCATTCCGCCGCCCGGAAAGCCGAGAAATCGTGCTCCCCGAGCAGATGCGCAGCAGCTGTCCGCATGGCCGAAAGCTCAAGCGGCAGGTGGTACCAGCCGACCCGTCCCTGCCACAAGCCGGGGCGTTGCGGACGATTGAGCAGGAGGTAGCGATAGCGCCGGCCCCGGGCACTGAAACGGGCATGAAAATCATCGCTCACCGGCTGCGCCCAGCGCACCGCCACGCCCTCCGGCAGATGACTATTGACTCCCCGCACCCAGGCCGTGAGGGGCCGCTGGGCAGAGGTTTCAAAATGCACCACTTGCTGGCTGGCGTGCACCCCGGCATCAGTACGCCCGGCGCAGACGACCCCCACGCGATGGGCAGCGATGCCGGCCAGGGCATGTTCAAGGGCATCCTGCACGGTGCCGCCTCCCTTCTGGCTCTGCCATCCCCGAAAGGACGTACCGCAGTATTCCAGCGCCAGGGCGATTCTCATGAAAAGCCGACTCCCAGAGACAGAAAAACCAGCACGCCGAACAGCAGGACGGTATCCCGGCTTTGCCACCGGGGAAGCGCCAGGCTGACCACACTTTCGCCTCCTGCCGGCATGGCGGACTCATCCAGCAGATGGCGCCAGGTTCCTGCCGGCGGAGCCGCCTCGACATGAAGCAGAACGAGAAAGACACGCACCACGGCTGCCCGCACATCAACGCCAAAACGCATCAGCGGGGACAGCAGAAACCACAATCCGCACATCAACTGCTCCCGGGACAGATAGGCCAGCAACCAGGAGAGGACACCCAGCATCAATGCCAGGCGCACGACATGCCATGACGCATCATCCAGCCCGGCTTCGGTCGGCGCCCAGGCCAGGCCCAGCCAGGCATCTCCCGGCGTGCCGTAGGACAGGATCAGCCACAGGGTCAGCAGCAGCCAGCGCGAGCGCCTGAGCAAATTCCACCAGCGCCCCATGACCGGCTTTCCGGTCAGCAGAAGAGCGCCCCCGATGACCGGCAGCAACGGCCAGGCCAGCCATTGCAGGGTGGTCATGAAAGCCAGGGTGATCAGCAGGGCAGCAGCAGGATGCAAGGCAAAACCTATCAAACGTTAGCCCGCAAAACACATAGCCCCTGAACGGGGCCATGTGCGGTGCAAAGAAGGGCAAGGGGCCGGTGCCCCCGATTTTAACCGCCTATGCGACTCAGGATGCTCTTTGCCTGCTCCGCAAGGTCATCCGAACCTTCACCGACGACCTCCTGCAACAGCTCGCGGGCACCTTCCAGGTCGCCCATTTCCTCGTAGGCCTTGGCCAGATCAAGCTTGGTATTGACCTCTTCCCAGTTGGCATCGTGCCCCGCCGTCGGCGCAGCTTCTTCCATCGCCGGCTCGGGCATGACAACCGTTGTCGCTGCGGCGGAAGAGGCCCAATCATCGGCAGCCTCGGGAGCCGCCAGGGAAGTCGGCAGAGCGGCCTGGGGAGCCTCCTCCGTAAAAGCAGGAGTCTCCGCCGCCAGATCAAGGTTGATCGAGCCAATATCAAAGGACGGCACGCCGGGGGGCTGCCCGAGAATGGTGGAATCGGTCAGGCGAACGTCAAATTCCAGGGAATCCGGATCCACTTCGCCCAGATCAACCACCAGATCCTGACTGGTGCTGGCCGCAAACGAGGGCTCCTCGGCCTCCATCATGGCCTGCGGATTGACCACCGTCCGTGAATTATGGGCATCCAGGTCAAGCTCGAAGTCCACCATCGGCTCACTGGCCTCCGGCGGGGCTTCGGCAGCTGCCCCGGTTTCCGGCCGCTCAAGGCCGACATAGGTATCAACCAAGGCATCCTCATCCGAAGACGACATGACCAGGGTGCCTTCCGGCGCAAAGTCGCTATCCGTGCCCTGCGCAGCCTGAACCACTGCTGCCGCTTCCTGCCCGCCGCTGGCCAGATCGAAATCCAGGGCGCTATTGGCGGCTGCTTCGGATTCCGCCGACATGACTCCGCTGGCCGTCGACTCGGCGCCGCCCAGATCAAAGTCAATGCTTTCCGACTCGATCACCGGCTCGGCAAAGGCAGCTTCCGGCTCGGGAGCAGTTTGAGCACCGCCCAGGTCAAAATCAAGCGCTCCGGCAGCCTCGCCAGTCGTAACGGTGTCCACATAGGATTCAATTTCCTGCGCCGGTGTCGGCACCTCCGGTAGCGGCACGGTAGAGGTGCCGCCTCCAAGATCGAAATCAAGGCTCATCAGCTCAGAATCGGCGGCGGTCGGGTCGACGGGCGAGACATCAACCGGTGCCGGCAAAACGGCTGTCGACTCGGTATCAGCAGTGAAAGATGGAACTTCCGTCGATTCCTGGCTGGCAACATCGGCCAGATGAGACAGGGCGCCGGGCATGGTCACCGTCGAACTGACATGATCCGCTGCCGCGATAATCATCGTCGAATCAGCATCGAAGGCTGCTGCGCCGCCTCCCTGCGGCTTGCCGCCGGAATAAAGCGGATTGGAGGGATCAAGGCGTGCGCCAAGGGCGGCAACCTTTTCCCACTCCGCGCCAACGCCGCCGGTTTGCGAGTACAACTCGCTGGCCAGCGTTTCAAACTGCTTGGTGCTCTTGCGATTTGCATAGATCTCGAGCAATTTGGCGTGAATCGCCGTGCGCTGCGGATCTTTCTGCAAGGCTTCAAGCAGGATTTCCTCGGCCTGGGCATCGCGTCCATAAGCCATGTATACATCGGCTTCGGCCACCGGATCCACTTCATCGGTATCGATCGTACCCGGCCCGGTCTGGCTGAAGTCGGTCTGTTGCGGCGTGGTGTTGCCGGTATCGATGCTCTGACCACCGGTTGCCCGGAAAACGGAATTGGGACCAATACTGGAAGCACCAGTCGGCATGTGGGTGGGTGCTGCCGCTGCCGCCTGGTCACGCCGACGCTTGAACAGGAAGAAACCGGCGAGCAGGGCGAGAATTCCACCACCGGCCAGGGGCAAGCCCATTTCGTCCAGGAAGCTTTCCGGCTCCGGCTCGGGAGGCGGCGGGGGCGGTTTTTTTGGCATTGGCGGCTCAGCCGGCTTGAGCGGCTCCACCGTTTTGGCGGTTTCCTCCGGTTTGGCTGGCTCAGCCGCCTTGGGGGGTTCTGCCGGCTTGACCACTTCTGCTGCCTTGGGCGGCTCGGCAGGTTTTGGCGCCTCGGCCACCTTGGGCGGCTCCACCGGTTTGGCTGGCTCCGCTGCCTTGGGCGGCTCAACCGGCTTGGCCGCTTCGACCGGCTTGGCTGCTGGTGCGGGCGCCGGCTTGGATTCTTCTGCCTTGCGGGTGGCGGCCTGCTTCTGCAAATCGGCCAGGGACTGGTTTTTCAACTCCAGCAGCTTCTGCAACTCGGAAACGTTCTTCTCCAAAAGAGCGAGACGGGCCTGAGCTTCCTTCAGAGCCTTGTCCTTGGCGATCACATCTTCTTCCGCCTGCTTCCCTCCCTTGCCGCCGGCTGCGCCCTGGGTCGCCATTTCGGTACGGGAAACCTTGACCTGGTCTTTCTGGGCGGTTGCTGCTGCGGCCTTGTCGTCGACCTTGGCAGAAATCTTGCCGCCCGCCGTCTGGCTTGCCGTATCGTCACCCTTGGCCGGTGCCTGGGCAACTCCGGTGGCCAGTTTTTGACGATAGGAATTCCAGTCAGAGGACTGGGCAACATAGACTTTTTTCGCTTCCGCTTCCGGAATGGCGGCCAGAACATCCTTGTCGGGAATCGCCAGAATCGCCCCGGTCTTCATGCGATTCATGTTGTTGCCGATAAAGGCATCGGAATTGGCGCGATACAGGCCGACCAGCATCTGCTCCAGGGAAACACCTTCCGGCTTGCTTTCAACAGCAATCTTGCGCAAGGTTTCGCCTTGCTTGACGGTATGGCTGGCTCCGCTCTCCTCTTTTCGAGCGACTGGCTCAGCGGCCTTGGGTTCTGCGGCTTTCGGCTCGGCAGCCCGGGGTTTCATTCTTGGTTCGACAACCGGAGCCGGTTCCTTCGCTGCCGGGCGCGCAGCGGGTTCGGTGGAGACCACGGTGGCCGTCGGCTGGCTGAGAACCGGCTTGGCCTCGGCAACCGATACCGGCCGCCCGGCTGGCTTGCCGATTTCCTGCGGGTCAAGCAGGAAGGTGTACTCACGAACCAGACGACCCGCCGGCCAGTTCAGCTCGACCAGAAAATCGAGAAATGGCTCGTTGACCGGCTTGACGGAGGTGACGCGGATCACCGTCTGCCCACTGGGACGCTTGTCCAGAGTGAAGCGCAGATCCGACAGGGGCGACGCGTAGTCGATTCCGGCCAGACGGAAGGCTTCCTGCGGAGCCAGTCTGGCCGTCATGCCGGCCAGCTCATCTCGCGAGGCGCTGATTTCCAGTTCGGCACGCAAAGGCTGACCCAGGCTGGAAAGCACTGTGATCTTGCCGAGACCCGCCGCTTCTGCAAGCCACGGTGTCAGCGACAAAGTTGAAGCCACGGCGATGGCCGCAGCACATTTATTGATTTGGAAACGAGTTGTATCGTTCACGGCGCCACCCTGAGCGTCGACATGGGGGATTTAAAATAACATCATGCACTTAGCCATGCAAGTTCATTTAGCTTCGAAATAAACCCGCCGATCACAAATACAACACGAAAACCGGGGTTTTGTTCGGTCTGACGGGCGATCAAGCTGGCCCGGCCAGCTCTTTCGGCAAGGGGAAGGAAACCGCCTCCTCGACCCCGGACAGATGCTCGACCTGCCCGCCCAGCAAGCCCTGAAGTCGCTCAAGGACTTCCTGAACGAGCACCTCGGGAGCCGAAGCCCCGGCTGTGACGCCGACGTGCAGCTTGCCGGCGAGCCAGACGGGATCAATTTCTCCGGCGCCATCAATCAGATAGGAATCGACACCGAGGGCCAGGGCAACTTCCCTGAGTCGGCGGGAATTGGAGCTGTTCGGACTGCCCACGAC
>CAZHVZ010000037.1:11759-28216 GCA_964536245.1 uncultured Rhodocyclaceae bacterium
CACCAGATCGCACCGGGAAGCCAGGACCTTGACCGCATCCTGGCGGTTTTGCGTGGCATAGCAGATATCGTCCTTCTTCGGCCCCTGCACCTCGGGAAAAGCTGCCTTGAGGGCCTCAATGACCAGCGAGGCGTCATCCACCGAGAGGGTGGTCTGGGTGACGAAGGAAAGATTTTCCGGATGCTTGACCGCCAGACGCTGAACATCGTCCGCCGTTTCGACCAAATACATCCCCTGCGGACTCTGGCCCATGGTGCCTTCGACCTCGGGATGTCCCTTGTGGCCGATCATCACCACCTCGCGTTCCTGCTGGCGCATTTTGCCCACTTCCACATGCACCTTGGTCACCAGCGGGCAGGTGGCGTCAAAAACCTTCAGCCCCCGCGCTTCGGCTTCATGGCGAACCGCCTTGGAAACGCCATGGGCGCTGAAAATGACCGTACTGCCTTCGGGAGCTTCGGCGAGATCTTCAATGAAGACCGCCCCCTTGGCCCGCAGATCGTCGCAGACAAATTTGTTGTGCACCACTTCGTGCCGCACGTAGATGGGTGCTCCGAACTTCTGCAAGGCCCGCTCTACAATGGCGATGGCCCGCTCGACACCGGCACAGAAACCACGGGGATTGGCGAGGATGATCTGCATAGTGGCCTTACATGATTCCGATGATTTCCACCTCAAAGCGGATCGGCTTGCCGGCCAGGGGGTGGTTAAAGTCAAAAAGGGCGCTGTCCGCCGTCAATTCCCGCAGGAAACCGGCAAAGGTGCCGCCGTTGGGAGCGGTGAATTCGACGACGGAATTCTCCTTCAGTTCCATCTCGGCGGGCAGCGCTGACCGCGACAAGCTTTCCACCAAGCGGGGATTGTGCTGACCAAAAGCCTGCTCCGGTTCCAGCTGGAAGACAAAGCGTTCATGGGCCGGCAGACCGATAAGTACGGATTCCAGGGTATCCGCCAGCTGGCCGCCGCCCATTTGCAGGGTGGCCGGACTCATGTCGAAGGTAGACAGGAACTCGTCGCCATCGAGAGTGGAAATACGGTAATGCAGGGTCAAAAAGCTGTCAGAACACACAGTCATGTCATTTCTCCCGGTCCCCCATGGCGTGGGTACCCAATAGCTGTTCCCAGATGAGCAGCACGGCTCCGACAGTAATTGCCGAATCGGCCACATTGAAAGCCGGCCAATAAATACCGGCAGCGTGCCACTGGACAAAATCGACGACCGCCCCAAAGCGGATGCGGTCGATGACATTACCCAGGGCGCCGCCCATGATCATCGCCAGGGCAAAGGCCAGCCGGCGCTCCCCGGCGTGCTGGCGAAGCATGACGGCAATCCAGCCGGCCACGGCAATCGCCAGAACGGTAAAGAACCAGCGCTGCCAGCCTGACTGGTCGGCGAGAAAGCTGAAGGCCGCGCCGGGGTTATAGGTCAGCACCCAGTTCCAGAAGGGGGCCAGGTACACCGTTTCACCGAATTGCAGGTGGGCGAGAACCACCCACTTGCTCAACTGGTCAAGAACGATGACCAGCGCTGCCAGACCGTACCAGCGCGCCACCTCCCTAGGCAAGCTGGCGGTCCTCGCCGGCACCGTGCAGATTGCTCACGCAACGGCCACAGAGGGTGGGATGGGCCGCATCGGCTCCGACATCTTCCCGCACATGCCAGCAACGCTCACATTTTTGGTGACTGGAGGGAGTGACCACCACCATCTCGGCATCGTTCTTGACGGCCTTGGCAGCGGAAACGATGAGGATGAACTTGAGGTCCTCGCCGAGACTGGCGAGCAGGGCATATTTGTCGGCAGCGCAATGGATGTCCACTTCGGCCTGGAGGGAGGAACCGATCTTGCCGGCTTCCCGCTGGGCTTCCAGGGCTTTGGTCACTTCTCCCCGCACCTCGCGGACCGCCTGCCATTTGGCCAAAAGCTCCCCTTCACCAGGCGGCTTGGGCAAATCGTGCCAAGTGTGCAACATCACGGATTCCTCGGCGTCGCCGGTCAGCAATTGCCAGACCTCCTCCGCCGTAAAGGAGAGGATGGGCGCCATCAAGCGGGTAAAGGCTTGCAGAATGTGCCACAAAGCAGACTGTGCCGAACGGCGGGCCACCGATTGCGGCGCCGAAGTGTAGAGACGATCCTTGAGAATATCCAGGTAAAAGCCGCCAAGATCCTCGGAACAGAAGGTTTGCAGGGCCTGGGCGACACGGTGGAACTCGTAGCTGTCGTAATCCGCCTGACACTGGGCCTGGAGTTCGCGGGTGAGAGCCAGGGCGTAGCGGTCGATTTCCAGCCATTGCTCGACCGGCAGCATATCCTTGACGGCGTTGAAATCCGAGGTATTGGCCAACAGAAAGCGCAGGGTATTGCGAATGCGACGATAGGCTTCCACCACCCGCTTCAGAATTTCGTCGGAAATGGTCAGCTCGCCGGAGTAGTCGGTGGATGCGGTCCACAAACGGAGGATTTCGGCCCCCATCTTGTCCGACACCTGCTGCGGCGCAATGACATTGCCCTTGGATTTGGACATCTTGTGGCCCTTGCCATCCACCACGAAACCGTGGGTCAACAGCGCCTTGTAGGGCGCCCGGCCATCAATGGCGCAGCCAGAGAGCAGCGAGGACTGGAACCAGCCGCGATGCTGGTCCGAGCCTTCCAGGTAGAGGTCAGCCGGATAGGCATGATCGGCGGCGTGGGAACCGCGCATGACGTGCCAGTGAGTGGTGCCGGAATCGAACCAGACATCCAGGGTGTCCTTCATCTTGTTGTACTGCTCCGCCTCGGCGCCGAGCAGCTCGGTGGCGTCCAGGCTGAACCAGGCTTCAATGCCGGATTTTTCGACGCGCTGGGCAACCGCTTCGATCAGTTCGGCGGTGCGCGGATGGGGCAAACCGGTTTCCTTGTGCAGGAAGAAGGGAATCGGCACTCCCCAGTTACGCTGGCGGGAAACACACCAGTCGGGACGGGTCTTCATCATCCCTTCCAGACGGGCACGGCCCCAGGCCGGGAAGAACCGGGTTTCGTCCACGGCGCGCTCGGCAATCCAGCGCAGGGTGGAGGCGTTTTCGTCCTTCTTGTGATCCATGCCGATGAACCACTGGGTGGTGGCGCGGAAAATGATCGGCGTCTTGTGACGCCAGCAGTGCGGGTAGCTATGCTGGATTTTCTCGGCCTTCAAGAGGCGGCCAAGGCTTTCCAGCTCCTGCAGGACCAGCGGATTGGCTTGCCAAACCGAAAGGCCGGCCAGTTCGCCAACTGCCAGGGCCGGGGTATTGCCCAGGAATTTCCCGTCGTTGCCCACCGGGTTGTTCACCGGCAGGCCGTATTTCTTGCCGATATTGTAGTCGCCCACCGGGTTGTCTACCGCCAGACCGTACTTCAACCCAGCCTGGAAGTCTTCCAGACCATGCGCCGGGGCGGTATGCACCAGGCCGGTACCGGCGTCGACGGTGACGTGGGTGCCGCAAATGATGGCCACATCGCGGGCCTGGAAAGGATGGCGCAACAGCATCTGATCAAGCTTGGCGCCGGTACAGGAGCCAATCACCTCGCCTTCGAGGCCGTAGCGCTTGAGGCAGGACTCGGCCAGTTCGCGCACCAGGATGAGGGCGCCCTTGGCGGTATCGATCAAATCGTAGGTCAGTTCCGGGTGAACGCTGACGGCCTCATTGGCCGGCAGGGTCCACGGGGTCGTCGTCCAGATCACGGCAAAGGCCGGGCTGCGCAAATGGGTCAGGCCGAACGCCTGGGCCAGCTTGGCGGTATGGTTATCGTGCACGGGGAAGGCGACGTCGATGGCCGGCGAGGTCTTGTCCTCGTATTCCACCTCGGCTTCGGCCAGGGCGGAACCGCAATCGAGACACCAGTTCACCGGCTTCAAGCCCTGATAGAGGTAACCCCGTTCGAGAATCCTGCCGAGGGCGCGCATTTCGTCGGCCTCGGCCTTGAAGCTCATGGTCAGATAAGGGTTGCCCCAATCGCCCAGCACGCCAAGGCGGATGAAATCCTTCTTCTGGCGCTCCACCTGCTCGGCGGCGTAGGCGCGGGAGAGCTCGCGTACCTGGTCGGCGGGAATGGCCTTGCCGTGCAGTTTTTCGATCTGGTGCTCAATGGGCAGGCCATGGCAGTCCCAGCCCGGCACGTAAGGCGCATCAAAACCGGACAAGGTTTTGGCGCGGACGATGATGTCCTTGAGTATCTTGTTCACCGCATGACCGATGTGAATATCGCCATTGGCATAAGGCGGGCCATCATGCAGGACAAAACGCGGACGACCAACGCAGGCGGCGCGGATGCGCTGATACAGTTTCTTTTCCTGCCATTGGCCGACCCATTGCGGTTCACGCTTGGGCAGGTCACCGCGCATGGGGAAGGGCGTATCGGTCAGATTGAGGGTGTCTTTGTAATCAGCCATTATTTGCTCACAGCTCGAAATAGCCCCGGGCCGCTTGCGCATCCTGCGCAATCTGGGCTTTCAGGGCATCAAAATTGGGGAAACGTTGCTCGTCGCGCAGCTTGTGGACGAAGCGCACGGAAAGATGGGCGCCGTAAATGTCACGGTCAAAATTGAAGAGGTGCACTTCCAGCAGGGGGCGGGTCCCCCCAAGCGTCGGGCGAATACCAAGATTGGCGACACCAGGCAACGGGGCCGCCGCCAAACCGCTCACCTGCACGGCAAAAACGCCGGTCATCGGCAAGGGATTGTGGCGGATGCGGATATTGGCCGTGGAAAAGCCCAGCTGGCGGCCGATCTTGTCGCCATGCACGACGCGGCCATCAATGATGTATGGCCGGCCAAGCAAGCGCGCCGCCCGCTCCATGTCGCCGGCAGCCAGAGCATCGCGCACACCGGAGCTGGAAACCCGTTCGCCTTCGACGACGATACTGCCCATGGCTTCGACACCGAAGCCCTGAGCCGCGCCAGCCGATTTCAGGAGGTCAAAATCCCCACTCCGCCCACGACCGAAGCGAAAATCGTCGCCCACGATCAGGTGGCGGGTACGCAACCCGTCAAGCAATACCTGACGGATGAACTGGTCAGCCTCCAGCCCGGCAAACGCGGCATTGAAATGACAGACCATGGCCTGCTCGACGCCACACTCGGCGAGCAACTCCAGTTTCTCGCGCAAGGTGGTCAAGCGAGCCGGGGCCGACGCCGGAGCGAAATATTCCCGGGGGTGCGGCTCGAAGGTCAGCACCGTCGGCGGTAGCGCCAGGCGCTCACCAGCCGCCACCAGATGGCGCACGAGCGCCCCATGGCCGAGATGCACTCCGTCGAAATTGCCGATAGCCAGCACCGTAGGGCCGGGAACCGGTCGCGAGAAACTGCGAAAAACCCGCATGCAAAACCCGAAAAAAGCTTGAATTATAGCCATTTATCCACACCACCGCTGCCCCGGCCACCGCCCGAAAACGCAATTCACCCGCTGCCATGACGGATGAAAGCGCTATAATCAAACGGTAAACTCATCTTGAATACTGCCTCGGCTTTTCGACTCTTCTTCCCTGTGCTCCAGCTCATTGACCACATCGTACGCACCTCCGCCCGGAGGGATCGCACCGAAATCAACAGTGCGCTGGTCGATGCGGTCGCTGATCTTTTTCATCCGCAAAGCCTGGCCATCTACCGCTGCTTCACCGGCGAAAGCCAGACCATGGTTTTCAACTGCGCCGGCATCAATAGTGAGGGGCGCTTCCTGCGTAATGCCTATCTGCCCGAGCGACAGTATTGCAAACCCATCGACAAGGACCCCCTGCTCCGCCAGGCACAGAGGGAAGCATCGGTGGTACTGGATATTCTGCCGGATGGTGAACACCGACTGGTTTTCCCCATCATCCGCATGGAGCGCCTCTTCTATCTGATCGACATTGTTGTCCCGGAGAGCATTTCAGCGGATTACCGGGTCTTGCTGATGGGGCTGATTGAATATTTTGGCAATCACATCGCCCTCCTTGACTACGGCGAAACCGATACCCTGACGGGCTTGCCCAACCGCAAGACCTTCGACAAGCATCTCTTTGAAGTTCTGGGCAAACCGACCATTGACGACTATCTCAAGCCCTCCTCTGGCGGCATACCGGGGCGCCGCAAGGGTAGCCGGAACAGTCAGCACTGGCTGGCCGTCTGCGACCTTGATCACTTCAAGCTGATCAACGACCGGCACGGCCACCTGATCGGCGACGAAGTGCTGGTCATGTTTGCCCGGCTGATGCTGGACTCTTTCCGCTACGATGACCAACTCTTCCGCTTTGGTGGAGAGGAGTTCGTCATCGTCCTGCAACCGGCCGAGCGGGACAATGTACACGGAACCTTTGAGCGTTTTCGGCAACAGGTGGAAAACCATACCTTCAGCCGGGTTGGCAAGGTGACGGTCAGCATCGGCTACAGCCAACTGGTGATCAACGACACCCCGCCGGATGTCATTGACCGCGCTGACGAGGCGCTGTATTTCGCCAAGCGCAGCGGGCGAAACCAGATAGCCGGTTACGAATCACTGATCGACTCCGGGCAGCTGTCGGCCAGCAGCCACCACAAAGGCGAAATCGAGCTTTTTTGAGCCGCGCTAGCCGAGGCTGGGGATTTTTCACGAAATACTGCCGGATGCCCCGCACCACAGCCTCAGCCAGCTTGTCCTGATAGGCATCGTCGTTGAGACGGCGCTCTTCTTCCGGATTGGAAATAAAGGCGGTTTCAATCAGGATGGAGGGAATATCCGGCGCCTTGAGTACGGCAAAACTGGCCTGCTCGACGCTGGCCTTGTGCAAGGTATTGATCCCCCCCAATTCGCCCAGCACATATTTACCGAGTTTGAGGCTGTCGTTGATGGTGGCCGTTTGCGACAAATCGAGCAGGGTACGCGCCAGGAAAGGGTCACGTACATCCAGATTGACCCCGCCAACGAGATCAGCCTCGTTTTCCTTCTGGGCCAGCCAACGGGCCTGGGAACTGGAAGCGCCGCGCTCGGAAAGCACGAACACCGAGGACCCCCGTGCATCCGGCTTGATCCAGGCGTCGGCATGGATCGACACAAAAAGATCGGACTGTACCCGGCGCGCCTTCTGGACACGCATTTGCAGCGGCACGAAAAAGTCGGAATCGCGGGTCAGCACCGCCCGCATGTTCGGCTCGGAATCGATGCGCGCCTTGACCCGGCGTGCCACGGCCAGGGTCACATTTTTTTCGTAGGAGCCGCCCTTGCCCACCGCACCGGGATCTTCGCCGCCATGTCCGGGGTCAAGGGTAATCGTTACCAGGCGGTCCACCACCGGCCGCCCGGACTTGCGCGAGGTATGCACCTCGGGCGCCTGCTCGGTCAGCCGTGCCGGTTGCTCAGCGGCTTTGCCTTCCGACTCGACCTTCATCGGCTCGACTGCATCCTTTCGCCCTTCCAGCAATGCCAGCATGGGATCCGGAGCATCGACCGGATAAACGTCAAGAACCAGGCGGTGGCCATACTCGCCCACCGGTTTGAGCATGAAGACTTGCGGATTGACCTTGGCCTTGAGTTCCATAACCAGACGCACAACCCCTGGCTTGTAGCGGCCAGCGCGCAGCAGCTTGATATTGGGGTCATCGGTGGTGAGTTTTTTGGCCAGACTGTCGAGCACGCTATTGAATTCGACGCCTTCGATATCGACCACCAGGCGGTCAGGATTTTCCACCGTGAAGTGGGTGAATTTGAGCGGGGCGTCGTGCTCGAGGGTGACCCGGGTGTAATCCGCTGCCGGCCAGATACGCACTGCCAGAATTGACGGCAGACGCGCAGCCGCCCCGGCCAGAGGGGTAACGGAAAGAATCAGCGAGGCGCCGGCAAAATGGAGGAGTCGTCGTCGGGAGAAATCCGTCGGAGCGCGTTCAGACATGACGCCCCTTTCGACGTATTTGCCACGATCTCGACGACACGCCCGAGATCTGCATGATAAATGCGGAGGCGCAGGTCTGCCGGCGGAACGCAGCCAAGAGCGCGTTCCGGCCATTCGACAAAACACACCGCAGCTTCATTGAAATATTCGTCAAGGCCGGCATCGAGAAACTCCTCTGGGGACTCGAAGCGATAAAAATCAAAGTGATATAAGTATAAGCTCGAAACTACGTAAACTTCAACCAGAGAATAGGTCGGACTCTTCACCGGCCCGCCATGCCCCAAGGCACGCAAGAGCGCGCGAACCAGGGTAGTTTTGCCGGCACCGAGGTCACCTTCCAGTCCTATGACCATCCCCGGTTCGATCAGTTTCGCCAGTTTTTCCCCCAGCGCCTGGGTGGCTGCCTCGTCCGGCAGATGGCAAAGGGCGTTAACATCAGGGCTATGCAAGATTGTCACTCCACTGTGGATTACCGGGCACTGGCCGGGCAAATCAAGGAAATCGGCCGGGAACTGGGCTTTGCCAGCCTCGGCATTGCCCGCGCCGACGTCAGCGCCGCCGCCCCCGGTCTGGCAGCCTGGCTGGAAGCGGGCTGCCACGGCGAGATGGATTATATGGCCCGCCATGCCGACTTGCGTACCCACCCGGAACAACTGCACCCCGGCACGGTAACAGTGATCACCAGCGCCGTGGATAATCTGCCCGTCCACCTTGCCGCAGCGGGGCCGGAAATCGCCATGATTTCCCGCTACGCTCTCGGCCGCGACTACCACAAGGTCATCCGCAACCGCCTGCAAAAACTGGCCAACCGCATTGCCGGCCACATCGGTCCCTTTGGCTACCGGGTGTTTTCTGACTCGGCCCCGGTCATGGAAGTGGAACTGGCCCGCCAGTCCGGCCTCGGATGGCGGGGAAAACACACCCTGCTACTGTCCAGGGAAGGTTCCTGGCGCTTTCTTGGCGACCTCTACACCGATCTCCCCCTCCCCCCCGACCAGCCCGCTGAAGAGCATTGCGGCAGCTGCACGGCCTGCTTCGCGGCCTGCCCGACCCGGGCCATCGTCGCCCCCTATCGGGTGGATGCCCGGCTGTGCATTTCCTACCTGACCATCGAACTGCACGGCGCCATTCCGGAAAAATTGCGCCCCCTGATCGGCAACCGCATCTACGGCTGCGACGACTGCCAGACCTGCTGCCCCTGGAACCGCTTCGCCCGCCTCGGCGACCAGGAGTTTGCCGTGCGCAACGGACTCGATGCTGCCCCCCTGACTGCACTTTTTGCATGGACCGAACAACAGTTCAACGACCGCCTGGCCGGCAGCCCGATCCGCCGCATCGGCCACGTCCGCTGGCTGCGCAACATCGCCGTCGGACTGGGCAACGGGCCGACCACACCGGAAATCATGACCGCTCTGGGCAGCCGGGCCGACCATCCCTCCCCCCTGGTACGCGAACATGTTGCCTGGGCGCTTGCCCGGCATGGGCAAAGCATGGCATAAATCGCCCATGACAAAAACGGAGGAGACCCCATGCGCCATTCCCTTGCCACCGTGCTGGCTGCCTGCCTGTCCTTGACCGGCTCCGCCCTGGCCGACGATGTGGTCCGCCTCGGCAATCTCAAGTTCGCCCACTACGGTGCGGTGTCCTACATGAAGGAGATGTGCGGCAAGTACGGTCTCAAGGTGGAAGAACGCATGTTCCCCAAGGGGCCGGACATCATGCCGGCCATTGTTGCCGGTGAAATTGACATCGCCGCCCTGGCTTCGGATGGTGCCATCTCCGGTCGCGCCAACGGTGTGCCGATCTACACCGTGGCCGGTTTCGCCAAGGGCGGCGCCCGGGTTGTCGCCGGCAGCGAAAGTGGCATCAAGACCCTGGCCGATCTCAAGGGCAAGAAGGTCGGCGTCACCCGGGGCGGCGCCCAGGAGCTGTTGCTCTACGCTGAACTGGAGAAGGCTGGCCTCTCCTGGTCGGACAAGCCGGGCAAGGATGTTCTGATTGTTTTCCTCTCCTTCGCCGACCTCAACCAGGCGCTGCTCGGCAAGCAGATTGACGCCATGTGCCAATCCGAGCCGCAGTCCTCCCAGGCGATCAACAAGAAATTCGGCGTCGAGGTGATGAAACCCTACACCACCGCCATGGGCGAGCCCTACCGCCTGCTGGTCATGACCGAGAAGCTGTACAACGAAAAAAAGGATGTAGCCCAGCGCCTGATGAAGTGCTTCGTCGAATCCACCGCCCTGTTCAAGAAGGATACGGTGCTGGCCGAAAAATACGTGCGCGAGAACCTCTTCAAGGGCCAGATCAGTCCGCAGGATTTCAAGGACGCCATGGACAATGCTGCCTACACCTATGACGTCTCTCTCGACCACATCGACATCACGACTGATTTCATGAACAAGTACGGCGTCGGGCGCATGAGCAAACCGCCCAAAGCGGCCGAATGGGTGAAGCTGGACTTGCTGCAAAAAGCCAAAACCGAGCTTCAGGTCAAATAAGCGGCATGAGCATCGGCCTGAAGGAAAAACTGAACGCTTTCCTGGGCGGTGCGCTGGTTCCCGCCCTTGCCCTTCTGCTTTGGGAAGCCGCTGCCCGTGCCGGTTTTGTTTCCGCCATCATCCTGCCGGCCCCTTCGGCGGTGGCCGTCAAATGGTGGGCCTCTCTCCTGCCCGTAGAGGCCTGGAACCCGGCAGCACAGGGCTGGCTGACCTGGGCGCTCTCCGGTGAACTGGTGCACGACGCCTACGCCAGTCTGAGCCGAGTTCTCCTCGGCTTTTTCGTCGGCGCCGGGCTGGCCCTACCCCTGGCTCTGGTCATGGGTGCCAGCCGGAAACTCTATGCCCTGCTCAACCCGTTGATTCAGGTGCTGCGGCCGATCCCCCCCATCGCCTACATCCCCCTGGCCATTTTGTGGTTTGGCCTGGGTAACCCGCCGGCCATTTTTCTCATCGCCATCGGCGCCTTTTTTCCGGTGCTGACGAACACCATCGCCGGCGTCCGCCATGTGGATGGCATCTACCTGCGCGCTGCCCGCAATCTGGGGGCCGGGCAATGGACACTGTTTTCCCGCGTCATCCTGCCCGCCGCCACGCCCTACATCCTTACCGGCATGCGCATCGGCGTCGGCACTGCCTTTATTGTGGTCATCGTGTCCGAAATGATTGCCGTCAATGACGGGCAGGGCTTTCGCATTCTCGAAGCCCGGGAGTTCATGTGGTCGGACAAGATCATCGCCGGCATGATCACCATCGGCCTGCTCGGCCTGGCCATTGATACGGCGATGAATCGCATCAACAACCACCTGCTCCGCTGGCATCGCGGACTGGAACACTGACATGGCGCAGATTGTCATCTCCGGCGTGCACAAGGTATTTGCCACGCCCGACCGCCAGGTCATTGCCCTCCAGGACATCAACCTGAACATCGAAACCGGTGAATTCGTCTGCCTGCTCGGCCCTTCCGGCTGTGGCAAATCCACCCTGCTCAATGCCGTGGCAGGCTTCTCCTTGCCATCCACGGGCACGATCGTCGTGGAAGGAACCCCGATCACGACTCCCGGCCCGGATCGCGGCATGGTTTTTCAGGAATACGCGCTTTTCCCGTGGATGACGGTGGCCCAGAATGTGGCCTTCGGACTGGAAATAAAGGGCATGACCAAAGCCGCGACCAGCGACCGGGTTAACCAGTTGCTGGCCAAGCTGAATCTTTCCGACTTCCGCGACCGTTTCCCGAAAGACCTGTCAGGCGGCATGCGTCAGAGGGTAGCCATCGCCCGCGTACTGGCCATCGACTCGCCCATCCTGCTCATGGATGAGCCCTTCGGCGCCCTTGATGCCCTCACCCGGCGCAACTTGCAGGATGAGTTGCTGCGCATCTGGGCGGAATTCGGCAAAACCATCCTTTTCGTCACCCACTCCATTGAGGAATCCATTTACCTCGCGGATCGTATCGTAGTGATGACCTACCGGCCAGGAAGCATCAAGCGGGATCAGCCGGTACACCTCCCCCGCCCGCGTGACCCGGCCTCGGTGGAATTCAACGATCTCAAGCGGGAACTTGGGCAGTTGGTCATGGAAGAGCAGCAACGGCACACGGCTGATGAGATGAAGGTCACCGCCGTAGACTAGCCAAGGAAGGCTGGAAGCGGCCTTACACCACTCGCAAGACCTGGAGCACGGGCAAGCGTTTTTCCAGAAACTCTTCCGCCTGCCGGGTCAGCTCAGCAATGTTTTCTTCCGCCGTTTCCAGCGCCTTGCCTTCCCTGGACAATCTCTGCCCTTGAGAAGACTGCAACTGCCAGACAAAAGCGGCCCAGTCAGCAGGGGTTTTTCCGCCCACGGAGCGGGCAAGGAGAAAGAGCTGCTGGATGCCGCTGACGGGCACTCCGCCGCCAATCAAGGGACTGGCCAGGCAGTTGATGTCGTTGCTGCCCCGGGCATGGTGCAACAGGTAGGCATTCAAGTTATCGCTGCTTGGCCGGGCCTGATCAGCCCTCGTTTCAGCCTGGACGATGGCCAGATATCCCCCGCCGATCAACACCATCAGCGCCTGCCGCACTTGCATGAAGGAAAGATTGCCGTCCTTGACCGCCCCCTCGATCTCCGCCAGGCTGCGCGGTCGATGATCGGCGAGAAAATCCAGAATCGGGTTATAGACCGTCTTGCTCAAATCCACCTCGCCCTGGGCGACGTTCATTTTGAGGGGGACGTCGGGCCGGTGCGCAAGCAGCACCACCTTTTGCTGGCGTAGTTGCTCCCCCTGCTCCAGTGCATTCAACTTGCGCGGCCCCTTGACCCAGTAATCGCGCCGGAATTGCTGGTTGACCATGAAATCCCGCACCGCCTCACGGAAATTCGCATCGGGCAATTCGGCCAGGAAAGAACTCTGCTCGGGCGTCAGATTGACCACATCGACATGGTCCAGATAGTGCGCCGAGCAGGCGTAACTCAGCTTGGCCGGCTCCAGCCATCCGGCCATGTCCGAGAAATGCATGGGATGCCAGTCGCGGTTGAAGTATTCGTGGGCCAGATAGCGCCGGTTCTGCTGCTTGACGCGGCGCAGACGATCGACGATCTGCGGGTTGCTGCGGGTATATTGCGGATGGGTGGCCAGCAGCTTGTCGGCAAACTCCAGCGCACCGTCCACGCGGCTGATGGTCCCGCCGCCTTCCGACCCCAGGGCTTCGGCATGGGCGGTGAGCAATTGCCGCATCGGAGCGAAGGCGGCCCAGCCGGGAAAAGTGTTGTAGCTGACATAGAGCACCCCACCCACCTTGAGCTTGCGGCGGACAAACTCAACCACAGACTTGCGATTGTCATCAGATATCCAGCTCCAGATTCCATGCAAGCCGATATAGTCGAAATCCGGCAAATCATCCCGTCGTATGAAATCGGCAAAAGCCTCGTCGTAAAGCCTTGCCCCGCCCCCGGATATCTCGGACAGCTCCTGGGCAAAGGCGGCCTGCGACGGATTGAAGTCGGTGCCGTACCACCGGGTGAGCGAAGCCGCCGCGTGAACATTGACGCTCAAGCCCTGACCAAAACCCAGCTCGCAGGCGGTAGCGAATTCCGGCGCCACCAGACCGGCATTGAGAAAAGCCAGTTTGACCCGCTGCGGATTCAACTCGGGGTAATAGCCATAGGTATAGCCAATGTCCGATACATACCCTGAAGTCCAGTCATTCATACAAATCTCTCCCAGCCCTGCCCGTTTTCGCGAAGGTTAGCGTCCTGCAAGATTGAATGTCCATAGTTTTCACGAAAAATCCTCAAACAATTCAACAAATTATTCCCGTAAAATATTTGACACCGGGGCACAAGATGCGTATAACGGCAGATGCAAATTATTCAAGTACCAGATTCAGGCTCATCGTTGTTGCTCGATCCATATAGTGGCACTACATTGTTTCATGCGGTCTTCCTTGATTTTTGTGCGTCCCGAGCGTTTCCACGCTCACTGTTAAGCTTCAATTATTAAGGAATACAAAATGGAAACAGGTACTGTCAAGTGGTTCAACGATGCCAAGGGTTTTGGCTTTATTACTCCTGACTCTGGCGACAAAGACCTTTTCGCCCACTTCTCCGAAATTCGCGCCGGCGGCTTCAAGTCCCTGGCCGAAGGTCAAAAAGTGAGCTACGTCTCCGGCATGGGCCAAAAAGGCCCGCAAGCAACGAACATTCAGCCCCTGTAATCCGGCCAGCTGAACCGTTGCAATGGAAAGCCCCGCCCTGCGGGGCTTTTTTGTTTCTGCAAGGCGAAGAAACTTTACCGGCCAGCACAGTCACCAACTCGGCCCACCCCCGCCTGGCAGGAAGCGGATGGGAGCGACCTCCGCTTTATCGAGCGCCAGCTTGCGGCGAATTTTCTCGCCTACCACCTCCCGCGCCGGAACCGGCACCGCGACCAGGTCCGCCAGCAGGACACGGCAGTGCGCCAGCCAGCCAGCGGTGATCAGGGCCAAGCCAGCATAGAATTCCGTCTCGGCAAAACGGGCAAGGCGTCGGGCAAATTCCGGCAGCCAGTAGCCGATGTGCTCATCCAGGAATCCGGCCAGGGCGACCAGATCGGTTTCGGGACGGGCAAACCCATGGCGCAGGTAGTGCAGCTGCAAGACGAGATGATCGTCATGGCGCACCTCCCCCGTCTCGACCCGCAAGCCTGCCGCCGCGTAGAGCGCCCTGAGTTCGAACATCGGCTGCTGGCAGACGAGTTGGTCTTCGTCGAGCCAGACCGACTCATAGGGTGAGGCGCCGTAGCGGTTGTTGAGGTAAATGGCGGCGTAGTCGGCGGCCAGCTGGTCGAGGCCGGCTCCCTCCGAAGGCAGGGCCTGAACCGCTGCGCGCAGCCCGGCCCAGGCCACCTGCCCGGCTTCATCCACGGGCAACAGGGCGAGGCCTTCGGGGAATTCCGTTGCCTTGAGGGCGGCTACCGTCGCCGCATCCAGTTCCCGATCATGCAGGCGGATCAGGGCGCCAAGGTCGTCCGCCAGGGCTTCGCGCAATTCAGGAGCCATCAAGCCTGCCCTTGCGGTGGGGAATAAAGGCAATGGATGGGCGGGTCAGTTCCGGGTTGGCCATGTTGTTCACCTGTTTCACCGGCTTGTCTCCCGGCCCGATGGCGGTACTCTTGAAGCGCCCTTGCCAGATCTGCTCAATGGGGCCGACATCCAGCACGCGCATCATGCAGGCCATGACGCAATAGGGCTTGCGACCGGCCTCCAGTTCGTCGATACACAGGTTGCATTTCTTGACCACCATTTCTGCGGGATCCCACTGGGGAGCGCCATAGGGACAGGCGGCTTCACATTTGCGGCAACCGATACACAGGGTGGAGTCAATATCCACCACACCGTTGTCGCCCCGTTTCCAGATCGCCCCGGTGGGGCAAGTCGGCAGGCAGGCCGGTTCGGCGCAGTGATTGCAGCTCATGTTCAGCTTGTAGGCAAAAACATTGGGGTAACTTCCCCCTTCGACATACATCACCCGCCTTAAACGCGGGCCCGGCGGCAGGCCGTTCTTGTCCTTGCAGGCGATTTCACAGGCGCGGCAGCCAATGCAATCAACATTATGGTGGACAAAGCCGAGCTGCTGCTTGGGCCTGACCGGCTCATAGGTTTGTGCCACCTTGCGCCGGATGGCTTCGCCCAGTTCCTTTTTGTCTATTTTCCTGACCATGGCGCCTACTTGTCCCGCCGGAAAATGACTGAGCGCGCTGTGGCCTGGGTGTCCCAGCCGGGCCGGTGGTCAAGGTGGGTTTTCTTCACATTGACGAGAATGGTGTTATAGGCAAAGGCGCCAGCCGGACTGGGTTGATCCAAAGTCAGAAAATCGGGATTGCCGGAACGATCCGTGCCATCCCCGGCCAGATCCATCCACGCGCCTTCGTAGAGCACAACCACACCGGGCATGCAGCGTTCGGTGACATACAGCGGCACCACCACCTTGCCACGGCTATTCCAGACCTCCACCACATCACCGGTCTTGAGGCTCAAGCGGGAAGCATCCCTGGCGCTCATGGTCAATTCCTGCTGGTAGGTTTCCCGCAGCCAGGGGATGTTGTGGAAAATCGAATGGGTCCGCCAGCGCGGATGGGGCGTCACCATGTGAAAGGGGAATCTCCTCGCCTTTTCATGATTGAGGGATTCAAAAGGCTCCACCCATTTTGGCAGATAGGGAATTTCATAGCCGTACTGGGTCTTGGTCCAGTCCTTGATATTGGCCAGGGTGGTGGACAGAATCTCGATCTTGCCGGAGGGCGTCTTGAACGGCACTCCCTTGCTGATCTGCTCCTCGAAAGCGACATGCGGCTTGGCGAATGAAAATTTGTAGACGCCCCGCTTCTTGAATTCCTCCCAGGACATTTTGACGCCCTGCTCGGCCTGTACCCGCTTCCACCACGCCAGCAGATATTCTTCGTCGGTGGCGTCATTATTCTGAAAATAGTCACGCTTGGCCCGTGGATTGAATTTTTCACCAAAGCCGAGACGGAAAGCCAGTTCGGTGAACACCTGAAAGTCGGTCTTGCTCTCCCCCAAGGGTTCGATCACCTTGGGCCGGTGAATGTAGTAGTGCCCCTTGTACCAGGGCAAAGCGACGTCATGGC
>CAZHVZ010000038.1:0-26414 GCA_964536245.1 uncultured Rhodocyclaceae bacterium
TGCTTGAAGATTTTATCGCCCGGCATCCTGCTGTGGATAGATCGCGTCTGCATGAGATCGCGTCTGCACAATACACCACGCCATCCAGCCCAAGGTGCCGGCCAGCATCAAGAACACCAGATTGGGCATCCCCGGCACCAGACCAAGCAAGCCAATAATCCCACCAGTGATGGCGAGAGCCCGCCAGTTGTTGAACATCTGGGCCAGAAACTGGGTCCCGATATCACGATCATCGGAAACCCGTGTCACCACCATACCGGCAGCGATGGAAATGATCAGCGACGGAATCTGCGCCACCAGACCATCGCCGATCGTCAGCAGCGTGTAATTCTTGGCCGCCAGAGCGATTTCCATATTGTGCTGGAAGACACCAACAATCAGGCCGCCCACCACATTGATCAGCATGATTACGATACCGGCCACCGCGTCGCCGCGAACGAATTTCGAAGCACCGTCCATGGAGCCGTAGAACTCGGCCTCCCGGGCTACCTCTGAACGACGCTTGCGCGCTTCGTCCTCACCGATTAAGCCGGCATTCAAATCGGCATCGATGGCCATCTGCTTGCCTGGCATCGCATCCAGGGTAAAACGAGCGGAAACTTCCGCCACCCGACCTGCGCCCTTGGTGATCACGACAAAGTTGATGACCACGAGAATCAGGAAGACCACAATGCCGACCGCAAAATTCCCGCCCACCAGAAAGTGCCCGAAGGCTTCGATCACCTTGCCCGCCGCGTCCGGCCCGGTATGCCCCTGAAGCATGACGATCCGGGTAGAGGCCACGTTCAGAGATAGACGGAGCAGCGTGGTGACCAGCAAAACGGTCGGAAAAACGGAGAAGTCCAGTGTTTTTTGGGTATTGGTTGCAACCAGGAGCACCAGCACCGAAAGAGCAATGTTGAAAGTAAACAGCAAATCCAGCAAAAAAGCCGGCAAGGGCAAAACCATCATGCCCAGGATCATGATGATGAGCATCGGCGCTGCCAGCTGGGTTACCTGGAAGCGCCCGAAGAAGTTCTGCAAAGCCATTGTCGCAGATGCCATTACGCAGCCTCCGGAACCAGTTCAGCGGGAACCGGCAAATCACGGGGAGGGGTCGGATATAGCCCCCCCACCGTACGCCAGTTAGCCAGCTGATAGACATAGGCCAACACCTCTGCCACGGCAGCAAACAACTTTTCCGGAATCTCCAGATCAACTTCACCATGCCGATACAGCGCCCGCGCCAAGGGCGGCGCCTCCAGCTGGGGAACGCCATTTTCGGCGGCCAACTCCTTGATCTTTTGGGCAACCGCTCCCATCCCCTTGGCCACCACCTTGGGCGCCGCCATGCCCGTCTTGTAGGACAAGGCAACTGCGTAGTGCGTCGGATTGGTGACAATCACATCCGCCTGGGGAACCGCCGACATCATCCGCTTGCGCGCAGCCTGCATCTGCAAACTGCGAATACGCCCCTTGACCTGGGGATCCCCCAGCATTTCCTTCATTTCCTGCTTGACCTCTTCCTTGCTCATCTTGAGCTTGTCGAAGTATTGCCAGATCTGGAAGGGGACATCGGCAGCCACCACCAAGGCCAATGTAGCCACCAGAATCAAAAACGAATAAAGAATCAGATTGCCGGCATGCACCAGGCCCGACCCGAGGGGCTCGGCCAACAAACCGAAAATTTCATCACGCTCCTTCCAAATCAGCAGCGCGGCCACCCCACCCACCAAAAATGCCTTGAGAGTAGCCTTGCCCAGCTCCATCAAGCTATTCCAGGAGAACATGCGGCCAAAGCCGGCCAACGGACTGAGTCGGCTGAGATCCGGCACAAAAGCCTTGGGAGCAAACACCCAGGCATTCAAAAAGAAGGGCGGCAACACCGCTGCAAGCACCAGGGCTGCGATGAACGGAGAAAACGTCAGAAATGCATCGCCGGAAATATCTGCCAGACGAACCAGCATTTGGTCCGGCTCGTAGGCCATCCGCGAATCGATGCTGAAACCCTTTTTGGCGATCACCAGGGACTTCTGAACGAACCAGCTCCCCATTGCCCACAAACTGGCTGCGGACACCATCAAGACGAGAAATGTACCCAGCTCGCGAGAGTGCGGCACCTGCCCCTGCTCACGGGCCTGGTCGATGCGCCTGCCGGTAGGCTCTTCCGTTTTCTCGAGATCGCTATCTTCTGCCATAGCCACACTTAGGGGTTGTTGCGGCTATTATAGGAAAAATCCAACAAAAATAAAGATGTACAGAATCTTTTTTAGCTGATTTCTCACATGTCAGCCGCAAGCCAATGACAACAGAGTAAACCCCAAAATAGAAGAGGGGCGCCTAGCGCCCCTCTCAAGCCGTTGACTACAAAGAAAAATCAGTTGTGCGCCAAGGCCCGCATCCCTCGATCAACGTCCGGATGCTGCCCCAAATCGGAAAGCAGTTCCTTCATGTCGAGAATCAGCACAATCTGACCATTGGAGAGGGTTGTAACCCCTGCCACCCCCCTTGGCCGGAAGTCTTCCAGCGACTTGATCACGGCATCGTCCCGACCGGCGAAGCTGTCCACGCCGAGAATGAAACTGCGTTCCGCCGTCTGCATGAAGACCCCATACTCCGGATGGCTATTCAGCGGCCAGCCAAGCAAACGTGCCAAAGAAATAACCGGCAACACTTCGCCTCGGACAACCAGGGTTTCCTTGCCGCCCACTTCCTGAATCTTGTCGCGCTCGACCGGGAGAATTTCCCGGACCAGCGAAAGCGGCAGAGCAAACGGCTGGTCGCCCAGCAGAACGAGCAGCACGGGGAGAATCGCCAAAGTCAGCGGCAGGGAGATGACAAAGACGGACCCCTTGCCCAGCTCGGAGCGGATCTCGATGGCACCATTGAGTTTCTGGATATTGGTTTTGACCACATCCATGCCAACGCCACGGCCCGACACGTCTGAAACCTGCGTCTTGGTGGAAAAACCCGGCAGGAAAATGAGGTTCAGGCTCTGCCGCTCGTCCAGGGTATTGGCCTCTTCTTCGGAAATCAGCCCCTTTTCCACCGCCTTCGCCCGTATCCGTTCCGCACTCATCCCCTTGCCATCGTCGGCAATAATCAGGACGATGTGGTCACCTTCCTGACGCGCCTCAAGGCGCACCAAGCTCTTCTCGGGCTTGCCGGCAAGCCGGCGCTCGGAAGGGATCTCCACGCCGTGATCGACGGCATTCCGGATAAGGTGGATCAAGGGATCTGCGAGATCCTCAATCATCGTCTTGTCGACTTCGGTTTCCTCACCGGAAAGGACCAACTCGACATCCTTGCCCAACTGACGGGCCAAATCCCGTGCGATGCGCGGGTACTTCTGGAACAGCCTGCCAATCGGCTGCATCCGGGTTTTCATCACCGAATTCTGCAAATCGGAGACCAGCAGATCAAGCTGGCTGACCGCCTGATCCAGGGCATGCAAGGTTTCCGAATCACTCTTGCCGGCGAGAATATCGGCCCGCAAGCTGGTCAGCCGGTTTTTAGTCAGCCCGATTTCGCCCGACAAGTTCAAAACCTGATCCAGGCGGGACGTATCGACCCGAATGGTATTTTCCCTGGCGCCCCGCTCCTCGACCCGGCGCGCATTGACCGGAGCACCGCCCGGCTTGTCCGTAGCCCGCCGGCCATAGCCGGGGTCACCCGGACCCGGCGCGGCTTTTGCCACAACTGGAGCCGCTTGCTGGGTCGTCACTTCGGCCTTGGTGATCACCTCACCATGAGCCGGGACAACTGCCTCCTGACCGGTAGCTGCGGCATGCAACACGTTCCAGTCGGGCTCACCGGGAAGCGCCCCAGTCGGCCCCTCAGAAGCTGCGGCCGGAGCCTGCTCAGCCGGTTCCGAATGGGCCTGGGAAGCGGCCTCTAGCCCAACCACCCGCCCTTCCAGCGCTTCTTTCAGGGCAAACAAAACCTGGTGCTCTGCAGGCTGCGGCTGAACGCCTTGGGAAAGCTCGCCGAACATCTCGCGAACGCCCTTGGTTGCCGCCATGATGACATCCATCAATTCGGGCGACAAACTCATTTCGGCGTTACGCAAACGGTCGAAGAGGTTTTCAGTCAGATGGCAAAGGGTCACCAGTTCGGCAGCACTGAGAAATCCCGCGCCACCCTTGATTGTGTGAAAGCCTCGAAAGATGTCATTCAACAAACCACGGTCGTCCGGCATCTTCTCCAGATCGACAAGCTTGTTGTCCACATCCGACAGCAAATCCGTTGCCTCCTGCAAAAAATCCTGCAGAAGGTCTTCCATCCCCGCGAAATCACTCATTTCGGGACTCCTTAGAAGCCTAGACTATCAAGCAGGTCATCTACCTGCTGCTGGTTGACCACCACATCCGCCCGCCCCTGAGCATTAACCACCGGACCATTCATCAAACTATTGACCTCTTCGGTGCGACGCTCATCAGGCACAACTTCAATCAGCACCCCCATCAATTGGGCTTCCAGCTCCTGGGACAAAGCAACAACTTTCTTGATGACTTGACCGGTCAAATCCTGAAAATCCTGAGCCATCATGATTTCGGTCAACTGGGCTCGAGTACCCTGGGCTTTTTCAGGGATCCCTCCCTTAAGAAACTGACGGGTTTCTGCGGCCAGCAGTTTGAAATCATCCACCCCCATCTGATTGGCAAAAAGCTTGTCCCAGCGCGCGCCCAAAGCCTTGGATTCCGACTCTACGGCATCAATCAAGGGATTGGCCACATCCGTTGCATTCAGCACACGGCACGCCGCCTGTTCGGTCAAATTGGCGATATAGGCCAAGCGATCCTTGGCGTCCGGCAATACGGCGGAGGCCTGCTGGACAAGCTTTTCATATCCCAACTCGCGCAAGGTATCGTGTAGCTGACGAGCCATTGTCCCGACTCGGTTGAACACGGCTTCCTGACCGGGCCAAACCCCATCCGCCTCAACCGCAGCGCCGCCCCCCTTCTCTGGGGCCGGTGCAGGTTCAGCCGCTACGGGGGCTTGATAATCGGACGAAACGCTGTCAAACAGCGCCTGCAAGTCATCGTCATCACCGGATTTATTGGCTGGTGCCGCCGCCACAGGTGCCGGTGCGGGAGCCACCACGGGCGGTTTCACATCGGCAGCGATGCTGTCAAAAAGCGCCTCGAGTTCGTCGGAATCGTTCGTCGTTGTCATTATGCGTACTCAGGCCTGACCAAGCTTCTCGAAAATCTTGTTTAACTTCTCGGACATGGTTCCCGCCGTAAACGGCTTGACGATGTAACCACTGGCCCCCGCCTGGGCGGCCGCAATGATGTTTTCCTTCTTCGCTTCAGCGGTGATCATCAGCACCGGTAAATGCTTCAGATTGGGCGTTGCCCTGATGGTCTGCAACAGTGTCAGGCCGTCCATGTTGGGCATGTTCCAGTCGGTGACGACAAACTCAAATCCCCCTGCCTGCAACTTTTGAAGCGCAATTGCACCATCCTCGGCTTCGTCAACGTTGGTGAACCCCAATTCCTTCAAAAGATTGCGCACAATGCGACGCATGGTGGAAAAGTCATCCACCACCAAAAATCTCATTTTTGGATCGACAGCCATGCAGAACTCCTGGTCTTGTTATCGTTCGAGTAACGGGCGCAAGGTATCGGCCAGCGCCTCAGCATCAAATTTTGCAACATAGGCATCCACGCCAACGGCCTTGCCCATAGCCCGATTGGCCTCCGAGGACAATGACGAATGCATGACAACGGGAACTCCCTCGAAGCGGACATCGGCCTTGATGTTCTTGGTGAGGACGTAACCGTCCATCTCCGGCATTTCAGCATCGACCAGAATGACCCGCACCTCCTCACGCATCGGCTTGCCGATCTGTGCAGCATGGGCTGCAATTCCCTGCAACCTGGTCCACGCCTCAGAGCCATTGGTGGCATGCTTGTGTTTAACGCCCAGTTTTTCAAGCACCTCAGTGATCTTTCGCCGGGCGACAATGGAGTCATCCACGAAGAACACGCTGGTATCAACATCCACCCGGGCGGGAGGAATGTCGATAATAATTGCTTCGCCAAAGGCATTGGAAAGAATCTGCTCGACATCGAGGATGGACACCAACTGACCGCCATCCAACTCAATCACCGCAGTGATCAACCCCTGATTGGAAGTCAGTACGCTTTCCGGAGCCTTGACGCGCTCCCAGTCGACGCGAATGATACGATCCACTTCGTGTACCAGAAAACCCAGGGTTCTCTTCGAATACTCAGCGACCATCATGGTCTTGCCGAGTCCCGGAGGAATACCGTCAAGTTGCATGAACGGTGCCAGGGAAAGAACGGGGATCACGTTGCCGCGCAAGGAAATCAAACCCTCTACACCACGCGGCATATTGGGCGTCTTGGTGATATGGGGGGTACGCCCCACTTCACGCACCTTGAAAACATTGATTCCGAAAATCTCCCGCGTTCCCAAGGAAAAAAGCAGGATTTCCATTTTGTTCGAACCGGCCAGACGAGTACGCGCATCGACGCTATCCAGCAGGTTCTTGTTTTCTACCATATCCATAAAACCCCCTCGCTATCAGCCTGCACGTACCGGATGGTCTGATCCCAAACGGCGGCTGAGGGTTTCAGACAAGCGCTGCGGCTCGAATTTCGGCACATATTCGTCCACACCGACCGACATTCCCAGTTTTTGGTTGGACATACCGGACAGGGAAGAATGCATGATGACCGGAACCCCGACAAAACGCGGATCAGACTTGATTTTCTTGGTCAGAATATAGCCGTCCATTTCCGGCATTTCGATATCCGTCAACACCAAGCTGACCACTTTGCTTACCGGCTGATTAATCGAATGGGCATAGGCAGCAATCTTCTCCAGCTCTTCCCACATCATCCGGCCATTTACCGCCGAAACCGACTTTACCCCCATCGCCCCCAAAGTGCGCTCGATCTGCTTGCGCGCCACACTGGAGTCGTCGCAATAAAAAACGGTACAGTCCGGGCGGTCAATTGGCTTGACGACCCGATAAATCGTCTCGTCATCATAAGCGGTCGTTTCGGAAAGGACTTTCTCCACATCCATCATCATGACCAGGCGGCCATCATCAAGCTCGGTCACGGCCGTCACCAATCCACCGGTCTGGGCAGTGAGCATATCGGGCGGCACCCGCATCTTGCTCCACTCCAGACGCAGAATCGTGTCGACGCTAGCCACCAGAAAGCCCTGCGTATGCCCGGCGTATTCAGTCACGATCATGATTTCTCGTGGCGTATCGGCCGCAATACCCGTGTACTTCGCCAGATCGACAACCGGAACCAGCGCTCCGCGCAAACTGACCATCCCCTCAACGGAAGAAGGCATCTCAGGGGCTGCGGTAATTGGCGGCGTCCGCATCACTTCCCGTACCTTGAACACGTTGATACCATAGGTTTCGCGGCGACCGGTACGAGGGTCAACACCAAGATAAAAAAGGAGTATCTCGAGCTTGTTGGTACCCGCCAACTTGGTTCGCGCATCAATACTCTTGAGCAACTCAGACATTCTTATCCTCTCAGGCTTACCGCAACAGACCGCTTTCGGCGGCCAAAACCGCCGTCACGACAAGCATACACACATTTCACCGGCTTCCAAACAGCCGTTTCTGACTTATCGATTACGGCCAGACGCCGAACAGCTTTAGCTAATCTTGAAAAGCTTGCCAAAATTCGCGATGTCCAACACCTGCTTTACATTTCCCTGGACATTGACCAACTGGACCTCCTTGCCTGCGCCAGACAATTTATCCCGCAACATCAGCAACATGCCCAAGGCCGAACTATCCAGATAATCCACCCCGGCAAAATCGACGGCCACGCTCCGAATTCCGCTTTCATTCACCAGCGGTTCATAGGCAGCCCGAAAATCGCGGTGGGTGTTAAAGTCGAAACGCCCGGTCAACTTGATTCGAGCGCTACCCTCTGTTTTAGTTACGGTTGCTTGCATACGATTCTCCACCCTAATCACGTTTTCTATCAGTTTAATACTTTGGTCGTTTCCGGCAAGGCCAAACACTTAAATTATCGCCCAATCGCCTGCATGACTTGGTGGGCCAACTCTTCCAATTCGTACTGCTTTTCAACGGCGCCAACCAAAAACGCCTCTCTGGGCATTCCGTAGACCACGCAACTCGCTTCATCCTGACCAAAGGTTCTGGCTCCGGCCTGACGCATTCGCAACATGCCCTGAGCACCGTCCTTGCCCATTCCGGTCAAGATGACCCCGATTGCCTTGTCGCCCACCAACTGGGCCGCCGAGTCGAACAGCACGTCCACCGCAGGACGATGGCGGTTCACCGGCGGTGTTTGCAGGAGTTCCGTGACAAACCCCGCAGCGCTCCGCTTGATCTGCATATGCGAGTGGCCGGGTGCAATATATACGGTTCCTGCCTCAACCCGTTCGTTACCCTGGGACTCAACCACCCTGGGGGCACACAGACTGTCCAGGCGACGAGCGAAGGATGCGGTAAACGCTTCCGGCATATGTTGAACGATCAGCACAGGAGGACAATCCGCAGGCAAGCCAAGAAGGAATTCCTTGATTGCCTCGGTTCCCCCAGTCGATGCGCCGACAAAAATAATTTTATTGCTGTGTCCCGCACGGGCCTGTGACGAAGCACGAATCGGCGCCGAAGCGGAGCGGAGGGCTGAAGGCAGCCGCCGCAGACTTGCTCCCCGAGCCGCCCGGATTTTCTCCACCAGTTCCTCGGCGTACTCATCCATGCTCTGGCCGCCATCTGACCGGGGCTTGCCGATGAAATCAACCGCGCCTAATTCCAGGGAGCGCAGCGTGGTATCGGAACCCGCCTCGGTATAGGCGGAAACCATTACCACCGGCATGGGCCGCAAACGCATGAGGCGCTCAAGGAATTCAAGGCCGTCCATCTTGGGCATCTGCACGTCCAAAGTCAGGACGTCCGGATTCAGCGCCTTGATCATTTCCCGGGCCGTCGGTGCATCGGGCGCGGCGCCAACCACCTCCATGTCCGGAGCTGAGTTGATCATTTCCGACAACAGGCCGCGCATCAGCGCCGAATCGTCAACCACCAATACTTTTATGGTCATGGAGCTACCTCAACTCGGCGACAATGCGCCATCGGCAATTGCCGCGTCGATCAAATAAACAGTTCAATATCACCCTCCACCTTGGCTGAGCCAAGTCGATCCTTGTAGGCACGTTCCCGGTTAAACAAGGTTTCGTTATGGACGCGATGCAGCTTTTTGACCATGACACGTCCCGAGTCGGGAAAGTAATAGACCTTGCGCGGATAGGAATCAAGCAGGTCCTTGGCCACGACAGGGATTTTTTCGACTTTCAAATAGTTGAGTACAAATTCGGCATTGCGTGTCCCGATATTGCTGTTGGACAGACTTTCCAGCACCGCCCCCCCGCCAAACACTTTGGCCTCCAGGCGATTACGACGAGCCCCGGATTTGAGCAAATGGTTAATCAGAACCTCCATGGCATAGGTTCCATAACGTGCCGAATTGCTCACCACATCCCTTCCTCGCCCACCTTCTTCCGGAAGCATGAAATGGTTCATCCCGCCAATCCCGGCATCGGTATCGCGAATACAGGCCGCGACGCAGGATCCGAGAACGGTGACGAGGAGAATCCCCTGGTCACTGACAAAATACTCACCGGGCAATATCTTGGCCGCGTCCGAGTTGAAATGTCGGTCGAAATAGCGATTGGTGGCAAATGCCTCGTCATACGCATGCTCCACTAATGCCCCTTATACTCCGGGGCGCGACGGACGGGCCAACGCATACACGGTTTTACCAAGGGATTTGAACAGGTCCGCAGCATGCAAAAAGCTTTCCGAATGCCCGGCGAACATCAGGCCTTCCGCCTGTAACATCGGCGCAAAACGAGAAAGAATTTTGTATTGAGTCGGCTTGTCGAAGTAGATCATTACGTTTCGACAGAAAATCACGTCAAGCGGACCGCGTACCGGCCAATTCGGTTCAAGCAGGTTGATCTGCTGAAACACCAGCATTTTACGTATTTCCGGACGAACGACCACCAGCCCTTCCTGGGAACCCGTTCCCTTCAGGAAAAACCTCCTCAGCCGCTCCGGACTCAATTTTTCCACTCGCTCAATCGGGTAAATCCCCCGCTGAGCCGTATTCAGCACATTGGTATCCAGATCGGAACAGACAATGGAAACATGGGAACTATCGCTGCCAAAGGTCTCCGCCACCGTAATGGCAATTGAATATGGCTCCTCACCGGTCGATGCAGCACTGCACCAGACACGGATGGGACGCTTGGTCCCAAGCTTTTTCAAATGCTCGGCAAAAATGGGAAAGTGATGTGGTTCGCGAAAAAATGAGGTCAAATTGGTCGTCAAGGAGTTAACAAAGCGCTCCCACTCCTCCCCATTATCTCGCTCCAGGGCATCCAGATACTCGGCAAACGTCTGCTTCCCGGTCGCTCGCAGACGGCGAGCCAGACGGGAATACACCATGTCCTGCTTAACCGGCGCCAGGGAAATCCCCGCGTGCTGGTAGATCAGTTTGCGCACCCGTTCAAAGTCCGCTGGTGAAAACGAAAACTCACGGTCCGTTTTCTCTCGGGCTGGCGCCAACCGACCAAGAGCGGAGCCCGGCACGTCCGGCTTACGGATATCTACCATAATCTCAACCTTGCTTCCCCATCATCACTGGATTGGCCCTGAATTCTTTCCCTTGGCGTTCCGCACAGGCCACCTGCCGAACAACCGAGTCGATCATAAATCAATTCGTCAGAACTCTGCCCATTCGTCATCCAGGGTTGTCGGCAACTGCGGAGCGGGTTTTCTCGATCCGAGTTTGGCTTGGGGCTGACGAGGAGATCCCTGGCGAGCGGAGGAATGCGTTGCTGGTGCTTCAAGCCGCTGGCGCTGCGTGCCGCCTTCTTCCATGCGGAAAATGGACACCGTAGACACCAGGCTGTGGGCCTGTTCCTCCAGGCTTTCGGCCGCAGCGGCAGCCTCTTCCACCAGTGCCGCATTCTGCTGGGTAACTTCATCCATCTGGCTGACCGCCAGACTAACCTGCTCAATTCCGGCGCTCTGCTCACGACTGGCTTCGGAAATATCCGACATGATCCTGGCCACCCGCTTGATGCTGGCGACCACCTCTTCCATGGTTTTCCCGGCCTGATCGACCAATTTGTTGCCGTTCTCCACCTTTTCCACGGAATCCGAAATCAGACCCTTGATCTCCTTGGCAGCGGCGGCGCTGCGTTGCGCCAGATTGCGCACCTCGGTCGCCACCACGGCGAAACCCCGCCCCTGCTCACCGGCCCGTGCCGCTTCCACCGCTGCATTGAGTGCCAGAATATTGGTCTGGAAAGCAATCCCGTCAATGACGCCGATAATATCGGCAATCTTGCTGCTCGACTGGTGGATGGCGGTCATGGTCTGAACCACCTGGCCAACCACTTCGCCCCCCTTGATCGCGACCTGCTGGGCGTTTCCGGCCAGTTCGTTGGCTTGGCGGGAATTGTCGGCATTCTGTTTGACCGTACTGGTCAATTGCTCCATGCTGGAGGCGGTCTCTTCCAGACTGGAAGCCTGTTCTTCTGTGCGGCTGGACAAATCCTGATTGCCGGAAGCAATTTCCTTGGCTGCTGTGTTAATGGCCTCGGTGGCCTGCTTGATCTGGTCAACGATCTCCCGCAGACGGCTGACGGTCTGGTTGGCATCATCCTTGAGCTGACCGAAAGTACCTTGGTATTCCGCCGCAATCGTTTTGGTCAGGTCTCCTTCGGCAACGGCGGATAGCACCACCGCTACGTCCTCCAGGCCACGCTGGCTGGTTTCGACCAAAGCATTCAGGTCACTGGCCAGTTTGAGGAAGAACCCTTGCTTGCCATCCAGAGCAATACGACGGGTAAAGTCACCCCGCGCCGCGCCGCTAACAATGTCCGCAACCTCGTCCTCGACAGCCACTTCGGCAGTACGATCCAGCCATTCGACGGCTGAACCAAGCCGCTGTCCCCGCTCGTTGATCACTGGGGTCACCGTCAGGGAGAAAGTACGCCCTCCCAGTTTCAAGGTAGCGCGATGAGTGCCGTTCAAATTGGCCAGCATATCCCGCTGGTGGGCCGGATTCTTGTGGAAAACGTCGATATTGGTACCCATCAACTCAGCGCAGTTGAACTGCGGCAATTCCTTGCGGATATCACTCTCGGCGGTGGCAAACATGGCGTGAACGGCCTTGTTCATGTAAATGACGTTACGCCCTTCGTCAGCAATCATCACATTGGTGGCCACATTGTCGAGGCCGATCTTGACGCGGAGACTTTCGGTGGCAATCCGCTGCGTTTCCGAGACCTCAAAACCAAGACGTGTCTGCATGGACTGCAAACCTTGCATCAGCTTGCCGAAATCATCGTTCACGGACACATCAATAACATTGTCGTATTTCCCGGCAGCGACCGAGCTGAAAACCTCTCTCGCCGTCTGCAAGGTGCCGACGATGGAGCGAAGAATGAGGACCACCAATCCAATCGCCAGAACAAAGGATATTGCGACCATGCCAAGAATGAGCGTCCGGTTCCTGCTCAGGCTGGCTTCCTGCTCTCCCCAGGTTGCCTTGCTGCGCTCCTTGAGGTATCCGTACAGCGCATCGGCTGCGGCCGATGCTTCGTTGTAGGCCGGATTGACCTCTTTCAGCAATAGCTTGTTCATTTCCACAAACTGCCCTTGGCGCAGCGCTGCGACCGCCGGCAGCAGCCCATCCTTGGCATAACGAGACCGCTTTTCAGCAAAAGTGGCAGCCAGAGCCTTGTGCTGATCGGAATGGACGAGCGGCTCGTATTGCTTCCAGAGTTCGTTGATTTCCGCCACATTTTTCTCGATCGCCTCGACATGCACATCGAGTTTGTGGTCATGCATGCCGCTCATGGGATTGCTTGCGTCATGCTGCAACCCGAGCATCAACTGAGCCCGATTGTCCGCCATCAACTTCATGATGCGGGCCAGATGCTGGGATGGCTCCAGCCGGCGGGAATACAGATTTTCAAAATTCTCGTTATTGGACTGCATTCCGGCCAGTCCAATCCAGGCAATGGACACCAGGAACACGATCAAGGCTGAAAAAGCGGTGACGAGTTTGGACTTGACGGCCAAATCGCCCCACCAGGCGGCAAGCCCTCCGCTTCCAGCCACTGCTTTGCCATACCGGATACGCAAATTGCCCTGGCGCTTCTCCCGGAATTGGCGGTAGATCGCATCCACCTGCTGCACGACTGCCGGATCGGCCTTGCGCCGTACCGACATATATCCGGTAATCTGCCCCCCTTCGACAATGGGCGTAGCATTGGCCAGAACCCAGTAGAAATCTCCGTTCTTGCAGCGGTTCTTGACATAGCCGGTCCAAGGACGCCCTGCCTTCAAGGTATCCCAGAGGTCTTGAAATGCTTCTGTCGGCATGTCCGGATGACGCACCAGATTATGCGGTTCGCCGATCAGCTCTTTTTCGGTAAATCCGCTGATTTCCAGGAAATCCCGGTTGATATAGGTAATCCGCCCTTTCAGGTCGGTTTTTGAAACGATCAGCGTATGGTCATGGAGGACCACTTCCTTGTCGGTCACCGGCAAATTTGTTCTCATTCTTTCCTCCTGGTCATTTCTCTAGCCCTCGGCGACGCAGCCGCCTCTACAAACTCGTTCAGAACTCGGCCCATTCATCTTCATCCGGAAGCGCCCGAACCGGAGCCTTTGCCTTGCTGCCAATCTCCAGGCGAACTGGCTCCTTGTGAGGCAAGGCCGCACGCTGGGTCACCCTTTGCTGCCTTGGCTCCTCTTCAGTTGGCACTCTTGCCTGAATCCGTACACTGGACATGTCCGCAGTGCCGAGAGAGAACACGGAGACCGACTGACTGAGATTGCGCGCCTGCTCCTCCAGGCTCTCTGCTGCGGCAGCCGCCTGCTCAACCAACGCGGCATTCTGCTGCGTCATTTCATCCATCTGACTGACCGCCAAGCTGACCTCTTCAATCCCCGTGCTTTGCTCACGACTGGCTTCGGAGATATCGACCATGATCTTGGCAACCCGTTTGATACTGGCCACCACCTCTTCCATGGTCTTGCCGGCCAGATCAACCTGCTTGTTGCCGCTTTCGACCTTTTCGACCGAGTCGGAAATCAAGCCCTTGATCTCTTTGGCTGCGGCAGCACTGCGTTGAGCCAGATTGCGCACTTCGGTCGCCACTACAGCGAAGCCCCGCCCCTGTTCGCCGGCCCTGGCCGCTTCCACTGCGGCATTAAGCGCCAGGATATTGGTCTGGAAGGCAATGCTGTCAATCACCCCGATGATGTCGGCAATCTTGCTGCTCGACTGATGAATCGCCGACATGGTCTGAACCACCTGCCCCACCACTTCACCGCCTTTGATCGCAACCTGCTGGGCGCTACTGGCCAACTGGGTGGCCTGCATGGAATTATCGGCATTCTGCTTTACCGTGCCGGTAATCTGTTCCATGCTCGAAGAAGTTTCTTCCAGGCTGGATGCCTGTTCTTCTGTACGACTGGAGAGATCCTGATTTCCGGATGCAATCTCCTTGGCCGCTGTATTGATTGAATCGGTCGCATCCTTGATGGAAAGAATGATGTCCCGCAGGTTGTCCACCGTCAGGTTTGCGTCATCCTTGAGTTTGCCAAGCATGCCGTGATATTGGGTATCGATCTTCTGGGTAAGGTTGCCTTGCGACATGCGCGCCAGCATCGCCCCGACATCGGTCAGGGCAGTGGTGTTGGCTTCGAGCAGACTGTTGATACCCTCAGATATCTGCTTGAAAAACCCGCTCATCCGCGTGGCATCAATACGCTTGCTGAAATCGCCGGAAACCGCCTCGCCGATTATTTCCGAGACCTCACGCTCAATTTCCACCTCCAGAGTGCGGTCGCGCCACTCGACCACGGTACCCAGCCGCTCCCCCTGGCTATTGATGATCGGAGCGGCAACAAGCGCAAAGTGCCGCCCACCGACTTGAATTTCCGTTCGGTAACTCCCCCGCAAGCTACCCAGGACATTGCGCTGATGGGCGGGGTTTTTATGGTAAATGTCAAAATTGGAACCGAGAATGGCATCCGCCCTGAAACCGGGCAGATCACGACGCAAGTCGGTCTCGGCATTACGCATCATTTCCAGTACGGCTGCGTTGCAGTAAATGATCTTGCCATCCGGATCGGCCACCATCACGCTGTTGGAGGTTTGATCCAGCGCCACCTTGATACGTAGCGTTTCATTGGCGTGCCGCCGCTCCGCCTCGGTACGCTGCTTGAGGTCGGCCTGCATTTTCTCCAGCGAACGCATCAAATCAGTGATCTGGTCACGCCCGTCCACCGTGATCGCATTGTCAAGATTGCCGCCGGCCACTGACTCGGCCACGGCGATTGCGTCGGTCAGGGGGCGGGTAATGCTGCGGGCAAACGCCAGTGAAAAAGCCGCAATCAACCCAGTCACCAGCAGAGCCAGGGCCGCCATCTGTTTTACTGTAGCGTCATAAGTCGCCTGCGCATCATCGTAGAACTGCTTTCCGGACTCGGCGTAGTAAACCCGCAGGGCTTCGGCCGCCGTTGCTGCCTTGGCATAGGCCGGAATCACCACTCGGGAATAAGTATCTGCTGCCTTGCCGTAATCCCCGGCCAACAATTCTTCCCGGGCAACCAACAGCCCCTCCTTGACGAATATGCCCCGTGCCGTCTCGTAGCTATCTGCCAATTGAGCCTCCTTAGGGTTCAATTGGCGGCTACGAAACTGTTTCCACAATTCGGTAATCCGGTCCCGGTTCTTGATGATCTGATCAGTATGCTGCGTCACCGGGTGTTCGTGCTTGGCCGCCTGCGGGCCACTGGGGTCGTGCAGAAGGGCAGAGGCGATTTGCCCATTGTTCTCGGACATCATCGTCTGGATGCGCAAGACCATTGCACCCGGTTCCAGTTTGTCCAGATAAACAGCCTGCGTGCCGTGATTCAGAGTACGCAATTGCATCACGGCAAAGGCCAGCAATACGGCAAACCAGAACACCATGCCCAGCGCCTGCCAAAACAGTCGGGTACCAATTTTCAAATTGCGAATCATTTGCCATACCTCGATATACGGCGTTCAAATGTCACGATGTTGCGCCTTCAATCAGTTCCATATCGGCACTGGTCATCAACCGTTCGATATCGGTCACGATCATCATGCGCTGATCCACCGAAGCCAATCCCAAAATGTAGCGGGTATCGAAAGTGGCGGAAAAATCCGGAGCCGGCCGTATTTGACTACTGGTCAGGGAAATCACATCGGAAACGCTGTCGACCACGACGCCGATCACCCGGTTGGCAACGGTGAGAATGATCACCACGGTAAATGGCGTGTATTCGATCTTGCCCAGTTTGAATTTGATGCGCAGATCAACAATCGGCACGATGATGCCTCGCAGATTGATCACTCCCTTGATGAAAGGGGGCGCATTGGCGATCAGGGTCGGTTGCTCATAGCCCCGGATTTCCTGCACCTTGAGAATATCAATGGCGTACTCTTCGGTACCCAGGGTGAAGGTCAGAAACTCGCTGGCAAACTGATCGTCCTCGCTACCGGCCGCAGCTGCATTGGTGACAACTTCCATCATTCACTCCTCCTCAGCCTTCATCCGGCCTTGTGCATAGTCGATTTAGCCAAGCCGGCAATCGCCGACACATCCAGAATCAGCGCCACATGACCGTCACCCATGATGGTCGCCCCGGACACCCCGTGTACTCTGCGGTAATTGGCTTCCAAACTCTTGATAACCACCTGATGCTGCCCCACCAGCGCGTCAACAAAAAGGGCTGCCTTGGTTCCATCGGCATCAAGGACCACCATGATTCCCTGGGTAAAGTCAGTCCACGATGATTTGAGGCCAAATATCTCGTGCAGAACCACCACCGGTAGATACTCGCCCCGCACCTGAATAACCCGAGCCTGATTGGACAGGGTTTTAATATCGCCCAGCTGCGGCTGAAGGGACTCGATGACATAGGACAGAGGCAAAATATAGGTCTGATCCCCGACCGCCACCGACATACCATCGAGAATGGCCAGGGTAAGGGGCAGTCGAACGGTCATGCGCGTACCGATACCGAGCATGCTCTCGATTTCGACCCTTCCGCCCATGGCTTGAATATTTCTCCGCACGACGTCCATGCCGACACCGCGACCGGAAACATCGGTGACCTGCTCTGCCGTGGAAAAGCCCGCCTCAAAGATCAGGCCGAAAACTTCCTGATCGGTCATCTGGTCGGAAACCTGAAAGCCTCTTTCCCTTGCCTTGGCCAGAATTTTCTGGCGATTCAGGCCGGCTCCGTCGTCCCCCACTTCTATAACGATGTTGCCCCCCTGGTGATAGGCCTTGAGAGTAATCGTTCCTGCCGGGCTTTTCCCCGCTTCGACACGCTTTTCCGGCAGCTCGATGCCATGATCCAGGCTGTTGCGGATAAGATGGGTTAACGGATCAGCGATGCGCTCAATCAGGCTCTTGTCCAGTTCCGTCGTTTCACCGGAAGTTTTCAGCTCCACCTGTTTGCCGAGCTTGCCGGAAAGATCGCGCACCACTCGCGGAAAACGGGAAAAGACGAAGGAAATCGGCAACATGCGTATCGACATGACCGATTCCTGCAAATCCCGCGTATTTCGTTCCAGCTGTGCCAGCCCATAGACCAGACGCTCGGGAGCTTGCTCCTCCATCTGGACCGCTGTCTGTAAAAGCATGGCCTGGGTGATAACCAGTTCGCCGACCAGATTGATCAACTGGTCGACCTTGTCAACACTGACCCGAATGGACGAATCGGCCCCGGCGGCAGGAGCCGAAACGGCGGATTTTGCCGGCCGGGATGCCGCCTCTCTTGCCGGCGCCGCAGAAACCGTCGGCACTGGTGCAGGAGCTGGTGCACTGACCGGTGCAGCCGTGGCCGAAGAAGATGCAGCCGGAGTAACCGGGACTTCGGGAGCGGGTGTCGGCAAGGGAGCAAAAAAACCATAGCCATCGCCCTCTTCCCCACTCGCCTGGACTGGTGCCGGCAACGCCGCGTGGGCAACGGGAAGGGGGGCAAAAAATCCGTAACCGTCTCCGTCTTCGGGAGCTGGCGCGACCGGCTCAGGCGAAGAGGCGTTGGGCAGCGGCTCGAAGAACCCGTAGCTGTCGTCTTCCGGCTGTTTTTCCAGGGCGGCGACGATTTCGTTCAAGGAACGCTCGACCACCGGGTCGAAAAAGCCATAGCCGCGCTCATCGTCCGGGGTTCCGGGGGTATCACCAAAGAACCCGAAGGCCTCTGCGCCGTTGTCGTTGAATGACTTGTCCTCGGCAATGCGCCACGCCCCGTTGTCCGCAATAAAGTCCAGCTGATCGGTAAAAGCATCCTCCGCCGAGCGAGTCGTCAGGCGAATTTCCCAGAACCCGACGCTGCCGCCGAGCTTGTCCGGCTGGTTAAGAATCTCCACTTCACCGAGCTGTTTCAGATCATCGACAAAATTGATGATCCCGTCCCCTTGGGCCGAGATGGCCGTTGGTACGAACTGGATATTGAAAACCCGACGCGCCTCGCCACTGGCTACCGGACTGAGCACTGCCACTTCGTCCGCTACGGCAGGAGCGGACACCACGGTCGAGGCCGGAGCTTCCGCCACCCCGGTTGGCGGAAGCGGAGCAGCAGCAACGGGCGGACTGGAGTCGTCCGACAGACGCCGCAGGCGGAGGCAAATGGCCTCAACCTGTTCCGGCTCCACCCGCCCCTGGCTCTGGTGTGCTGCAAGCATGTCCTTGAGCACATCTCCCGCCTCGAGAAAGGCGTCCACCATATCGGCACGCAAAACCAGCTCCTGCTTGCGTATACGATCCAGCAAGTTTTCCAGAATATGGGTCGTCTCGGCGAGATCGGTAAAGCCGAAGGTTCCGGAACTTCCCTTGATGGAGTGCGCCGCCCGGAAAATGGCGTTCAACTGCTCCGCATCAGGATTATCCACATCCAGATCGAGCAACAGCGCTTCCATTGCTGCCAAGTGCTCTGCCGATTCCTCGAAGAACACCTGGTAAAACTGACTCATGTCGATAGCCATGCTACCCCTCCCGACGGCCTTCTACGGAACGCCAGCAATTCACTGGCGCCGCCGAATGCAAACCGGCCCCGGCCATATCAAATACCGGGCAACCGAGCCGGCATCAGCCGACGACTTTGCGCACCACTTCAATCAGCTTCTGCGGATCAAAGGGTTTGACCAGCCAACCCGTTGCGCCGGCTGCCCTGCCTTGCGCCTTCATGGCATCAGAGGACTCCGTGGTCAGCATTAGGATCGGCGTCGAGGAATACTGCGGCAAACCACGCAGGCTCTTGATCAGGGTCAGCCCATCCATGCGCGGCATGTTCTGGTCGGTGAGGACAAGGTTAACGCTTCTGGATTTGGCCTTTTCCAGGCCATCCATACCGTCCACCGCCTCAACAACCTCGTAACCGGCACTCTTCAGGGTAAAAGACACCATCTGACGGATGGATGCCGAATCATCGACAGCAAGAATGGTCTTGGCCATGTTTTCCTCTCAGTAGATCAGAACAGTTCGACATCACCGCTGGCAAAGCCGGCTTGCTGAACTGGGTTATTACTCGTGTTTTTCTTCAAATCTTCAAGCTTCTTGGACAGCGTCGCAACGTGATCCTTCAAGGAATCCAGCGCTCGCACCGTGCTTTCGACATCCACGGCATTGCTCAGGGCCGCTGCCATCCGCTCTTCGTCGCCAACAATCTCACCCAACACGGCAAGGCGCCGATTGACGTGGCCAAGCAGCTGATTGACCATATCCTGGAACTGAAGCGAGACAATCGCCTGGTTCACCGAACCCTCGACCTGCGAGGCAATCATGTTCAGTTCGGTCACCGCCTGGCCGGTACGGCTGTTCATTTCTTCAATTCCGGCCATAGCCACCACTACGTCATCCTTGGAGGTCAGGGCAAAAGTCATATCCTGAGCCGCCATCTGATTAATGGCGCGCTCCGCCGTCTCTATCGAGCCTTGCATGTTGCCGAGCAAGCCCCGAATCTGCTGGCTGAAGTGGCCGGTACGACCGGAAAGATCGCGCACCTCGTCGGCCACAACGGCAAACCCCCGCCCGGCTTCGCCTGCACGGGCCGCCTCAATTGCTGCATTCAGTGCCAAAAGATTGGTCTGCTTCGAGATTCCCTCGATTTCCCCCAACATTCCCTTGACCTCCCGCATCTGGCCCATGATGCAGTCGGTCGTTTCCACCAGACTCATGGCCACCCGGGAGTTTTCGATCACGCTCTCAACAAAGCGATGAAGCGTCTCTGAAGTTTTTCCGGCAAATTGCTCCAATTCGGAAACAGTCCCACTCTTTCCCCCGCCCGAAACCACTTGAAAACCAATTTCCTGCTGGCGATGAATCTGTTGGTTCATGCGGTTGAAGCTGTCGATGAGCTTGGCAATAGCATCACTGAAAATACCCTGCGCCCGGCCCACTTCATCCTGCATCAGACCGATTTGCAGGGAAATCTCCCGGCCGACACAAGCAATGGCCTGACCACTGTGCTCGATGACCTGACGTTCGGCACGGTTTTCCGACATCACGGGCGCCGCATCATGGGCCGTGGTAGACGCCACCAGCCATCCGACAAGAATGGCAAACAGCGCCAGCAACACACCCATATTTCGGGCTGCCGGCTCAAAGGCGACCCACCCCGCCACGACGATGCCCGTCCACACCAAGCCAATCAGCCGTTGCTTGAATCCACCGCTCATATCAAACCCCCTGCTGGTGCTGGTTGCACCGATCGTCTCGTCATCCCGCAGTCCCCTTGCCGCCAACCGGCAGCCGCAGCGCTTCCGGCGTTGCCTGTTCCTCTGAGCCGACCTCTGCTTCCGGCCCCTCTTCCTGGAGAACCGCCATTTCCGTCTTCTTGTTCATCACCACGATGCTGATACGCCGATTCACCGAGTTGAGAGGGTCATTCTTGTCGAACAACACGGAGGATGCAAGCCCTATGACCCGCAATACCTTGGTGTCATCCATCCCGCCAGCGATCAATTCACGCCGTGAGGCGTTTGCCCGATTGGAAGAAAGCTCCCAATTGGAGAAACCACGATCACCGCCGGCAAATTGCGCGGCGTCGGTATGCCCGGCCAGGCTGATACGGTTTGGCACACCGTTAAGGCTTTTGCCGATTTGGCGCAGTATTTCCCTTGTATAAGATTTGAGTTCCGCACTGCTTGAATCGAACATCGGCCTGTTTTGCTCATCAACAATCTGGATGCGCAGACCCTCGGCGGTAATATCAAGCAGTATCTGGTTTTTGAATTGGGCGAGCTGGGGCGTCTTTTCCATCAGTTTTTCGATATCGGCCTTCAGATTTTCCAGGGCTTCTTTTTCCTTGCGAGCAAATTCGGCGTTGGTCGCTTTTGTATTGATATCACGCTTCTTGGCTTCGATATCCCCGCCCTTGACCTGCCCCGCCGTCCGCGTCAAATCCTGCCCTCCGCCCTTGAGGATACTGGAGGCATCCCCGGAGCCGCTTCCTCCGGCATTGGCAATCTTGAGAGGATTCTGGAAAAACTTGGCAATCCCCTGCAAATCTCCCTTGGCCGTTGACCCCAGCAGCCACATCAACAGAAAGAAGGCCATCATCGCCGTCACGAAGTCGGCGTAGGCGATCTTCCAGGCGCCACCGTGGGCGCCGCCGGCGACCACTTTTTTGCGCTTGATGATAATTGGGCGAGCGGAATCGTCGCTCATCAGCTTTGCTCAAGGAAGTTAAAGCGCATCATTTGCCCTTGCGCGCCTTGAGCTCCTGCTCAAGCTCACTGAAAGTTGGCCGCACGGCCGATCCCAGAGCCTTGCGCCCGAACTCGACGGCCACCTGGGGCGCATACCCCGACATTGATGCCAGCAATACCAGCTTGATACAGGTATAGACCGTACTGCCCTCATGCGCCTTTTGTTCAAGCAGGCTGGCAACGGGAGAAACAAAGCCGTACGCAATAAGAATCCCCAGGAAGGTACCGACCAGCGCCCCGCCGATCATCTTGCCCAGAATAGCCGGCGGCTGTCCCACCGAGCCCATCACGTTCACCACCCCCATCACCGCCACAACGATACCGAAGGCGGGCGTCGCGTCCCCCACCTTGGAAACGACATGGGCCGGAGCGGCGGCTTCATGGTGGTGAATCTCCAGCTCGACATCCATCAGACTTTCAATTTCCACTGTATTGAGGTTGCCGCCAACCATCATGCGCAAATAATCGCAAACAAATTCCATGATGTGGTGGTCATGCACCAAGTCCGGATATTTGCTGAAGATCGGGCTGGCTTCGGGATTCTCGATATCGCCTTCAATCGACATCAAGCCTTCCTTGCGAACCTTGGCCAACACTTCAAATAACATGGCCAGGGTGTCAATGTAAAAAGCCTTGGTAAATTTTGATCCTTTGAACACCACCGGCAAGGTTCCGACCACCGACTTGATGAGCTTGATGTCGTTCCCCGCCACAAAACCACCGATGGTCAGGCCGACAATCGCCACGTACTCGGTTGGCACCCAAAGCGCCAGCAGACTGCCGTGGATGGCATAAGTCCCCAACGATGAAGCGAGGATAATCACATAGCCGATAATGAGAAACATTAGATACCCCTGCCTGGCCGCGCTGGTCGCGACGCCTCAGTATTATTGTTCTCCATCCCGGACGGGCCTAAGCGCCGTGCCACAAAACGGAAACTCTTTGCTGGGGAGATTATGTCTCCGTCAGCAAGGACATGCAATGCTAAACTCTCTTCCAGCCTGACAAAAGACCACAAACCCTGCCAAGAGTTCATCGCCTATACCGTGATTCATTTCTGCTCCGCCTGTGCTTCTCCGGTAGACCTTCGCATCCCCGAAGGCGACAACCGTCTGCGCCCCATATGCTCTCGGTGCGGCCATATCCATTACGAAAACCCGCGTCTGGTTGTTGGTTGCGTCGTGGAGCACGAGCGGCGCATCCTGCTCTGCCGACGCGCCATTGAACCCCGCCATGGGTTCTGGACCCTGCCGGCGGGCTTTATGGAGAACGGTGAGACCACCGCCGACGCCGCCCTCCGGGAAACTCTTGAGGAGGCTTGCGCCAACGCACTGCTTGACGCCCCCTTTGCGATGGTCAGCATCCCCCACATCAGCCAGGTGCACCTGTTTTACCGGGGAACCCTCCCGACCCAGGTTTTTTCACCTGGGACGGAAAGTCTCGAAGTCGCTCTTTTTGATGAAGCGGACATCCCCTGGCAGGAATTGGCCTTTCGCAGTGTCAGCCTGTGTCTGAAGCACTATTTTGCGGACCGCCGCGCGGGGCGCTTCGGCTTTCATACCGCAGACCTCGCACCGCTCTGATCACCCCTGCAAAATAAAACCCCCCGACAAAATTTCGTACGGGGGATTTGGCCTGCGTGCAGCCAGCCAGGCCGGATCCTGAGTTTACTTTTACTGCTTGCCGATCGTGCGGGACTCTTCCTCAATTTTTGCGGAATACATCTTGCCCATAGCGGCTCCGATCACCAGCACGCCAACAATCACGAACAGGCTGAACAACCCGATATCCGTGCCAAAAAGTTCTTGCCAAGCCATATGTCACCTCCCTGTAACGAACGAATAAAACTACTTGCCTGCCGCCGACATGCGTAGCGGCTCCCCGACATCCACCTGCCAATCTCCTTGCAGGCGCCACTTCCCCTGCGGATCCTCAAGAACAACGTGCCAGCGCCCGGATATTTCCGAGGACAAGGTACCGCGATACATTCCTCCGCTCTCGCTTTGCAGCGAAACAAGCTGATCCATACCCGCCCGTGTCGGGTGAGTCACCTTCAGTTTCAATTTTTCCGGAATTTCGCCCTGCATACCGGCAACCAGCAAGCGCAGCTGCCGACCGGAAAGCATCAGGTCTGCCTGGACGCCCATCTCTCCGGCAGCACGATCACGCTGCATTTGCTGGTTCACCGCCAGCCCCTGCTTGTAATAATCGTCTTCCACCAATCCATCACTACTGATAATTGCCAGCCAGGCGGTGATCACGCCGGCAACGATCACGATGGCCGGACCGGCCATCAGGATCCACGGCCAGCGTTCCTTGTACCAGGGCTGGGTATCGGTCTTTTGAATTGCCATTGCGTATCTCATGTCAGGGCATCAGGAATGAGGCTTTTTCATGAACCGCGACCTTGTCGTGGTTCTGCGCCTTGATGTCAAAGAAAATAATATTGGCGCCCTTCTTGCCGGATTCCGGCGGAACGCGAACATTAACGGTCACTTCCTTGTTTTCTGCCGGGCCGGTTTCGATAATCCGCTCACCCATCAATTCAATCCCCTCCAGCCCTTCCACCGACACGGCAAAACGGCGAGCTTCCTCGGAGGTATTCATCACCTTCAGGGTAAAGACATTTTCGATCCGCCCGTCGTCGGCCTCCCGCGCCAGCATGGAGCGATCGCGCAGAATATCCACCTTGAGCGGAATACGTGTCGCCAACGACCACGCCGAAGCAACCGTAATCCCCAGCAAAATCCCGGTATATAACAGGATACGGGGCCGAATGAGATGGGCGACCACATCCTTGGCAGTGTAGTGTTTGGCCAAGGCATTTTCGGTGGTATAACGAATCAGCCCCTTGGGTTTGCCGACTTTCAGCATGACCGGGTCACAGGCATCAATACAGGCTCCGCAACCGATGCACTCATACTGCTGCCCCTGGCGAATGTCGATTCCGGTTGGGCAGACAACCACGCACAGGCCACAATCCACACAATCACCCTGCTTCGCCGCATTTTCTTCGGAGGCCTTCTTCTTGCGAGCGCCCCGTGGTTCACCCCGCTCCGGATCATAGGTAATGATCAGTGTATCCGGATCGAACATGACCCCCTGGAAGCGCGCATAGGGACACATGTACTTGCACACCTGCTCCCGCAGAAAACCCGCCTGCATGTAGCAGAATCCCGAATAGAAAAAGACCCAGAACAACTCCCAGCCGCTCAAGTCAAAAGGCAGCTCAAGCAGCAACTCGGATACCGGGGTGAAATACGCCACCAGAGTAAAACCGGTCCAGATGGAAAGGGCGAGCCAGAGCGCATGTTTGGCGGCCTTGATGCCGATCTTCCGCCCGCTCCACGGCCCCTTGTCGAGCTTCATCCGGGCCGCCCGGTCCCCTTCGATGCGATTTTCGATCCACATGACGATCTCGGTATACACCGTCTGCGGACAGGCATAGCCGCAAAACAGACGCCCGGCTACGGCAGTAAAGAGAAACAGGGCAAAAGCTGAAATAATCAACAGCAAGGCCAGATAAAAAACATCCTGCGGCCACAATACGAGGCCGAAGAGATAGAACTTGCGCTCCGCCAGGTGAAAAAGAACCGCCTGACGATCATTCCACTGTAGCCAGGGCGCTCCGTAGAACAGCACCTGCGTGATCCAGACTAAAGCCCAGCGCCACCCGTCCCACCAGCCCTTGACCTCACGGATATAGACCTTCTTGTGTTTTTCGTAGAAGGATATCTGCTTGGGAGCCTCGGAACCAACCGCCGGATTACTTTGCTTATCGCTCATTATTTACCTGTATCAGTATCAGAATTACACAAGCCATCATTGTCAACGATTCAGCCGGTGCAATTTTGATATTGATCAGTATTTACTTATATTCCGCCTGGACAAACGGGGCGGTTTCCCGCCCCGTTTCCTGATTACTTGGCGCCCTGGCTCAGACTGTACACGTAAGCTGCAAGAACGTGCACCTTGCCGTCACCGAGGAATTCCTTCCACGCCGGCATCTTGTTCTGGCGACCGCCATTGATGGTTTCAATAATGGTGGCTTCAGAAGACCCATAGAGCCAGACCTTGTCGGTCAGGTTGGGAGCGCCGAGAGCCTGCATCCCGGTGCCTTCCGGTGTGTGGCAACCGGAACAGCCGGCGGAGGCAAAGGCTTCCTTACCCTTGGCGGCCCGTACGGAATCATTGGGCAAACCGGACAGAGCGCGGACATGGTTAGCCAGGTCCTTGACCGTGTCGGCCCCCAGATGCGCATGCGGTGGCATGACGCCCATGCGGCCATTGGCGATGGATTCCTCGATTTTCTCGGGTTCGCCGCCATACAGCCAGTCGTTGTCGGTCAGATTCGGGAAGCCCTTGGCCCCCCGCGCATCGGCACCGTGACACTGCATGCAGTATGTCAGGTATAGACGCTTGCCCATTTCCACGGCCTGCTTGTCAGCTGCCACGGCCTTGACGTCCATTTTCATGTATTTGTCAAAGAGGGGCTTGATCTGGTCATCCACCTTCTTGACCTCGTCCCGGTGCTGCCCGGCCGAAGACCAGCCGAGAACGCCCTGGAACTTGCCCAGACCGGGATAAAGAACGAGATAAACCAGGGCAAACACCACGGTAATCACG
>CAZHVZ010000038.1:26424-27135 GCA_964536245.1 uncultured Rhodocyclaceae bacterium
ACTTGGGCATCGGATTGTTGTATTCCTCAAGGTCCTCATCCCAGACGTGACCCATGGTCTTGCCCGGCGTAAAGGTAGCCTTCCCTTGAACGATCAACAGCACCGCGCAGGCAAGAATACTCGCCAGCACAATCACGATGACGTAGATGTTCCAAAAATCGCTAACGAAATCACTCATTTGCTTTCCTTTTTTCAGCGAGAGTGAGGCACGCGGGGCGCCCCACCTTCATCATCACCCTCTGCGAACGGCAGGTTTGCCGCCTCGTCAAAACGCTTGCGGTTTCCCCGGGCATAGGCCCACCAGATAATGCCCACAAACGTAATCATCGAGATCACTGTTGTAATCGAACGCAGATCGTTGATGTCCATGGCTTTACTTGACCTTCAGTTCGGTACCCAGCCCTTGCAGGTAGGCAATCAGAACATCCATTTCGGTCTTGTCGCCGATTGCCGCCTTGGCACCCTTGATATCTGCATCGGCGTAGGTCGGCAAACCACGCATGTTATGCAGCGAACGGTGGGCCATCATCTTGGCGTCAATATCGGCACCGACAGAATCCTTGGCCTTGGTTGCAGCCAGGAAAGCAAAAGCCGGCATATTGGATTCGGGCACCACGTCGCGCGGATTGATCAGGTGGGCACGCTGCCACTCGTCGGAGTAACGGCCACCGACTCGCTGCAGGTCAGGTCCGGTACGCTTGGAGCCCCACT
>CAZHVZ010000039.1:0-10003 GCA_964536245.1 uncultured Rhodocyclaceae bacterium
CGGTAGCGAAGGCGTTGGGTTCCCCGTCATAAATCGCCACTTCCGGCATCGGCAGGCCGGCACGCTGGGCCAGGCGGGCGACGGTATCGACCAGCCAGACTTCGGTTGAACTGCTGGGCGAACTGATGACCTGCGCACCGGTACTCCACTTGGCCATCGGCTTGGAAATAAGCAAGGAAATGAAAGCCCCGCCAAAACCGATCACCGCAGCGAAAACAAGCAGCATGCCAAGGTTGAGACCGTTGGCGGTCAGAAAGCGGTTAACGCCGAGCAGGCTGGTCACCACACTGAGAACCAGCATTACGGCGAGATTGGTAGCAAGAACGAGCACGATGCGTTTCACGGCAAACTCCTATCAGGGAACAAACACCGCCATCATACGACATCGGACAAATCGGAAAAATAGGTGGAAAATTGACTGACCCTTCGTTTTTTTCTGCCGAACCCATGACTCCGCTCAATTACAAACACCTTCATTACTTCTGGGTCGTTGCCCAGGAAGGCAGCGTTACTCGGGCTGCCGAACGTTTGGGCGTGGCGGTGCAAACCATCAGCGGCCAGCTTGCCTTGCTGGAAAGGCAGCTGGGCAAGGCACTGTTCAACAGCCAGGGCCGTGGCCTGGTCCTGAGCGAGGCCGGACGCGTCGCTCTCGGCTACGCCAATCAGATATTCGAGTTGGGCGACGCCCTGGCCGATGCGGTCCATAACAGCGACAGCGAATCCACTCTGCGCCTGCGGGCGGGCATCTCCGACGGCATCCCGAAGTTGCTGGCCTATCGCCTGCTTTCTTCGGTCACCGGGATGCCCATGGATGTGCGCCTGATCTGTGACGAAGGGGAATTTGAAACCCTCCTTGCCGACCTCGCCCTGCATCGCCTTGATGTGGTGCTCACCGATCGCGCCGCCCCCGGCGGCGGCAACCTCAAGGTTTTCAGCACCCATCTCGGAGAATTTGAAACCGGCCTGTTCGGCACCCCGGAACTGGCCCGGCGCTACCGCGACGATTTCCCCAACAGTCTTCAGGGCGCCCCGATCCTGCTGCCGACCCGCCATAACGTACTGCGCAGCCGGATTGACCGGTGGCTGGAGAACACCCGGGTCCGCCCCAGAATTGTCGGCGAATTCGAGGACAGCGCCTTGCTCAACACCTTTGGACGGGGCGGTCTGGGGCTGTTCCCGGCGCCCCTGATGTTGGCCGACCAGGTTGCCGCGCAGCTCGATGCCCAGCCCCTCGGCGCGATGGCAGGCGTCAGCGAACACATCTATGCCATCTCCAATGAGCGACGTATCCGCCACCCGGCCATCGAGGTTCTCTGCGCGGCGTCACCGCAGGGGGATAGCGCACCGGGGTTATAATCTCGCCCCCACCGCTTAGCCCCGTAAAGACCCCATGCCCCTGATTCGCCAAATATTCCTTTTCACCCTGAGCCTTTTTTTTACCGCTCAGGCTCTCGCCCAGCAACTGCCCGTACCCCCGGCCTTGGCGGCAAAATCCTGGCTGCTGCTGGAAATCGGCTCCGGGCAGATTCTCACCTCCGAAAAACCCGACGACAAACTGGAACCGGCATCTCTCACCAAGCTGATGACCGCCTACCTGACTTTCTCGGCCATTCGCCAGAAAACCATCGCCCTCAACCAGGCCGTGCCAGTCTCCAAAAAAGCCTGGCAGACCGGCGGCTCCAAGATGTTCATCAAGGTGGACACCCAGGTAGCGGTAGAAGACCTCATCAAGGGCATGATCGTCCAGTCCGGCAATGATGCCTGTGTCGCCCTGGCCGAGGCCGTAGCCGGCAGCGAAGAAAATTTTGCCCAGATGATGAACAAGGCAGCCGCCCGTCTCGGCATGAAAGGCTCCAGTTTCCGCAACGCTACCGGGCTGCCCGATGCGCAGCATTTCACCACCGCCCGCGACCTTTCCATTCTTGCCGCAGCGCTGATTCATGATTATCCCGAGGAGTACAAGAAGTATTACTCGATGAAGGAATACCGTTACAACAACATCACCCAGCCCAATCGCAACCGCCTGCTCTGGCTCGACCCGACGGTGGACGGAGTCAAAACCGGGCATACCGACGCTGCCGGCTATTGCCTGATCTCCTCTTCCCTGCGCGGTCCCCGCCGTCTGCTCTCGGTGGTCCTCGGCACCAACTCCGATGCCACCCGCGCCTCGGAATCACTCAAACTGCTCAACTGGGGCTTCCAGTTCTATGAAGCGGTTCAACTCTACGCCAAAGCCCAACCGGTCTCCACGCTGCGCGTCTGGAAGGGCGCCGAAACCAACGTCAAGGCCGGCTTCAACCAGGACTTCATCCTCGCCGTACCCAAAGGCTATGCCCAGAAGATCGACGCCCAGTTCATTTCCCAACAACGCCTGCTGGCTCCGGTTTGTCTCGGCCAGAAGGTCGGCACCTTGAAAGTCAGCATCGACGGCAAACCCTACGGGGAATACCCGGTTTTGGCCCTTGAAAACGTGGCGACTGCCGGCATCTTTGGTCGTATGATTGATAGCGTGAAACTCTGGTTCAACTGACCTTCATGTCTCCCTACGTCGCCGATCCGGTCTATCTCGACGGGCAGTACCTGCCCCTTGCTCAAGCGCGCATATCGCCCCTTGACCGGGGTTTTCTTTTTGGTGACGGGGTCTATGAAGTGATTCCCGTCTATTCCCGTCACGCCTTCCGGATCAGCGAGCATCTCAGCCGCCTGCAAGCCAGCCTGGATGGTATTCATCTGACCAACCCGCACCCCTTGGCAGACTGGTCGGCGATTATTGAGCGCCTGATTACCGCCGCCCCCTGGGAGGATCAGTCGGTTTACCTGCAAGTAACCAGGGGGGCAGACAGCAAGCGTGACCATCCTTTCCCGGCCGGCGTCGCGCCGACCGTATTTGCCATGACCTCGCCGCTGCTAACCCCCTCGGCAGCCCTCCGGGCAAGCGGTGTTGCAGCGGTAACGGTGACCGACAACCGCTGGCTGCGCTGCGACCTGAAAGCGACATCCCTGCTGGCCAATGTTCTCCTCCGCCAGCAGGCGGTGGACGCCCAATGCGCCGAAGCCCTGCTACTGCGCGACGGCTACCTGAAGGAAGGTTCGGCTTCCAACATCTTCATTGTCCGGGATGGTTTTCTCATCGCCCCCCCCAAGAGCCAGCTCATGCTGCCCGGCATCACCTATGACGTAGTCCTAGAGCTGGCCGCCCTGCATGGACTGCCGGCAGAAATACGGGAAATCAGCAAGGCGGAACTTCGTGCTGCCGATGAGGTCTGGATGACTTCATCAACCAAGGAAGTTCTGGCCGTTACCTGCCTGGATGGGCACCCGGTCGGCAACGGCTGCCCCGGCCCGGTCGGGCAGGCAATGTGGCAGTGGTATCAGGATTTCAAAGAAACGGTAATGCGCAAAGGCTGACATGACTGGCTACAAGGACACCCTCCTCGAATTTCCCTGTGACTTCCCTCTCAAGATCATGGGCAAGGCGGAAGACTCCCTTGCTCAGGCGGTACTGGAAATCGTCACCCGGCATGCCCCCGATTTTGATGGTGCCACCATGGAAATGCGCGCCAGCTCTGGCGGCAACTACCTCAGCCTGACCTGTACCGTAATCGCTACCAGCAAGCCGCAACTGGATGCCCTGTACATGGAACTGACCAGCCACCCTCTGGTCAAGGTCGTGCTTTAGGGATGGAAATACGTCGCCTTGGCCGTATCGACTACCTGCCGACCTGGCACGCCATGCAGGATTTCTCGGCCCGGCGGACGGCGGAAACGCCGGATGAACTGTGGATTGTCGAGCACCCGCCGGTATACACCCTTGGCCAGGCCGGCAAACCGGAGCACATCCTGAAAGACGTGGGTATTCCGGTGGTCAGGATCGACCGGGGTGGCCAGGTCACCTACCACGGCCCCGGCCAGGTGGTGGTTTACCTGCTCATTGATCTCCACCGTCTCGGTATCAAGGTCCGGGAACTGGTCAGCCATATCGAGCAGGCGGTCATCGACCTGCTGGCCGAGCATGGCGTCACCGCCGAAAGACGCGACGGAGCCCCCGGTGTTTATGTCGGAAACGGGCCGGATGCGGGCAAAATCGCCGCCCTCGGCTTGCGTATCCGCCATGGCTGCTCCTACCATGGGGTTTCCCTCAACGTAAACATGGACCTCAGCCCCTTTGCTGCGATCAACCCCTGCGGCTACGCCGGCTTGAAAGTGGTCCAGACCAGCGACTACAACATTGCGCTCACCGCTCAAGAGGCGGGTGAGCAACTTTGCCAACACCTGCTACAGCAACTGGAAAAACATCATGGCTGAAAAAGGCGTCAAACAGAAGGGCGAACTGAAAACGGCCCGTATCCCCATCAAGATCGTTCCGGTGGATACCCCGCTCAAGAAGCCTGAGTGGATACGCGTCAAAGCCGGCAACAGCGCCGGGCGCTTCGGTGAAATCAAAACCATGCTGCGGGAGCAGAAGTTGCACACCGTCTGCGAGGAAGCGACCTGCCCCAATATTGGTGAGTGCTTCGGACGCGGCACGGCAACCTTCATGATCCTCGGCGACATCTGCACCCGTCGCTGCCCCTTCTGCGATGTCGGCCACGGCAAACCCTTGCCACCGGACCCCAATGAACCCCGACATCTGGCCGAATCGGTGGCCAAACTCAAACTGCGCTACGTGGTGATCACCAGCGTGGACCGGGATGACCTGCGGGACGGCGGCGCCCAACATTTCGTAGACGTCATCCGTGCCGTGCGGGAAGCCTCACCCACCACCACCATCGAAACCCTGGTTCCCGATTTTCGTGGCCGCATGGACATCGCCCTAGACATTCTCGGCCAGGCGCTGCCTGACGTCCTCAACCATAATCTGGAAACGGTACCCCGCCTCTACAAGCAGGCCCGCCCCGGTGCCGACTATGCTCATTCACTGGATTTCCTCAAGCAGTTCAAGACCCGCTACCCGGGCGTTTCCAGCAAGTCCGGCCTGATGGTCGGACTCGGCGAAAATGATGCGGAAATTCTCGATGTCCTGCGCGATCTGCGTGCCCATAGCGTCGAAATGCTGACCATCGGCCAGTACCTGGCCCCGACCGGCCACCATCTGCCGGTCAGTCGCTACGTTCATCCGGACACTTTCAAAATGTACGAAAACGAAGCCAAAGCCATGGGCTTCACCGGCGCCGCCTGCGCCCCCATGGTGCGTTCCAGTTACTGGGCCGACCAGCAGGCGCATTCAGCCGGGGTCGCGTAGCGCCAACACATCGACATATAGCTAGCCAGCCTTTTGTGCCTGCACCACCCCATCCGGCGATGCAGACGCAGGCACAATTGCTTCAAATCCTGAAATTCGCGCTACACTCTCGCAAAAAAATAAGCTGAATTTACAAAACTGGAGGAGACAATGCGGCCCCCTGTAGATTTTTTGCACTGCGTCAGCGCACTCGATGCCTATTCCTGAGGATGTCGGAGCAAGCGTCGAGTCATGCCTTTCGGAAACCTGGGCATTTCTGACCGGAGGCACGCTCCGTTTTCGACAGACTGAAACACTTCCCACCCTGAAGGAACCGTGCACCGGCTTCACCATGGCGTTTTACGCCGCCGGTGCGCGGCAACAGTCCGGGATCATGCTGATTCTTTCTGGTAGTGCCATAGGCGAAGCCGGAGAATTCGGGTGTGAGTTGTGCAATATTTTTTCGGGCTGCGTCACTCGCCTCTTCAAAGGCAGGGAGAACTTCGAAATCGGCCTTCCGATCTGCCTTTCCGGCAGCACCGCGAAAGACATGATCGGGCAAATATCGATTCTCCATTGTTTTACCAGCGAATGTGGGAGGATCGCCATTGCCACCTTCAACGCCGGAGAGGGATTCTTCCCGAAAACCAATCAACCCTGCCACGCTTCAAGGTAACCCATGAAGATACTTATCGTTGACGACAGCCGCGCCATACAAACCATTGTTCGCCGCTCTCTGGAAAAAACCGGCTTCAGTGATGCCGAATTCCGTTTGGCCAACGATGGCTCGGACGCGCTCTCCATTCTGGACAACTGGGAGCCTGACCTGATCATCACGGACTGGCACATGCCGGGCATTACCGGCCTGGAAATGTTGCAGACCCTGCGCAAGCGGGAGCAGGGCCATCGCCCATTAGTCGGGTTCGTCACCACCGAATCGGTACAGGAACGCCTCCAGGAAGCGACCCGACACGGCGCCGCGTTTATTTTGCACAAACCATTTACCGACGCGCAACTGGGAGATGCCGTGCAGCAGGCCCTGGAGCGACGAGCCAATGAAACGGGGCAAGCGACCCGTGCAACAGCACAAACTCCAGGGGGGCAATTTGCGACCAGTCCCGCTCAGCAGATTTCCCGCTATCTGACGCAACGGGTCGGCCAAGCGGTTCATCTAGCCGAAACCGCCTCGGTCAATATGGAAGCGCTTGGCAAACCCTGGATGATCGCTTTCTACAGCGTCGGCGAAAAGAACGAGGTACGCGGATTCTCCGTTCTGGACCGTGCCGCCATGGTATTGATCGGCGGCAGCAAGACACCGCCGCCTCCCGGCACCTCTCTCCCGGCCGACCTGACGGACCGGATCGGGGCGATGCTGGGAATCTCGTGTCAGGTCTTCTTTACCTCAGCCGAAACGGAGGAGGTCAAACTCCTTCGCTCCCAACTCGTCGTACAGGCTGCACCAAAACTGATGGAAATCCTTGAGAAGAAAAATGGCCGGGTCGCCTTCCAGGTAAGCAGTGAAGGATTTTCAACCGGCACTTTGATTCTCATCGCCAGATAGGCTTAGATCATGACGGAAACCGCCATTCTGGCTCTTGTCATGATGTTCTGTCTGGTGCTGCTGTGCGGCATCAACCTTTTTCTCGCCGTCAGCATGGTGCGCAAGGAGCACGCCGACGGCAAGGCCATGGCAGACATGTCCAATGCCATGCAGTTCGTGCAAACAGAGATCGCTGGTATCGGCCGATCCATCCGGAAACTTACGGCAAACAGTGCGGTTCCAGCAAGCGCAGAAAACGCTGCCAACCCTGCCGATGATCCGGCGATGGTGGAATTCCAGCAGTTCCAGGAAAGCGGATTTCAGGAAATAGCCCGCCACAGCCTGGATTCCCACCAGCTGTTGCAGGAATTCAGTCAATTGAAGGACAAGGAACTGGCAGCATGGAAATCCGCCAATCAGAGCAAGCTGGACAGTATGCTTGGCGACCATGCCGCCCTGCACGGCAAGCTGGTCGCCTCGCAGGAATCTCTCGACAGCGCGAACCAGACGATTCGCTCCTTGCAAGGTAAGGTTGGCCGGCTTGCCGGGGCCGACGCGCGGGCCAAGGCTCTGGAAGGAATCCGGCAGAGTCTGGAAAACGAACTCCAGGTCACCAAGAACCTGATGCATCGGCTCAACGGCGAACTAAGCAGCAGCCGCCAGTCGATCATGGAAGCCAAGGCCAAGCTGGAGGAACAGGATGCACAGAACAAGGCCATGCATGAGAATTACCTGAAAGACCGCCAGCAGTTGGAAGCCGAAAGAACGGCTCTCGAAATGCGACTGGATTCCATGCAGCAAGCCTTCGACCACTCCTTCGACAATCTCAAGGCGGAAGATCCCTTGAAAGAGGCTCATGAGAAATTCCTGCAAGAACGCGAAGCGATGGAAGGGGAAAAACGCCGACTGGAAGAACAGCTTCAGAACCTGCAAGAGAACTATGACCGCACTTTGGTGGAAAAGGCGTTTATCGAATCAGTTTTCCTTGACCAGGAAAACGAAAACGGCATCAGCGACTTCTAAACAGTCTGCCGCATCCCGTTCTAGGCTGTAACCGCCGGCCTTGCCACCGGCATCTCCCGGATCGGCAGGTTGAGCAGCGCTGCGGCACTGGCGAGCGCGATATCGGCATACCACATCCAGCTGAAATCGCCATAGCTGACGAGGGCCAGCCCGCCGAGATAAGCGCCGAGAAAACCGCCGATCTGGTGGGTTAGAAGAGTCAGTCCGAAAAGGGTCGCCAGGTAACGCACGCCGAACAGCTTGCCGACGATCGCAGCAGTGGGAGGCACCGTGGCCAACCAGGTAAAGCCGAGGCCGGCAGCAAAAAGGTAGTACGTCCATTCCGTACGCGGCAGAAGCAGGTAAGCCATCACCAACAGCGCACGGGAAGCATACATGGCGGCCAGAATGTATTTGCTGCGATAACGGGAAACACAGGAACCGGCATAGAGGCTGCCAAAGATATTCGCCAGGCCGATAATGGCCAGCGACCAACTGGCCACCGAAGGCGGCAGTCCGCACAGATTCACTTCACCTGGCAGGTGGGTAACGAGAAAGGCAATGTGGAAGCCGCAGGTAAAGAACCCCGCGTGCAAAAGCAGATAGCTCGGATTCCGCATCGCCGTGCTGATTGCCTTCATCAGTCCCTGGTCCTCTTCGGCATGATGCTGCGGCACTTGCCGAGCGCCCGTCAACTTGCCGACCAGGGGCAGAGCCGCCAGGACCATCAACGCCATGGCCCACAGAGCGCCCATCCAGCCGATCGTCTGGATCAGTTTTTGCAGGACGGGGGCAAAAACAAACTGACCGAAGGAACCGCCGGCATTGATCACACCGGAGGCCGCGCCCCGGGATTCAATCGGCAAACGCTGGGCAGCAGCGCCGATCAGTACGGAGAAACTCCCTGCGCCGGCCCCCATGGCAGAAAGCAGCCCGAGAGAAACGATCAGCCCGAAACCGCTTCCCATCAACGGGGTCAGCGCACTCCCCAAGGCCAGCACCAACAGGCCTCCGATCAACACCAGACGGGGACCGAAACGATCCGCCACCGCCCCCGCCACCGGCTGAATGGCTCCCCAGGTAAACTGCCCGACGGCCAAGGCCAGGCTGATGGTGGTAATACCCAGCCCGGTGGAGGTATTGAGGGGGCTGACAAACAAGCCCATGGATTGGCGAGCGCCCATGGTCACCATGAGAATCCCGGCCGCCGCCAGGGTGGTGAACAACACATCGGGCCGACTCAGGGTGCGGAACATGGGAATCTTTCAGCAGAGGGGGACATTGCGGCACTATAGTTGCCAAATTCCATGGGAAATAGCCCATAATCCGGCCCAATAGGTCAACGGATCATTGACAATGGCTTGGCTCGGCAGTTGGGACAGTTTCGTCAAGGTAGTCGAACACGGCAGCATGGCCGGCGCGGCGCGCAGCCTGGACTGCACGCGGGCCCAGATCAGCCGGCAGATCGGCGAGCTGGAAAAGACTTTTGGTCTGCGACTTTTTGAGCGCTCTACCCGAAAACTGAACCTCACCCCCTCCGGCGAAATTTTCTACCAGCACGCCCGGCGTGCTCTGGAAGCAGTGGCCAGTACAGAAGTGGCCGTCAGGAATACCGGCGATGCACCCCGGGGCGTCCTGCGGATCAGCGCTTCGGTCAGCTTTGGCCGTCACTATATTGCGCCCCTCCTCCCCCGGCTGGTCGCCCAGTACCCTGATCTGCGCTGCGAGCTGGTGCTCACCGACCAACTGGTAGACCTGGCGGAAGACAACATTGATCTGGCCCTGCGCCATACCCGCAATCCACCGGAAGATGTTGTGGCCCGCAGGCTGGTCGCGATCCAGCGCCGCATCTGCGCCACCCCGGAATACCTCGCCCGCGAGGGGGAACCCGCCACCCCCCAGGATCTGGCTGGACACCCGTGTTTCACCCACCTCCTGTCCGAACGCCTCAATATCTGGCGTCTGCTGGATGGCAAAGGGGAGGAAGTGGCCATCCCGGTGGACGCCAAGTTCCAGTTCGACAATATCGACTGCGTCCTCGACACCGTCCTCGCCGGTCACGGCCTGGCCATCCTCCCCACCTACCTGTGCGGCCCGGAGATCGCCCGTGGCCGGCTCAAGGTCGTTCTGCCGGAGTACCAACCCCTTACCGACTTTGGCCGTAATGTCTACGCCTGCTACAGCCCGAGCCGGGTCCGCGTGCCGAAAGTTCGAGTGTTTCTGGCGGAACTGGAAAAAGC
>CAZHVZ010000039.1:10013-20450 GCA_964536245.1 uncultured Rhodocyclaceae bacterium
AAAGCCTTCGATCCGCGACCGCCATGGGAAAAGTGAGTTTACTCAAAAAAATCAGGCCCGAACCCACGTACTAGCCCCAAGGAACTACGCCATCCGCCTTGCGCACTACGCCATAACCGGTACTCACGTTAGCTGATATGATTGCCGCACTATTCCGGCAAAAAATACGGATCGGTCGAGCCGCCTGACCCGGCACCCGACCCTGAAAAGAACCAAGGGAGACCACACTATGCAATCACCAGTCGGAGCCATCGGCCTGGAATGCCTGATGAACCGGGCCAATATTCTGTTCACCAACGGCTATCGTTTCAAGGGTGAGTTGAACCTGAAAAACCTGGAGGCCAGCTATACGGCCATCACCAGCAGTGTCGAAAAGTTTGCTCACCAGCTCCACTTCGAATCCCAAAACAGGTTTCACTGGAAACCAGCCGGCCCCTATCGCAAACCTTTTGAGGTGCTGGAAAGTGACGATCTGGATCAAGCCTTCAAGGACCTGTGCAAAAACAGCCTTTCTCTGCTGGAAGAAGGGGGGCACTGCCCGATGGTCTTGTCGGTCATTCTCGACAAGACCATCGGCAAGGAATTCATCATTGCCCAGACGACCGAACACACCTATCTGGACGCCCGAGGTTCGGAAAGCATTTTCAACAAGATTCTTGAATACTACAACGCCCTGTGCCGAGGCGAGCTTGACCGTCTGCCCGGGATTGTCGACTCGGCAAAAGACATCAAGACCCTGAGCGGACAGCAAATCCTGCAAATACTGAGCGCCGACGGACACGACCACGAAAAGAATGTGGAGGGACTGGTTGCCTACCCGGTGGCCGACGTGGGCGAATACGCCATTCCACTTCGCGCGGTGCCGGACTGCCTGGAAAATTACAAAAAACAGCGTTTTGCTCCGATTGTCGAGTTTCTGGACATCAAGAAACTGCTTGACCAATGCCGCGCCCGCTACCCGCAAGTCACACAAAACAGTGTTATCTGCGCCGCCCTCGCCAAGGGTTTCTACAACATCAACCGGGCCGTCAAAAAAAAGCCGGAGGAACACCTCATCAGTTTCAAGATGCTTTCCGACCTGCTGGCGCCCGAGCTACGCCAGAAGTACAGCGGGAATTACATTGCCTTTGTCCCCGTCAGTGTGGACGGAGAAAAACCCATCGAGGAAATCGCCAAACAGGTTCATGATCGCATTCGCGAGTTCAAGACCACCAAGCTGGATGTTTCCATTTTCAAACTCACCGAGGAAGCCGTCGAGCAAGCCCTGGTCGGTACCGCTGACGACGCCTTGTCCTTCGTGGTGACCAACTGGAATAACTACCGCTATCTGAACAGCGACGAGTACCTGCACGGCTGCCAGTCGGTGCGCCACCAAAGCGGGGTCAATATCGAACCCCGTGACGCCCTGGGCGCCATCCTGGTGAACCGGCCCATTCTGGTCATCAACATGTCCGCCCCGGACGAGGTCTGTCTTTCCTTCTTCCCCTCGCTGCGCTCGGAAGAAGAAAATCTTGAGGTGGCAAAGCATATTGGTGACGTCATCAACCATAGCGGACAATAAGTGACCGGACCGTACGCCGGCAACTGACAAGAGACGTGGTAAACATGCCGTGCTGACCATTGCCGATTTCACCCTAACCGAACTGCTCTACGACAATGGGGGAACCCGCGTCCACCGGGCGGTCCGGAACTCGGACGGCAAACCGGTAACACTCAAGATTCTTGGTGAGGAAAGGCAGCAGGCGGAGGGATTTGCCGGTTACCAGCGCGAGTACGAAATCACCCGGGCACTGGACGGCATTGAGGATGTCATCACGGTTTATGACCTGATTGACATTCAGAACTCGGTGATGATTGTGGGGGAGGACATCGGCGCCTGCTCTCTGGACATCATCCTGGCAACGGAAAAGCTCGACCTCGAAACCGGACTGAAACTGGCTTGCCGCCTGGCCCGCGCCCTGGGGAAAATTCATCAGCACAAGGTTATTCACAAGGACTTCAACCCGGCCAATTTGATCTGGAACCGGGATACGGACGCGTTACGGATCATTGATTTCGGGATTGCCTCCCAGCTGAACCGGGAACAACAGGAGTTTGAGAACCCCAACCAGCTCGAAGGCACTCTGGCCTATATTTCCCCGGAACAGACCGGACGGGTCAACCGCAAGCTGGACTACCGCACCGATCTTTACTCTCTGGGGGTCTGCCTCTACCAACTGTTCACCGGCCGCCTTCCTTTTGCGTTCCGGGAGGGCATCGAACTTGTTCACGCCCATATTGCCCTGGCTCCGATACCGCCCCATCAGTTGCTTCCGGAAATCCCCCTGGTCCTCTCCCAGATCATTCTGCGGCTCATGGAGAAGATGGCGGACGACCGCTATCAAAGCGCCTGGGGCGTACAGCATGACCTTGAGCGCTGCCTGAACCAATGGCAGGAACGCTCCTGCATCACCCTTTTCCCCCTGGCGGAAAATGATGCCTCCTTCGGCTTTCACATTCCGCAAAAGCTTTATGGCCGTGAGCGGGAAGTAGAGAGCATCATTGACGCTTTCGAGCGGGTTTCCCAGGGCAATTCCGAGTTGCTTCTCGTCAGCGGCTTTTCCGGCATCGGCAAAAGCTCCCTGGTGCACGAGGTCCACCAGCCGCTGACTGAAAAACGCGGCTATTTTGCCTCGGGAAAATTCGACCAGTATCAGCGCGACATGCCTTTCTACGCCTGGTCACTGGCTCTGGAGGATTTTTGCAGTCTGCTGCTCAAGGAGGATGAAGCCTCCCTGGCCCAATGGCGCACCCACATTCTTTCTGCCGTGGGAACGATCGGCAAGGTGCTGACCAGCATCATGCCCTCGATTGAGCTGATTATCGGCGAACAACCCGAGACGGAGCCGCTCTCTGGCGAACAGGCGCTCAACCGGCTTAATTACGTTTTTGGAAAATTCATCGGCGCGGTGTCCAGCAAGGATCATCCCCTGGTGATTTTCATTGATGACTGGCAATGGGCCGATGCGGGCTCCCTGTCCCTTCTCAAATCGCTCATGGCATCCCGCGAGCACCAATATCTGCTGCTCATCGGAGCGTATCGCGACAATGAAGTGGATAGCCTGCATCCGTTTTCCACCGCCATTGATGAATTGCGCAAAGCGCAAACCCGGATCGCAACCATTTCTCTGGGCAACCTCGCCCAGGAAGACGTCCATGCGCTGATCAGCGACACCCTGGAAGATGCCCCCGGACTGGAATCCGTTTCCCGGCAGCTGTTCGACAAAACGCAGGGCAACGCCTTCTTCCTGGTCCAGCTGCTCAACGATTTGTACGAAAAGTCGGTGATCACCTTTGACCGGAAGAGCCAGCACTGGATCTGGCAGCAATCCGAAATCGAATCCATCAAGATTGCCGACAATGTCGTCAGCCTGATGACCGAGAAGATCAGCAGCCTGCCGAAAGATACCCAACAAGCCCTGACCCATGCCGCCTGCATCGGCGACCGCTTTGACCTGGCAACGCTTTCCCGCATTCTCGGCAAGGCCGCGCACCATACCGCCGATGACCTGGAAGCCTCCTTGCAGGAAGGCGTACTGATCCCCATTGGTTTGAACTATCGCTTTGCCCGGCAAAAAAACAATACCGGCAACGTTCATTACCACTTCATCCATGACCGTGTCCGTCAGGCCGCCTACGGAATGCTGGCGCCGGACACTGCTGCGCGTATTCATTTCCAGATTGCCCAGACCTGGCTCACCAACAATGGCGGCGGTGAGCCGGAGCACAACATTTTCGACATTGCCAATCAGTACAATGCCGGGCGGCCGATCATCTGCCATGACCTTCAGAAAAATGAACTGCTCGCCATCAACCTGCAAGCCGGAAAAAGGGCAAAGCACGCCACCGACTATGCAACCGCCCTGCTTTACCTGCAAACCGCCCTGGAACTGCGATCACCCGACTGCTGGCAAGAGAATCCCGGCCAAATTTCGGAACTATTGCTGTTGGCTGCCGAAGCGGCCTTCCTCTGCAAAGATTTCTCCAGCATGGAATCCTGGCTGGAAGAATATCTCGGACTGGTAACTGCCCCGCTGGCCCGAATAAGCGCTTTCAAGATCCGCCTGCAAGCCTATGTTGCCCAGAACCGGCTTTCCGAAGCCGTTGACGTGGCCTTGCACGCTCTGCAACTCCTCGGCATCAAACTGCCCAAAAAGCCCAGTAGCATGCAAGTGATGACCGGCTTGCTGCATACCAAACTGGTCCTGCGCGGCAAATCTTTTGCCGAACTCAAATCCCTGCCCAAAATGACGGACCCGGTCAAACTCGCCGGCATGGAACTGCTCGGCCTGACCATCCCTCCTGCCTACTGGACATCCCAGGAACTGGTGGCGCTGACGGTCTTTCAGATGGTGCGCGAATCCGTTCTGCACGGCTACTCACCCAATGCCGGCTATGGTTTTTCCTGGTGGGGAATCACCGAATCGGCAATGTTGGGCAATATTGAAACCGGTTACAACTTTGGCGAGTTCGCGATTGACCTGGCCAACAAATTCAAACTGAACCTGCAACAACCCCTCTTTTTTGCCGCCTGGATCATTCGCAAATTCAAGCATCCCCTCAAGGAAATGCTCCCCGTTTTTGAGCAGTCCTACTCCGTGGCGCTTGAAAAAGGGGATTTTGAATACGCTTCCTACGCCCGCAACAACCACATCCAGACCCAGTTTCACACTGGCCGCAACCTGCACGACCTGCTGGCTGAAATGGAGCAGGCTCATCGCGACCTGGAACGTTTCCAGATTGGCTCCTCCCTCTACTGGCATGACATGTGCTGGCAGACTGCCCTCAATTTTGTTAACTATCCTTCTCCGGTACACGTCCTGGCCGGCCCGGCCTATGATGAAGCGGTGTCCCTGCCGCAGCATCTGAAAGTCAACGATGCCAGCTCGCTGTTTCTGCTCTACAGCGCCAAGCTGATGCTCAGCTTTTTCCATAACGACACCGACAATGCCCGTGCCTATGCGCACACCGCCAGGACCTACCTGAAGGGCGGCGTCGGCATGCACGCCTTTGCCCTTTTTCATTTTTACGAATCCCTGGTTCTCCTGGCCGATTCCGAAAATGACAGTTTCCTGGACAGAAAGCGGCGACTGCGCAAGGTTGCCAACAATCAGAAACAGTTGCTCAAGTGGGCCAAACATGCCCCCATGAATCATCTGCACCACTGGAATCTGGTCGAGGCAGAGTGCCTGCGCATCTCCAGACAGCCGGATCAGGCGCTGCGTTATTACGAGCGAGCCATTGATCTGGCCCGTGACAACGGGTTCATTCATGAAGAAGCCCTGGCCCAGGAACTGGCCTGCCGCTTCCACCTGCAATTGAAACAGGAGCGGCTGGCCAGCTACAGCCTCCGGCAATCGATCCAGCTTTACGAACGCTGGGGTGCCAACGGCAAGCTGGCACAACTGCGCGCCGCCTATCCGGCACTGCTCCTGACTGCCGGCCAGACAACCGAACAGCGGCGCACAACAAGCACTACCCCCGGCAAGGCCACCTATCGCAGCCACGGGTCGGCGCACGGTGTCGAAGCCTTTGATTTTTCTGCGATCACGCAAGCATCCCAGGCAATTTCCGGTGAAATTGTCGCCGAAAAACTGGTCACCACCCTGCTCAAAATCGTCATCGCACACTCCGGTGCCCAAAAGGCCCTGCTCGTTCTCAAACACGGCGATGAACTCCGCATTGAGGCTTTGGGAATCGCCGGCGAGAGTATCGCCGTCAGCGTCCAGGCCCAGCCCATTGACAGCAGCAGCGACGCCCCCTTGCCGCGCACCATGATCCACTTTGTCGCACGTACGGCGAAATCCGTCGTCATTGATGACGCCCGCCGGGCCAGTCAGTTCTCCCAGGATCCCTACGTACTCCGGGAAAAACCTCTATCCGTGCTGTGCCAGCCCATTGTTCAGCAGGGCAAGCTGATGGGCATTCTTTACCTGGAAAACAATCTGACCAGCGGTGCATTTACCAACGACCGCCTCGAATTGTTGCGTCTGCTGTCTTCCCAGGCTGCCATTTCCATCGAAAACGCCAGCCTTTACCGGGTTCTGGAACAAAAAGTCGAAGAGCGGACGCAAAAGCTTCAAGCCTCGCTCATTACCCAGGAGCGTTTGAATAGCGAATTGCAGCTATCCAGCCAGGAGCTGGAAAATGCCTACGCCCAACTGCGAGACGCCAACCAATTGCTCCAGCAAAGAGCGGATACCGATGGCCTTACCGGGCTAGCCAACCGCCGCTACTTCAACGAACGGCTGGCTTACGAACTGGAACGCTGCGCCCGCGACCAGCAAACGCTGACCCTCCTGCTCTGCGACCTGGACAATTTCAAACGCTACAACGACACCTACGGACACGTCGAAGGCGACGAATGCCTGCGCATGACAGCCACCACCATGAAATCGGTGTTTGGCCGAACCACCGATCTGGTGGCCCGTTACGGCGGTGAAGAGTTTGTCATTCTGCTGCCCGCCACCGATGCCGGACAGGCGGAAAAACTGGGCAACCAGATGCGCCAGGCCCTCGAGTCCCTTGCCATCCCGCACAGCGGCAACGGGCAGCATGGAGTTGTCACCCTCAGCATCGGCTGCTACGCCCTGACCCCTACCCCCGGCATGGAACAGCAGACCGTTATCGAACAGGCCGACAAGGCGCTATATCAAGCCAAGCGAGAAGGACGCAACCGTCTGGCGGTCTTGCCCCAGGGCTAGCCCCGCTGAGGCAAAGCCCGTTTACCGGTGGGCTGCCGTCCCCCGATGTTCTAGCGACTTTTCCTTTTGCCTGCCATCTTGATGGCGATTCCGGCTCTTAGCGAGCAGGCCACTCTGGCCTCCGAAACGCTCAAGCCCACCGTCTCCGCGCCAGATGAACCGGAAATACAAGTAACCATCACCGTGCCTTGTTCACCACGCCTGCGCCAGACCAGTAAGCCGGGTGAATCATTGATTTCCGGATGACTCCGGGCTGCCGCGTACTCCGCATTCAACTGAAAAATCTGGCTTCTCTCTTGAAAATCTCACTCGCTGAGACTTTCCTGACGAAAAATACATGCTGAGCACGCCTGCCTGATTGCTTAAAAGCGAATTCCGGTTTGCGCTCCTCTCATTTTCCTCCAGAGCAGGCTTTGGCCTCTTCTCATAACCTGCCTATTTCAGGTGGCATATAAAACGACAAATGTCTATGATGACGGAAAACAACATGGGAATGGCATGACCAAATCCGAACGTTTTGGCATCATAGAGCGCATGCTGCTTTCCCGGCGCAGCGTCACTTTTGCCGAATTGCAGCAGCGCCTGGAGGTATCCCGTGCCACCTTGCACCGCGATTTGCGCGACCTCAGGGAGCGCATGCAGGTGCCGATCGTTTGCGATCGTGACAGCGGCACCTACCGCATCGATAACAGCGTCAAACGCTACGAACTCCCCGGCGCCTGGTTCTCGGCTGGCGAAATCCACGCCCTGCTAAGCATGCAGCAGCTGCTCGCCGCCTTCGATACCGGCGGCCTGCTTGCCGAACACGTCGCCCCTCTGCGCCAGCGCCTGCTCGGCATGCTCGAAAGCGCCACCGACTCGGCCGACGACATCGCCCGCCGCATCCGTATCCTGAGCGCCACCGCCCGCTCCTACGCACCGCAACATTTCCAGATCATCGCCGCCGCCCTCATGGAACGGCGCCGGATCAGCATCGAATACGTCGCCCGCAGCAAGGGCGACACCAGCCAACGGGAAGTCTCACCGCAACGTCTGACCCATTACCGCGACAACTGGTACCTCGATGCCTGGTGTCACTTGCGCAATGAACTTCGCAGCTTTGCGGTCGACGCGATCAATATGGTCAAAACCATCGAAACCGCTGCCCAGGAAGTCCCCGAAACCGAACTAGACGCCGCGCTGGGTGCCGGCTACGGCATTTTTTCCGGGGCCACGGTGCAATGGGCGACATTGCGCCTCACCCCCAAACGTGCCCGCTGGGTCGCCGCCGAACACTGGCACCCGGAACAGCTGGGCCAATTTCTCGATGACGGCAGCTACCAACTGCGCCTGCCCTACAGCAATGATCCGGAGTTGATCATGGATATTTTGAAATACGGTCCGGATTGCGAGGTAGTGGAACCTGAAGCGTTGCGGGCGAAGGTAGTGGGCTTGTTGAAGGCAGCGCTGGGGAAATATGGAGATGAGTGACAAGATCGAAATCAAAGAGTGCCGATTCATCGCGCATATCCGGAAAGATCGTGAATGCTTGGTTGCCCATCCGCTGGAGGAACATTTGCAGGAAGTTTCGCGTCTGGCAGCCGACTTCGCCGCTGAATTCGGCGCCGCGCCTTGGGCGGCGCTATCCGGCGTCTGGCATGATCTCGGCAAATTCCGCGAAGGTTTTCAGCGTTACATCCGCCAGTGCGGCGACCCCAATGCGCATATTGAAGGCCGCGTCGCCGATCCCGACAAAAGCCATTCGGCAGCCGGAGCGTTATGGGCGCAACAGTATTTGCAGGAAGTCGATAAGCGTTCCGGTCCAGTCATCGCCCGTGTTCTTTCCTACCTGATTGCCGGCCACCACGCCGGCCTTGCCGATTGGGCCGGCGAAAACAAAAGCCTGTGCAACCGCTTTGCCCAGGATAACGCCAGTAAGGAGTTGGAAACCGCGCTGGCGGCTGAAATTCCGGCGGCTCTCCTAAAACCCGTGGAGCCATTGCCCGACATCAACGACCTCAGACGCTACCGTGACGATGAAATTCCAGGCCGCTTCGCTCTTTGGGTCCGCATGTTGTTCTCCTGTCTGGTCGACGCCGACTTTCTCGATACCGAAGCCTTCATGTCGCCGCCAAAAGCCGTTGTACGGCAAGGTTTTTTGCCTCTGGACTCGATGGAAACCCTACTGGCCGAACGCCTCAATACGATGGCGAGGAACGTTGACGAACGGGGCGAGGCCGACAGCAAGGTCAATCGCAAACGTGCCGAAGTCTTGCGCGCCTGCCGCGCCAAGGCAGAACTGGAACCCGGCATTTTCAGCCTGACAGTGCCAACCGGCGGCGGCAAAACACTGTCCAGCCTCGCGTTCGCGTTACGGCACGCAATTCGCAACAAGAAACGCCGGATTGTCTATGCCATTCCGTACACCAGCATCATCGAACAGACGGCCGGCATTTTCCGGAGCATCTTCGGCGACGAAAACGTCATCGAACACCACAGCAACGTTGAAGTGGACGAAACCCAGGAAACCGCCCGCTCGCGGCTGGCCTGCGAAAACTGGGATGCACCGCTGATCATCACCACCAACGTGCAATTGCTCGAAAGCCTGTTCGCCAACCGCAGCTCACGCTGCCGCAAACTGCACAACCTGGTCGGCAGTATCATCGTGCTCGACGAGGCACAACTGCTGCCGGTCGCCTACCTGCAACCGGTGGTCGACGTGCTGCGCCTGCTGGTCAAGGATTACGGCGTCACGCTGGTGCTGTGCACCGCCACCCAGCCAACACTGGAAAGCCGCAACAGCTTCGACCAGGCCACCGCGCTGCGTGGCTTTGCGCCCGGCGAAATACGCGAAATTGTCGACGACGTCCCCGCGCTTTACGCCGACCTGGAGCGGGTACGCGTGCATCTGCCGGACAATCTGAATGCAGCACGCAGCTGGGATGATCTGGCCCCCGAGATTGCCAGGCACGACGCCGTACTCGCCATCGTCGGTCGGCGCGCCGACGCCCGCGACCTTTACACCCGGCTCAAGGCCGAAAGCCGCGACGGCCTGTGGCACCTCTCCGGCCTGATGTGCGCCCAGCACCGTAGCCACACCATCGAAACCATCAAGAAAGCCTTGCAGGAGCGGCGTGCCGCCTTGCCGGGCGGGCGGGAGGCCGGGCCAATCCGTGTCGTCAGCACGCAACTGGTCGAAGCCGGCGTCGACATTGACTTCCCCGTGGTCTATCGCGCCCTGGCCGGCCTGGACTCCATCGCCCAGGCCGCCGGGCGATGTAATCGCGAGGGGCGGCTGGAACAGGGCGAGGTGCATGTCTTTGTCCCGCCCAAGGCGCCGCCGCCGGGCCTGTTGCGCATGGCCGAGCAAGCGACACGAATACTCTGGGCCGGCTTGTCGGAAGACGCCGAGCCGATGGGCGTCGAACGGTTCGGCGAGTTTTTCCGCCGGCTGTATGGCGATGCGCGGCTGGACGAAAAAGGCATTTGCCAATTGCTGCGCGTCGGCAAGGATGCCGATGTTGCTTTCCGCACCGCCGCCGAAAAATTCCGCCTGATCGATGAGCAGGAAGGCGCCACGGTGTTTGTCCGCTACCGGCGCGACCAGAACGACGACGAAATCGACATGTGGCTGAACACCCTGAAAAAGGAAGGCCCGCAACGCTGGCTGCTGCGCAAGCTGCAACGCTACGGCGTGACGGTGTACCGGTACCAC
>CAZHVZ010000039.1:20460-21185 GCA_964536245.1 uncultured Rhodocyclaceae bacterium
GATCGACAAAGGCGATGTCGAGCCGCTGGGCGGCGATTTTCCGGGGCTGTACGTGCAGTCGGCCAATAACGATCTGCTCTACGACAAAGTGCTGGGCATCAATGTCGATGGGGTGCCAGGTGATCCGGCGAGTCTCGTTCAGTGAGACTGCCGCCAGTAACAATGATTGAAATGCGAAAGGAGAAACGATGACGAGTTTTTGTCTTGAGGTATCGGGTGACTTTGCCTGCTTCACCCGGCCGGAAATGAAGGTCGAGCGGGTTTCCTACGACGTGATGACGCCTTCGGCGGCGCGTTCGGTGTTCGAGGCCATTTTGTGGAAGCCGGCGATTCGCTGGGAGGTCAAGCGCATTGAGGTGCTGAAACCGATCAAGTGGATCAGCGTGCGGCGTAACGAGGTGGCTTCCAAGGTGTCGGTGCGCAATGCCCAGACGGCGATGAATGCCGGCCAGGGCAATCTGGGCCTGTACATTGAAGATGACCGCCAGCAGCGGGCCGGGCTTTTCCTGCGCGACGTGGCTTATCGACTGCATGCCGAGTTGCTGCCGGTAGGCGACGATGCCCGCGCCAATCCGGCCAAGTACCGGGAGATGTTTTTGCGTCGGGCAGAGAAGGGGCAATGCGTCAATCAGCCTTATCTCGGTTGTCGCGAATTCGCCGCCCGCTTCCGGCTGGTCAGCGATCCCGTGAGCGAGGCCGCTGCCCTCGACGAAAGCCGCGATTTG
>CAZHVZ010000039.1:21195-22760 GCA_964536245.1 uncultured Rhodocyclaceae bacterium
TACGACATGGATTTTGCTGCGGTCGATGATCCCAAACCGCGCTTTTTCCGCGCCGACATGCAGCGTGGCGTCATCGATCTTGCGACTGCACAGGTGATGGGATGATTCTCCAGGCTCTTTACGACTACTACCAGCGCAAAGCCGCCGATCCCGATCCGGCCCGTCGTCTGCCGGCTTTCGGGCTGGAGGACAAGGAAATTCCCTTCATCCTTGAATTGGCTCCCGATGGCCGGCCCTTGGGCATCGTCGATACCCGGCAAGGGGATGGCAAAAAGAAGCTTGCCCGGCGTTATCAGGTGCCCAAAGGCATCAAGCGTTCGTCCGGTGTCGCCGCTAATTTGCTGTGGGATACTGCCGAATATGTGCTCGGTGTCGATACGCGCGGCAAGCCGGAGCGGGTGGCCGAGCAACACGCGGCTTTTCGTCAGCGCATTGCCGACTTGCCGGAAACCTCTCGGCTGGACGCGGGCATTCAGGCGCTGGAACGCTATTACGCCAATTACGGACAGACGGCTCTAGCCGATGACCCGGCCTGGCCGGAAATCCTCGAAAGCAACCCGGTGCTGACTTTTCGCCTGCATAACGATGGCGACCTGATCTGCCAGCGGCCCGCCGTTGTTGCCGGCTGTCAGAGCGACGAAGATGCCGGCGGGGAAAAGGCCATGTGTCTGGTGACCGGCCAGCCGGCCCCCTCAGAACGCCTGCATACGGTGATCAAAGGGGTCTGGGGTGCGCAGAGTTCTGGCGCAACGCTGGTTTCTTTCAACCTGGATGCCTTTTCCTCCTTCAACAAGGAGCAAGGCGACAATGCCCCGGTCAGTCCATTGGCTGCCTTTGCCTATACCACGGCCCTTAACCACCTGCTCGACCGCAATTCCCGCCAGCGTTTCCAGGTGGGCGATACGTCGACGGTGTTCTGGCTACAAAAGGAGGACGCCGAAGCCGAATCGGTCTTTGCTGCTATCTTCGGTGAGCAGGATGATCCCGATGCCCGAACTGAACTGGTTCGCGGCGTCATGGCTGCGGTACAGTCCGGGCAGTTCGACGGTGGCCGGGGTGAAAACCGATTTTTTGTATTGGGTCTAGCGCCCAATGCGGCACGAATTTCCATCCGCTTCTGGCATGCCGCGCCGCTGCACGAAATCGCCCTGCGCATCCGGCAGTGGTTTGCCGATCTCAAGATGGCGCGTAGCGGCAAAGACCCGGAATTTCCCAGCCTCTTCCGCCTGCTTGCCGCCTGCGCCCAGCAGGGCAAGGCCGACAACATTCCGCCCAATCTGGGCGGCGACATCATGCGGGCGATTCTTGCCGGCAGTCCATTCCCGGCAAGCTGGCTCAACGCGGCGGTGCAACGCTGCCGTGCCGAGCAGAACGTCACCTACCTGCGGGCGGCAGCGATCAAGGCCTGCCTCAACCGTTCCCGTCGTAATCCCGATTCCTCTTTTATCCAGGAGTTTTTTGAGATGCTTGATCCAGCCAACACCAGCCCGGCCTACCGGCTCGGTCGCCTTTTTGCGGCCTTGGAGAAAATTCAGGAAGAGGCCAGCCCCCGCCTGAACGCGACC
>CAZHVZ010000039.1:22770-26952 GCA_964536245.1 uncultured Rhodocyclaceae bacterium
GCCAGTCGCCGTCTTTACCACGCTGCTGCGCTTGAAGAATCACCATTTGGCGAAGCTGAGCAATCGTGGCCGCGCCGTTAATTTCGAGCGCCTGCTCGGTGAAATCATGGGCGGCCTGAACGACTTCCCGAAACATCTGAGCCTGCCGGAGCAGGGCCGTTTCGCGCTCGGCTATTACCACCAGCGCCAAGACTTTTTCAGCACATCCGAATCCAGCAAATCCATGCAATCCACCCAAGGAGAATCCAAATGAGCCTGAATAACCGCTATGACTTCGTGCTGGTCTTCGATGTGCGCGACGGCAATCCCAATGGCGACCCGGACGCCGGCAACCTGCCGCGCCTCGATGCCGAATCCGGCCACGGGCTGGTCACCGACGTTTCGCTGAAGCGCAAGGTGCGTAACTTCGTCGGGCTGGTGAAGGGCGAAATGCCGCCGTTTGACATCTACGTCAAGGAAAAATCGGTGCTCAACCAGACACACGAAAAAGCCTATGTTGCCATCGGTGCCGAAGACGAACTCAAGGGCGACAAGAAGCGCAAGGGCAGCGGCGATACCGTGGATAAGGCGCGGCGGTGGATGTGCGCCAATTTCTTCGATGTCCGCACCTTCGGCGCAGTGATGTCGACCGGCGTCAACTGCGGCCAGGTTCGCGGCCCGGTGCAGCTGACCTTTGCCCGCTCGGTTGATCCCGTCATCGCCCAGGAGCATTCGATTACCCGCATGGCCGTGGCGACCGAAGCCGAAGCCGAAAAGCAGCAGGGCGACAACCGCACCATGGGCCGCAAGCACACCGTGCCTTACGGCATCTACGTCGCCCACGGTTTTGTATCTTCCTTCCTCGCCAAGCAGACCGGCTTTGGCGAGGAAGACCTGGAGCTGCTCTGGCAGGCACTGGAGCAGATGTTTGAGCATGATCGCTCGGCGGCGCGTGGCGAAATGGCGACACGCAGGCTGTATGTGTTCAAGCACGACTCGGAACTGGGCAATGCCCATGCGCACTCACTTTTCGACCGCATCAAAATTGCGCGCAAGCCTGACGTTGAAGTGGCCCGCAGCTTTGGCGATTACACAGTGAATATCGACGAAGCCGCCCTGCCGGCTGGGGTGACGCTGATCAAGCGCGTTTGATCGTGCCGCTCAGCGCCGCCCCGCCCAATACCCGGGCCGGCGGCGCTGGTGGGCGACGGCGTGAATGCTGATGGTTTCTGCGGAAATTCGGTAAATCAGAAAATAGGGAAAATGCTTGAAAGCGAAGGCACGGAGCCGTTTCGAGATGGCTTGCCCGATTTCCGGGCGTTCGATCAAACGCTGGCGCGTATGAAGAGCATCTTGCAGAAATGCTTCTGCAACCCGTTCACTGGCATGTTCGGTGTAGTAGTCGACGGCTGTATTCAATTCGGCCTGCGCCGATTTGAGAAAAATAACTTTCATGCGGCCTGGCGATTACTGATTCGGGCGCGTGCTTGGGCAATGGCTTCATCAAAATCAATCGTCTCCATCTCGCCCCGCTCATACGCGTCGGCCCGCCTTTCGGCTTCTTCCACCCAGGCGGCGAGGATTTCGTCGTCCTCTTCCAGACTGACCAGAAGGCGCTCAGCCAGATGGGCGCGCTCACTCGGAGCCAGTTGCAGGGCCGCAGCTTCTATATCTTCAAGTGGGGAACTCATCATGGTGCAAACCTCCTGTAAATCTTGGGCAATGCTACCCCAAGGAAGTTGCCAACGCCATTGGCGAGGCTGAGCGATGGCGACCGAAATGCTTGATCCGATTCCGCTCTCTGCTCTGCAACACTGGAGCTACTGCCCGCGCCAGTGCGCCCTGATCCACGTCGAACAGGTATTCGAAGAGAACATTTTTACCCAGCGCGGCCAAGCCTTGCACAAACGGGTTGATGACCCCGGTTGCGAGGTGCGCGAAGGCTTGCGTGTGGAGCGTGCTTTGCCGCTTTTTTGCGACCGGCTCGGTCTGGTCGGCAAGGCCGATGTGGTGGAGTTTCTGCCGGACGGCACGCCTTATCCGGTCGAATACAAACACGGCTCACGCCACAAGCGGGGGGATATTGCGGCCTGCGATGATCTCCAGTTGGCGGCTCAGGCGCTGTGTCTGGAGGAAATGTTCGGCAAGCCGGTGGCGGAGGGCGCACTGTATTACGCCACTTCACGGCGACGCCGTGTTGTTGCCGTCGCCGCCGATTTGCGGGCAAAAACAGAAGCGACCATAGTCGCCGTGCGGCGTTTATTGCAGTCGGGTGAGATGCCGCCTCCCTTGAACGACGATCATTGCCGCGCCTGCTCACTGCGCGACCTGTGCCAGCCGGAAGCCCTGGCGAAAACATCGGCACATGCACTTCTCCAGCATTCCCTGTTTGAAGTGGACGATTGACATGCAACTGCTCAACACGCTTTACGTGACCACACCCGAGAGCTACGTGCATCTCGACAACGAAACCCTACGCATCGAAATTGAGAAAGAAACGCGCCTAAGGGTGCCGCTGCATCATCTGAGCGCAGTGGTCTGCTTCGGGCATGTTTCGGTTTCGCTACCGTTGATGCACAAACTGGCTGACACCGGCACCAGCCTGGTTTTGCTCGATACCCAAGGCCGCTTCAAGGCGCGCCTGGAAGGGCCGGTTTCCGGCAACGTTCTGTTGCGCCAGGCGCAGCACCGGCTGGCCGGCGACCCGGTTTTTGCGCTCAAGGTGGCACGCAACTGCATTGCCGGAAAGCTGCGCAATTGCCGCCAGGTCTTGCTGCGCGGCGCCCGCGAAGCCAAGGCGCCGGAAGATGCGGCGATCCTGACGCGGGGCGCGGCCGATCTCGCCGCAGCCTTGCGGGCGTTACCTGATGCGGGTGATGCCGAGACCCTGCGCGGCGTCGAAGGCGAAGCGGCGCGCCAGTATTTCGCGGCGCTCAATGCCCTGATCCGCGTTCCGGCCCGCGAAAGTTTTCGTATGGATGGCCGGAGCCGGCGCCCGCCACGGGACCGCATCAACGCCTTGCTGTCCTTCGTCTATTCGCTGCTGATGAACGATTGCCGTTCGGCCATCGAGGCTTGCGGCCTCGATCCGCAGATCGGCTTTTTGCATGCCGTGCGCCCCGGCCGTGCCGCGCTGGCGTTGGACCTGATGGAAGAATTCCGCGCCTTTGCCGACCGGCTGGTGCTTTCGTTGATCAATCGCGGCCAGATCGCTGCCGACGATTTTGTCGAACGCGAAGGCGGCGCCGTGCTGCTCGAAGGCGATGCCCGTAAAACCGTGCTCGTCGCCTACCAGGAGCGCAAACAGGAAACCCTGAGCCACCCGCTGCTCAGCGAAACCCTGCCCTTCGGCCTGCTGCCGCATATTCAGGCCCGCCTGCTGGCGCGCGTGCTACGCGGCGACACCTCCGAATATATCCCCTACCTGGTACGCTGATCGTGCTAGTGATCGTTTGCTATGACGTCAATACCGAAACCCGCGAAGGCCGTCGGCGCCAGCGGCGCGTTGCCAAACTCTGCGAAAGCGTTGGGCAGCGGGTGCAGAAATCCGTGTTCGAATGCCAGGTAGACCGCGCCCGGTTTGAAGCACTGGAACGCGCCTTGATCGCTGAAATCAAGGACGAGGAAGATAATTTGCGTTTCTACCGCATTGCCGAACTCAAAGGCTACGAAGTCCGCGAACACGGTCGCTTCCGCGCCACCGACTTCGACGCGCCCCTTATCCTCTAAATTTGCGCGAACCCCAAGTGGACCACTTTTCCCCAAGCGATTCGCGTTCCGCCGAATTGTCCGATTTGGTGCGGCTTTCCGGTTTAAGTGATCTTCGCGTAAGATGTTTTTCACTCAGGAATGAAACGGTTCGCGCAAGTCAGGCGTTTTGTTCTATTGCTTCCGGTAGTTACGGGAGATGAGCATCGCCTCCCAGCAACGGGAGGCGTGGATTGAAACTGGCCTCCGGCTCGTTTGGCAATGGCGAGGCTCTCGCATCGCCTCCCAGCAACGGGAGGCGTGGATTGAAACCTTCATAGGAAACGTTATACGGCGGGTCGGTAACGCATCGCCTCCCAGCAACGGGAGGCGTGGATTGAAACTTGATGGTCTGCCCCTTCCAGTTCACGTCCTGGTGCATCGCCTCCCAGCAACGGGAGGCGTGGATTGAAACATTTGTGAGTCGAGCTGCATTGGTCGTCACCTTTTATGCAT
>CAZHVZ010000040.1:0-1401 GCA_964536245.1 uncultured Rhodocyclaceae bacterium
CACCCCTCTGCGCTGGGCCATCCGCCAGCCGATGAGCGCCGCGCGGGAGATGCACGACAGCCTGCTGGCCAGCTCCTGCCGTCATCCGGAATTTGCCCTGATGCTCTCCTGCATCGGTCGCGGCCCGCTCTTTTATGACGGCGACGATCTCGATGTGGCAAGCTTCCGCACGCTATACCCCGGCGTTCCCCTCCTTGGCACCTATGGCAATGCCCAGATCGCCCCCCTCCACGGCCCCAACCGCCTGCTGTACAACAGCGTGGTCACCGCCCTTTACGAACCCTCCGAGCCCGCCCATGTTTAATCCCAGCCGTGACCAGGTACGCCTCTTTTTTTGCGACACCTGGAAAAAACACCTCGAACGCCTGCCCCTGGTCGGCGCCGAAGTGACTGCCGTTGATATCATGCTCCGCCACCCCGAATACCATGCCCTGCTGGCTGATCGGGAAAGCGCCCTGAGTCAGGATTGGAAACCGGAAGACGGGCAAATGCACCCCTTCCTCCACCTCTCCCTGCACCTGGCCATCCACGAACAGGTCAGTATCGACCAGCCCCACGGCATCCGTGCTGCCTGGCAGGCCATTGCCGCCCGCCGGGAACCCCACGCCGCAGAACATGTCTTGCTCGAGTGCCTGGGCGAAATCATCTGGCGTGCCCAACGCGAGGGCAAACCAATGGACGCACCGGACTATGTCGATCGCGTCAAACGGGCAGCCAGCCAACTTTGAGCGAGAAAGGAGAGCAGCACGATGAAATTTGAAGGTACCGATACCTACGTCGCCACCCGCGACCTCACCCTGGCGGTCAACGCCGCCGTCACCCTGCAACGCCCCCTGCTCATCAAGGGCGAACCGGGCACCGGCAAAACCCTTCTCGCCGAGGAAGTGGCCCGCGCCCTGGGCATGCCCCTCTTCCAGTGGCACGTCAAATCCACCACCAAGGCGCAACAGGGGCTGTACGAGTACGACGCCGTCTCCCGTCTGCGCGATTCCCAGCTGGGTGATCCCAGGGTCGAGGACATTGCCCACTACATTGTCCATGGCGTGCTGTGGCAGGCCTTTGAGTGCGACCAGCCATGCGTGGTGTTGATCGACGAAATCGACAAGGCCGATATCGAGTTCCCCAACGATCTGCTGCGCGAACCGGACGCCTTCCTGCGCCGCTGCTTTTTCCATTACATCAAGTTCCCGGACAAGGAAACCATGGGACAGATTGTCGACGTGCACTATCCGGACCTGAAGAAAACCTTGCTCAGGGAAGCCCTTGAGGTATTTTTCGAATTGCGGGAAGTCCCCGGCCTGAAGAAAAAACCTTCCACGTCCGAACTCATCGACTGGCTCAAGCTCCTGATGGCTGAGGACATCCCCCCGGAAGCCCTGCGCAGCAAGGATGCCAGGGACG
>CAZHVZ010000040.1:1412-6796 GCA_964536245.1 uncultured Rhodocyclaceae bacterium
CCTGCACGGTGCCCTGCTCAAAAACGAGCAGGACGTCCATCTCTTTGAACGCCTGGCGTTCATGGCCCGCCGCAACAAGTAAGCCCGCCGTGCTGGTCGACTTCTTCCTCCACCTCAAGGCCCGCCACCTGCCGGTATCCACCAAGGAACTGCTGACCCTGCTCGAAGCTCTTGAGGCGCGGCTGGTCGGTTCCAGCCTGGACGATTTCTACCTGCTGGCGCGCACCATCCTGATCAAGGACGAAGCCAATTACGACCGTTTCGACCGGGCCTTCGGCGAATATTTCAAAGGCATCGAAGCCCTGCCCGGACTGGAGGCGCTGATTCCCGAGGACTGGCTGGAACTGGCCGCCAAGCGCCATCTCTCGGAAGAAGACCGGCTCAAACTGCAAAAACTCGGCTACGAAAAACTGTTTGAACAATTCAAGCAGCGACTGGCCGAGCAGAAGGAGCGCCATGCCGGGGGCAGCAAGTGGATCGGCACCGCTGGCACTTCGCCCTACGGCCACGGCGGCTATCACCCGGAAGGTATCCGCATCGGCGGCGAATCCGCTGGCAACCGCACAGCGATCAAGGTCTGGGAACAGCGCGATTTCCGCAATCTGGACGATAGTGTGGAACTGGGGGTGCGCAACATCAAGGTTGCCCTGCGCCGGCTCAGGCGCTTCGCCCGCCAGGGTGCGGCGACCGAGCTCGACCTCGATGGCACCATCACCGGCACCGCCCGTAACGGTGGCTGGCTCGACCTCCAGCTGAGGCCGGAACGGCACAATGCCATCAAGGTGCTGCTTTTCCTCGATATCGGCGGCTCCATGGACGATCACATCGCCGCCTGCGAGGAGCTGTTTTCGGCAGCCCGCAGCGAATTCAAGCATCTGGAGCACTTCTACTTCCACAACTGCCCTTACGAAAGCGTCTGGAAGGACAACCGGCGACGCCACCAGGAGCGCCTCTCGACCTGGGACATTCTCCATACGTACGGCAGCGACTACAAAGTGGTCTTCGTCGGCGATGCCACCATGAGTCCCTACGAAATCGCCCGCCCCGGCGGCAGCGTCGAGCACTGGAACGAAGAAGCCGGAGCCACCTGGCTGGAACGGATGACCACCGCCTGGCACCGGGCCGTGTGGCTCAACCCCATGCCGGAAGCCCACTGGGAGTACAGCCCGTCCATTCACCTGATCCGGCAACTGCTGGGCAACCGCATGTTCCCGCTGACGGTGGACGGACTGGAGCGCGCCATGCGGGAACTGGGAAAATAACTCCGCCCGACCTCTCCTCCCCAACCATTGGCCCGGCGTGTATGACACCGCCAATGGTTTGCCGAACATCCATCAGACTGCCGCAATGAATTCAACAACCGATCACGCAGCACTCCCCGCACCGGAACGCCGGGCCGCCGATGCCATGCGGCGACACTTTGAAGATTCTGCCCTGGCAAGTGTCCTGCCCACCCATGCCGCCTTCGCCGATGCTGAAATTGTAACCATCGATATGGATGCCGGATTGCCCGCAGGCCATGGACACGACGACCGCCTGCACAGTCACTCCCCGTCCCCGGCGCTGACCACCGAACAAGTCCGGAAAAGGGTGCAAATCGTCAAACTCAAAGCATCCCTGGAAGATTTTCAGGTTTCACGGGTGAGTCAGGTGACGATCTCGAATATCAAACGAGGGGATCTCATCGAAATCAAAACCATCGTTGGAGATATTTTTTTTCGCGTGCTCGATCGCATCAAGGGAAACGCAGCGGGGGTTGGCGAAGTGCTGTGTGAGTGCCGGTACGACCTGCTTGACCAATGGGACCTGGTCCACGCCGCCAGCATCATTCTGCCGATATGCTCAAAGAATCACCTGATCACAAATCCGGACGGTACCCAGCGGCTGGCCAGCCGATCATTGAAACTGACAACCGGGACGGAACTCCCCGGACAGGTAAAAAATCTGCTGCGGGAAAATTTCTTCGTGGAAATCAAGATACACGCCAATCCCCAGCCCGAGAAACTCCGGGCCATTGATGCCCTGCGCTGGGCCAAGCGGCTTGCCCTCAAACTCAAGGCGATCATTGACGAAAACAATAAAAGGGAGCGGAAGAAGAATGGAGAAGGAAGCGCGCCGGAAAAAACAGGGATTTAGCAGAAACAGGCAAACAATGCCAGAAGAAGTGCCTTCCGGCATTTTCTCCGGCCCAACATTTCAAAAATGCATTTGCAGGCGATTGAAAGTCTTGCCATAGTACGCCCATGGAATTTTCCCGCGTTTATCTCAATCGCCTGCACAACCAGCCGGAAGCCCACGAAACAGTAGTGGTCATCGATGTGCTGCGCTCCTTTTCGACAGCCGCCTACGCCCTCGCTCGGGGAACCCCGGTCATCTACCCGGTTTCCACCCTGGCTGCGGCCCTGCAACGGGCCGCCTATGTTCCCCGCTCGATTACCGTGGGGGCGGCACCGGGCGGTGATCCATTGCCCTCCTTTGATTTCGGCAACTCGCCGGTAGCCATGCAGAACTCCGATCTGGCAGACTGTCCGGTGATCCTCAATACCGCCGCCGGTGTCCGAGGCTTGCAGCGTTTTCACGGCGCCCGCCATCTCTTTGCCGGCAGCCTGGTCTGTGCCAAGGCTACGGCGCTGGCGATCCGGCGCCTGGAGCCGCGAGCAGTCACCTTCATCATTACCGGTGAATGGGTGGACCGGGATGGCGACGAGGATATTGCCTGCGCCGACTACATCGAAGCCCTGCTCCGGGGCAAACAAGTGGACCCGGCCATTTACGAGGAGCGGGTGAGGAACTCCGATTTCGGCCGGCGTTTTACCCGCAATGACAACCCCAGCCTGCCTCTCGCCGACCTCGATCTATGCGCCAGGGCCGATTGTTTTGCCTTCGCCATGCCGGTCGGCGAAGAGAATGGCCGCCAGACCATTCATGCCCTGCCTCTTTAGGATGCCACCATGACAACACGCCGTACCCTGCTTCGCCAACTCACTGCCGCCGGCCTGCTGGCTTCCATCCCCGGCCTGATCCGCAACGCCCTGGCCAATGGCGACAAACCGGTCAGTCCCGGACTGCACAAGATCAGCGGCGTAGTCACAGTCAATGGCCAAGCAGCCCGAACGGGAATGCTCATCGCCCCCGGCGATACGGTGGTCACCGGTCCGGGCAGTGAAGCCATTTACGTAGTGGGTCAGGACGCCTTCCTGCAACGGGACAATTCAACCGTCAGCATCGGTGCCGAAGCGGCCCGCAACACCATGCGGGTTCTCACCGGCAAGCTGCTTTCAGTTTTCGGCAAGGGTGAAAAGCTGGTCCAGACCAAGACCGCAACCATCGGCATTCGGGGTACCGGATGCTATATCGAGGCGGAAGAAAAGCGGATGTACATCTGCCTGTGCTACGGCGTTGCCGACTACACTCCGCATATCGCGCCCGACAAGGCACAACGCGTTACCACCAATCACCACGAGCATCCGGTATGGATCTCCGGAGAATCCGCCAGCGAACCGATCACCACGGCGCCGATGATCAACCATACCGATGCCGAACTAACCTTGCTGGAAAGCCTGGTGGGCAGAATGCCGCCCTTTGCCGGTAAAACCGACAACCGCTATTGAAACCGCCGTCCGCTATGCCGATCAGGCCTCGTCAGCGGGCGGTGCCACTTTCACCACTTCATCCAGGGAAGTGACCCCCGCCGCCACCTTGAGCGCGCCGGAAATACGCAACGGACGCATGCCCTCCCGATAGGCCTGGTCCCGCAGCTTGGCAATATCGGCCTGCGGCTTGACATGCTTGCGCAGTTCGGGCGACATGACCAGGATTTCGTAGAGACCGAGCCGTCCGGTATACCCCGTCATGCGGCATTCCAGGCATCCCACCGGCTGATGCAAGTGGGCCGGTTCATTGGACTTCCATGGCGCAACCAGAGCCTTCCAGGCCACTCTCTGGTCTTCGGAAATGGGCTGCGGCTTCTTGCAGTGAGGGCACAGGGTGCGCACCAGGCGTTGGGCCATGACGCCGAGCACGGTGGAGTTGATCAGGTAGGCCGGCACGCCCAGATCCAGCAAGCGGGTAATGGCTGCCGGTGCATCGTTGGTATGCAGGGTGGACAGCACCAGATGCCCGGTCAAGGCGGCCTGGATGGCCATTTCGGCGGTTTCCAGATCGCGGATTTCGCCGATCATGATAATGTCCGGATCCTGCCGCATGAGCGCCCGCACGCCATCGGCAAACTCCAGATCGATACTGTGCTGCACCTGCATCTGGTTGAAGGCGGCCTCGACCATTTCGATCGGGTCTTCGATGGTGCACACGTTCACTTCCGGCGTCGCCAGTTGCTTGAGCGTGGTGTACAGGGTTGTGGTCTTGCCGGAGCCGGTCGGACCGGTCACCAGGATGATGCCGTTGGGGGAACGGGTCATCTGTTTCCAGCGGTTCTGATCGTCTTCGGCAAAGCCCAGTTGAGTGAGGTCGCGCACCAGAACTTCTGGGTCAAAAATGCGCATCACCAGTTTTTCACCGAAGGCCGTGGGCAGGGTGGACAGGCGCAGTTCGACCTCCTGCCCATCCGGCGTGCGTGTTTTGATCCGGCCATCCTGGGGACGGCGTTTTTCGATCACGTCCATGCGCCCGAGCAGTTTGATACGGCTGGTCATGGCATTGGTGACCGTCATCGGAATCTGATACACCTGATGCAGCACACCGTCGATGCGGAAGCGGACAATACCCAGTTCACGGCGCGGTTCAATGTGAATGTCGGAAGCCCGCTGATCAAAAGCGTATTGCCACAGCCAGTCAACGATATGAACGATGTGCTGGTCATTGGCATCGAACTGGCGATTCCCCCGGCCCAGTTCCACCAGTTGTTCAAAACTTGACAGGCCGGAGTTGATATTGCCTTTCTGCGCCGCTTTCTTGACGGATTTGGCGAGATTGAAGAACTCCACCAGATAACGGCTGATATCCTCCGGATTGGCCAGCACCCGGCGGATTTCCTTGCGCAGGATGGGTTTGAGTTCGTTCTCCCACTCCCGCATGAAAGGTTCTGCCGTGGCAATCACCACCTCCCGGCTGGTCACTTGTACCGGCAAGATGCCGAAACGCCCGGCGTAAGCACTGGACATGACATCCGCAACACCGGTGAAGTCGATCTTGAGCGGGTCGATATGCATGTACCCGAGCCCGGTTCGCTCTGCCATCCACTCCGAGAGCGTCTCCACCGAGAGTAGTTTTGCCGGCGGCAGCAAAGAACGCCATTTCTGGTCACCAATCAGGATCAGCGGATGCGTGTTGCCGCCGTGCAGGCGTCGCTCGATCTTCAGTGCCTCGGCATCCTCCTTGCTGACCATGCCGTCGGAAACCAGCATGTCGAGCACCTCGGCCAGGTT
>CAZHVZ010000040.1:6806-22083 GCA_964536245.1 uncultured Rhodocyclaceae bacterium
GATGGTCATGTATTTTAATGTCAGCCATGCGCCGGAATATAGCAGAAGTCGCCAGCCATACCCATTACCGGCCCGGAGAAATGGCCAACGGATCAAGCTGGCAGCGGGATTTTCCCCTTTTTTCCACCATCAAGGGTATGCTCCATCCGAGATCGAATACTTAACCCCGGAGAAGGGAAGCAACATGGTTGTGCGCTCACTGTTTTTTCGTATGCGACTGGTACATTGGATTGGCGTTATCCTGCTTCTGGTGAACGCCACTTTTTTTACCAACAACACCATCGGTAGCGTAATTCAGTACGTAGTCGCCCTGGTTGTCCTGGTGCATGATCTGGATGAAAAACGTTGGGGCGTCATCGCCCTCAAGGAACTTTCCGAGTACTTGCGGCACTTTGGCCAGCGGGATCTGTCCCGGCGTTGTGAAGTGGCGTCTGGCTACAACTCGGAAATTGGCGGCGTCATCACCATCATTGAAGAGTTTCGTGGCAATGTGCGCAATACCCTGGAGGATGCCAAACACGCTGCCAGAGAGAATTCCCGTATTGCCGAAGAGCTTGACCGGAAAACCGGCACCATCGGGGCACAATCGGATGCCGCCGTAAAAATCGCCTCGGCGACCACCCAGCGGGCGGACAATATCCGCGATCAGGTCGGCATTCTCGCCAATGAAGCGGCTGAATCCCGCCGTGAACTAGGCCTGACCTTGAATACGCTGGAAACGACCCAGTCTGAAATTTCTGCGATGCTGACCACGGTGGACCAAACCGTCGCCAATGGGCGTGCTCTGGCTGACCGTTTCTCCGGTCTGTCGAGTAGCGTCGAGGAAATTGAAACCGTCCTCAAGGCTGTTTCCAGCATTGCCAACCAGACCAACCTGCTTGCCCTCAACGCTGCCATTGAAGCGGCCAGGGCCGGTGAAGCCGGGCGTGGCTTTGCCGTGGTGGCGGATGAAGTGGCAAAGCTTGCGGAACGAACCCAAAAAAGCCTGGACGAAATCAATCGCACCATGGCGTCCATCATTACCGGCATCACCGAAACCAGTCACGAGATGCAGGCCCAATCGGGCACCATGCAGGGGCTTTCCGACACCTCGGAAAAAATCGAGCGCATCATGAACCAGGCGCAGTCCCTGATCAGCCGCTCGGCAGCCATGGCGGACCACACAACCAAGATTTCGGAACAGGTCCAGCGCGAGGTGGACCAGGTGGCGGAGCAGATGCGTAACTTGGAAAGCGCCTCCCTGGCCAGCGCCAACAGCATTTCCGACATGATGCAGACCACCCGCCAGATGCGTAGCCAGTCAGAGCAGACCGGCGGCGTGCTGAACCAGTTCCGCACCTGAGCGGACCCACCGGCTGACCATCGCCCGACCAGGGCGGTGGGCGACGTCCGGCCAGGTGCCAAGCGGAACGGATTAACGTGGACGCAAGGGTGCCAGCAGAAATGACAAGCCGTTGTGGTCGATTTCCTGCATCAGGGCCAGCAGGCGGCCGATTTCTCCCGGCGGAAATCCCTCCCGGGCGAACCAGTTGAGGTAGTTGCCCGGCAGGTCGGCAATCAGGCATCCTTTGTGTTTGCCAAAGGGCATTTGGCGAGTCACCAGCAACTGCAAGTCTTCAGGTTTCACGGCAAGCTCGATACGCCGCCCGGTCAGGATCGAATGCCCTTCCCAGCCGGAGGGGCCAGCCGTGGCCAGCCCCCCGGCAAGCAAGAGATTACTTCCCCGACAAGGCCAGCATCAGATCATTGATGCGTTTCACAAAGCCGGCCGGATCATCCAGTTGGCCCCCTTCGGCCAGCATGGCCTGCTCAAAGAGAAGAGCCGCCCAGTCTGCAAAGCGCGACTCTTCGTACTTCAGGCGCTGCACCGCCGGATGGTTCGGGTTGATTTCCAGAATCGGCTTGCTGCTCGGCGCCTTCTGGCCCGCTGCCTTGAGAATGCGGGCCAGGTTACCGGACGGATCATATTCATCCGAAACCAGACAGGACGGCGAATCGGTCAGACGATGGGTCACCCGCACATCCTTGACCTTGTCGCCCAGCGCTGCCTTCACCTTGTCGATCAGTTCCTTGTATTCGTCGGCGGCCTTTTCGGCTTCCTTCTTCTCGGCCTCATCTTCCAGGGATCCCAGATCCAGGCCGCCCTTGGCCACCGACTGGAGATGCTTGCCGTCAAATTCGGTGAGATGACCAACCACCCATTCATCCACGCGATCCGAGAGGAGCAGCACTTCAATGCCTTTCTTGCGGAAGATTTCCAGGTGCGGACTGTTCCTGGCGGCATTGAAGGTTTCGGCAGTGACGTAGTAAATCTTGTCCTGCCCTTCCTTCATGCGGCCGATGTAGTCAGCCAGGGAAACACTCTGTTCCTCGCTGTCAGCCTTGGTGGACGCAAAACGCAGCAAGCCGGCGATCTTGTCCTTGTTGGCAAAATCTTCGCCCACCCCTTCCTTGAGAACCGTTCCGAAAGCCTCCCAGAACTTGGCGTATTTCTCCTTGTCAGCGGTTTCGTCACTGCTGGCGATCTCTTCCAGCATGGACAGCACCTTGCGCGTGCAGCCGTTGCGGATCCCTTCGATGTCCTTGCTTTGTTGCAGGATTTCCCGCGAGACATTGAGCGGGAGATCGGCCGAATCTACCACCCCGCGAACAAAACGCAGGTAAAGAGGCATCAGCTGCTCGGCATCGTCCATGATGAAGACCCGGCGGACGTAGAGCTTGACACCGTGGCGGGCATTGCGGTCGCCCATGTCAAAGGGCGCACGGGCCGGAATGTAGAGCAACTGGGTGTATTCCTGTTTGCCTTCGACCCGGGCATGGGTCCACGCCAGGGGCGCGTCAAAGTCGTGGGCAACGTGCTTGTAGAATTCCTTGTACTGCTCTTCGCTGATGTCGTTCTTGCTTCGCGCCCACAGGGCGTTGGCCTGATTGACCGTTTCCTCTTCCTCGGTCGGCACCTGCTCCTTTTTCTCGTCGTCCCATTTTTCACCCTTCATGACGATGGGCAGGGTGATATGGTCGGAATATTTGCGCAGGATGGATTTCAGCTTCCAGCCACCGAGAAATTCATCCTCGCCTTCCCGCAGATGCAGGATGACATCAGTACCCCGACCGGCTTTTTCCACCATTTCCACCGAGAAGTCGCCTTCCCCGGCAGATTCCCACTGCACGGCCTGGTTCGCTTCCAGACCGGCGCGACGGGAAATGACCGTCACCTTGTCGGCAACAATGAAGGAGGAATAGAAGCCAACGCCAAACTGGCCGATCAAATTGGCATCCCGCGCCTGGTCGCCGGTCAGGGCCGAGAAAAACTCGCGGGTACCGGATTTGGCAATGGTTCCGAGATGGGCCACAGCCTCTTCCCGGGACAAACCGATACCATTGTCGGATATCGTCACCGTACGGGCGAGCTTGTCAAAAGCCACGCGAATCTTGAGTTCCGAATCATCGCCGTAGAGGCCGGCATTGTTGAGCGCTTCAAAACGCAGCTTGTCGCAGGCATCCGAAGCGTTGGAAATCAGTTCGCGCAGAAAAATCTCCTTGTTGCTGTACAAGGAGTGGATCATGAGGTGCAGCAGTTGCTTGACTTCGGCCTGAAAGCCGAGGGTTTCCCGATTATGGGTGGCGGATTCTGACATGCTTGAAACTCCCAGGTTGAAACGGCAACTCGGGAGATGGGGGCAAGGAGGCAGAATTCAAGAGGTGAGTAATCAGCTTTCCGGAAATTACCCGAAAATCATCTTCAACGCATGTCGCGAGCAGCCCGCAAGACGTCGGCTTCAAGAACCTGGGTATCGGTTCCCGCGCAGCGCAGAACCTCGATTTCCTCAAAATCCTGAGCCTGGGCGGCAGATTCGGAATCCTTGGGCGTGCTAAAACCGCTACGGATGGCCTTCAATTGGGCGAGGGTGATCTCATGCTCATTGAGGCCGGTTTGCATCCCGTCGGGCAGGTTGGCCCCCAGTTCGATCAAGGTCCGGATCACTTCCGTTCTCCCGCCCCGCATGGCCATGCTGAGCGGGGATGTCGGCAGGCTGTTGTCGGTCAGGTTAATCTTGGCGCCACGGGACACCAGTTCCCGAACGATGTCGACAAAGCCCATGAAGCAGGCAACCCCCAAGGGAAGCCCCGGGTCGCCCTGACCATCATTCAGTTCCACCGAGGCCCCGGCATCCAGAGCCGCTCTCACCTCAGCAAGATTGCCGCCGCGAATAGCCTTGATCAGCATGAGTTGTCCGGACATTTTTCCCTCTGAGAAGACAGGTCGGTGAATCGTTTCAGCGGCTATTTTATCGCGACTGGAGCCTATCTTCTGTAACAGTTTTTTCCTGGTGCCGTGAAAAAATGTAACACTTTCCGTCGATGGAAAGCCGTGCCCTCCGCGACGACTCACTCGATACGCTGGTATACCACCTCGACAATATCCACCTCACGGACCCCCACCGGGCTTTGGAAGCGAACGGTATCCCCTTCCCGCGCCTTGATCAGGGCACGGGCCAAAGGCGATATCCAGCTGATACGGCCGCGTGTCGCATCGGCCTCGTCCACACCGACGATGGTATAGGTATTCTCGCTCCCATCCACATCCGCGACGGTGACCCGCGCTCCGAAAAACACCTGGTCATTCTCTCCCTGACGCAAGGGGTCCACGACCTCGGCGATATCCAGTCGCTTGGTCAGAAAACGTATGCGGCGGTCAATCTCGCGCAAACGCCGCTTGCCGTATATGTAATCGCCATTTTCCGAACGATCCCCGTTGGAAGCCGCCCAGGCGACTATTTCAACGACATGGGGACGCTCCCTTTTTACCAGCTGCTCCAGTTCGTCCTTGAGCCGGGCATGACCCGCCGGGGTGATGTAGTTACGTGTCCCCTGCGGCAAGGCGGGGGCCGGTGACAATTCCTCCTCATCGTCACCGTCGCCCTCCCGGACAAAGGCTTTGTTCATCAGTAACCGATGCTGTAGGCGGCCACATCCACCCGAATCAGGTCGCGCCCGAGAATGGCCGCCGTGTATTTGGCAAACTGCTCGGCCCAGTTCGGCTGGCTGCGGAAACGTTCCTCGCCGGCATATTTGGCGACACTGAGAATACGGTCAATCACCAGAACCTTGCCCGTGGGCGTCGCAACATCACACTCCAGCGCAATGAACTCCCGATCGAACCACTTGCGCGCATCCTCCGAAGAGCTGGAAACTCCCGCAGCCGGAAAGCGGAAGTCGTACTCCTGATCCTTGCCGAACGAAACAATCACATGATGTTGCATTGCTATCTCCTTTTATGAATATTTAGGAGGTATTCTAGCAAAACCCTCCCCTACGTCAGGATGCTTTCATGACCAATCAGGCCTTGACCAGCGAAGAAATTGCCGAAATTGAAGCCCGGCTGCACGAGCTCCAGATTGAGCACCGCGATCTGGATGCAGTGATTGACCATCTGGAAGAAAGCCCGCCCGCCGATCAATTGCTGGTGCGCCGCATGAAAAAGCGGAAATTGCTGCTCAAGGACCGCATCATGCAACTGGAAGCGCAGCTGGTGCCCGACATTCCGGCATAACCCTTATTTTTCCGGCGGAATGCGGAAAAATATCCAGTAGACTCCGCCAATTGCTCCGGCAATGGCCAGGGCCCACACCAGCCCGGCCAATAAAGCCAGCCAGGCCAGGTAGGCAAGGGTTTTCAACTCAGAGGATGAAGCGGCTAAAGTACCAGGCCAGCGCTGCCATGGCTCCGCTACAGGGAATGGTCAGCAACCACGCCCAGACGATGCCGCCAGCCACTCCCCAGCGTACCCGCCGGGCGCCCCGGGTGGAACCGACACCGGCAATGGCGCCGGTGATGGTATGAGTGGTGGACACCGGAACCCCCAGAGCGGTTGCCATGAAGAGCGTAATGGCACCGCCGCTGTTGGCACAGAAGCCCCGGGACTGATTCAGTTTGGTAATTCGGTTACCCATGGTTTTTACGATACGCCAGCCGCCAAACATGGTTCCCAGTCCCATTGCCGAATAGCAGGAGAGAACCACCCAGCCCGGAATGGAGTCGCCGCTTTTACTCAAGAAGGCAGCCACAAGCAGCATCAAGATGATTCCAACCGTATTCTCGGCATCGTTACCGCCATGGCCCAGGCTGTAGGCCGCTGCCGAAAGCAGCTGAAAGCGCCGGAAATGCTTGTCAACCTTGCGCGGCGCCATCCCCCGGCAAATCCAGGAAACAACCACCATCAGCGCGCCACCGATGAGAAAACCGAGCAAAGGAGCGATGAAAATGAAGGCAATGATTTTCAGGACACCACTCATGATCAGCCCGGAAACACCGACCTTGGCCACTGCCGCCCCGACCAGCCCGCCGATCAAGGCATGGGATGACGATGACGGAATACCGTAATACCAGGTGATGACATTCCAGATGATGGCTCCGATCAAGGCGCCGAATACGATGTAGTGATCGACAATGGACGGGTCTATCGTGCCCTTGCCGATCGTGCTCGCAACCTTGAGTTCGAAGAGGAAGTAGGCGATGAAGTTGAAGGTCGCCGCCCACAATACCGCGTGATGAGGCTTGAGAACACGGGTTGAAACAATCGTCGCAATGGAGTTGGCCGCATCATGAAAACCGTTCATGAAATCGAACAGCAAAGCCACAACCACCAGCGCGATGACGACCCCGAGGCCGATATTGACAGTTTCCATGCCTAGGCCGGACGGTCAGGAGTTTTCAAGAACAATGGCTTCAACCGTACTCGCCACATCCTTGCAACGGTCTGTCACGGTTTCGAGCAGCTCATAAATGGCCTTGAGCTTGATGAGTTCCCGTACATCCGGCTCTTCGCGGAACAGTTTGGACATGGCCGCACGCAGCAGCTTGTCGGAATCTGACTCCAGGTCATTGATTTCGTGGCAAATCTTTAGAATTGCCGGAGCATTGTCCATGGAATGCAGGAGCTTGACCACCGCCTGCACCCGCTCACAGGTAGCCGCACCGCCTTCGGCAAGGAGCTTTGCTTCCGCCGGAACACTGCGGATGTCGTAAAGCGAAATCGACTCGGCCACATCCTGCACAACGTCCAGAATGTCATCCATGCTATTGATGAGCTGGTGAATTTCGTCACGGTCAAAGGGCGTGATAAAGGACGAATGCAACTGCGCCAGGGTGTCATGGGTGATGTCATCGGCCATACGTTCCAGATCATCAATCCGTTCAGCATGCAGCTCGGCCTTTTCCGGTTCATCCACCAAAGCACCGATCATCGCCACCAATTCCCCGCCCCCCTGCATGATGTACTCCGCATGGGCGTTGAACAAATCAAAATACTTGCCTTCCCTGGGCATCAAGCGACCGAACATAACAGTTCCGTGTAGTTTTTGTTACTGTGATTTTAGCACGCCAAACCATTCCGACATTTGACTATGGTTAAATGCCCCTATGGCGCGCTACCCCTTGTTTATCGACGACCCCAGGCTTTCTGCCGCCCTGGACGCCGCTTCACTGAGTGCCCTGGCCGAGTTATCCAGAGCCCTGCCCGTTCTGACCGGAGAAGAATGCGCTGCCCTGCAACAGCAGCTCAGAACCCACCTCGCCAGCCTGCTTACCGACACTCCCGGAGTTGGCGCCGCAGCGGATAGTTTGCCGCTGGTGCATGGCCCGGATGCCTTCGGCGACTGTTTTGATCTCGACACCCTGCCGTTGGCCCGCCGGGGAACCGGTTACGCCGTCCAGCTGCTTGATACCGATACCCTGCTTGACCGGTCCAGCAGCACTTTTCTGGCGGTGCGCGACTCCCGGCTGGACGGGCTGTTTCCGACTTTCGAAACGGCCTATGCCGCCGCTCGCCAGTGGCTGACCGGGCACCAGGCAACCACCGAGGATTTTCCCCTGGCCATCGTACCGGCCAGATACGATGAAGAAATGGGTCGCCACATTCTCATTTACGGGGTTCTCAAACAGCACCCGTAATTTCCTCCCGCCACGGGCTGCACCTGAGACTTTACTTTAACTTGAAGGGGCAATCAGGCACCCAGCCGGCAGATTTTTTGTTATCCACATTTTCTGTGGATAACTTTGTGGATTAAGCGCCGGGCAATACGCTAAGTAGGCGTCACAGAAGGATTTACTTTACTGGTGAGAAATATTAAGCAACCTTGCAAGCCATTGATTTTCAACAAGTACGCGCTTTACAAGAGGCCAGGCTCGCGGACAATGCCCGGCACCGAAGGAATTTCCCAAAAGGCAGTGTTTTGTGAATAAGTCAAGTCTTGACAACACGACCGGCGAACCGCAGCCAGGCCGAAACAATTGGCAACATCTCGCTGTCAGCGCAGAACACCAAGCGGCGTTACTGACTCATGAAACCAAATCTGCCAACCCTGCTCCCCCTGTTCGCTGCGCTTTGTTTTGCCAGCCCCGTCATGGCCGACTCTTATCGGCATGATAACCATCGCTCCTACCGTCATGATCCCCCCCGGCATCACCATCATAATCACTGGAATCAGGCCGCCACTGCCCTGGCCATTGCCGGGCTGGTCGGCACCGCCAGCTACTACAGCTACGCCCCCCAAGCTCCGGTAATCATTGCGCCCGGCGCCGGCCCCTACCAGGCTCCGCCGTCCCCAGACCGGATCTGGTATTACTGCGCTTCAGCCCGGCAATACTACCCTTACACCCCCTATTGCCCGGAAGGCTGGCAGGCCATCACCGCGCAGCCGCAGTGGTAATCCGGAGCCATAACCCTAAGCCATTTCCGGGAAGAGGACTTCGGTGAAACCGAAGCGGGTAAAGTCGCGGACCCGCATGGGAAACAACCGCCCCATCAGGTGGTCGCATTCATGCTGCACAACCCGGGCGTGGAACCCGTCCACCGTGCGATCCAGCCGATTGCCTTGAGCATCGAACCCCTGATAACGGATTTTTCGGTAGCGCGCCACCTCACCGCGCAATCCGGGAAGCGAAAGGCAGCCTTCCCAGCCATCCTCCTCCTCGTCGCCGAGCATGCTTATTGTCGGATTGATTAATATGGTCTGCGGCACGGGCGGTGCGTCAGGGTAACGTTCGCTGTTCTCAAATCCGAAAACCACCACCTGCAAGCCTACGCCGATCTGTGGTGCAGCAAGTCCCACCCCTCCGGCAGCAGCCATGGTGTCGAGCATGTCGGCGATCAAATTCTCCAGTTGCCGAGTGCCAAAGCCGGTCACCGGATCGGCATGTTCGAGTAATCTCGGATCACCCATTTTGAGAATAGCGCGGACCGCCATTATTTCTTCTCCAGACGCGTCATGATGGCCGCCATGGCTTCGGCTGCCCGCAGGGGCAAATGGTGTTCGACCAATGGACTCAAACCGGTCTGCGCGGGATTGATCTCCACCGTGGGGATTCCGGCCCGGGCAGCCCAAACCACCGGTTCAGTAATATAGGGAAAAACGTTGGAAGTACCAATGGAGAAGACCATATCCACCCCGTCTTCCAGGGCTTCTACAAGCCGCTCCATGGCCTCTTCGGGCAAGGCCTCGCCAAACAGCACCACGTTCGGACGCAGCACTTGACCGCAGGCCGGACAGGCTGGCGGCAACACCCGCCCGGAGAAGTCGGCGGCCGGTTCCGCAAAATCGCAAGCGATGCACTGAAGTTCCTGAAGATTGCCGTGGACCTCGATGACATCCGTACTGCCGGCATGTCGATGCAGGCCATCGACATTCTGCGTAAACACCACCACCTTGGGAATCCGGCTCTCCAGTCTGGCAATCGCCAGGTGGGCGGCATTGGGCAAGGCGCCGCGACAGTTCTCCTCGATCTGGGCGAGATATTTCCAGGTAATGTCCGGCCTGACCGAAAACACCGCTCCGGAGAGCGCTTCTTCAATACGCAAGCCATCCTCCGTTTCCTTGCCGTCATACAAGCCCCCTACGCCTCGATAGGTCGGCAAGCCTGAATCCGCCGAGATGCCGGCGCCGGTGATAAAAAGCACCCGCTCCGCCTGGGCCAGGAGGGCGGCAATGGCATCCAGCCGGGATTCAGTGTCCATGGAAGTCACACCTCGACAAATAGTGGCGGCATTTTTCGGGGCCGGTATCCGCCCCCGGGAAACAGGGAAAACCTTTGGCGCCTTTATAGACCAACGGCAGGCCATCTATAATGGGCCATGACCTCAAATTCTTCCAATAGCAATCAGCGCCTTGATCGGGTCGTTCAGGACGCTCGCAAGGCAGCCGATGAGCGGGCCCGGGGATACCGGGAACGAGCCCTGAAAATCTACCCCTGGATCTGTGGCCGTTGCGCCAGGGAATTCACCCATCAGAACCTGCGGGAACTGACGGTGCATCACCGCAACCACAATCACGACGACAATCCGAGCGATGGCAGCAATTGGGAACTGCTCTGCCTGTACTGCCACGACAACGAACATCAAAAACAGATTGAGGCAGATCGCGGTTATACCGACAGCTCCCGTCGCGACAAGATTGCCACCCACAACCCCTTTGCCGCCTTGCAAGGACTGCTGGACAAGGGCAAGGGCTGAGCGTCCTGCGGTGCGTCCCGGTTCCTGGTTCCTCTACCTCATCGAATGTGCCGACGGCAGCATCTATACCGGCATCACCGTTGATGTGGCAGCACGCTACCAGGCTCACCAGCAGGGAACCGGCGCCCGCTACACGCGCTCCCATCCTCCGGTAAGGCTTTTGGGCATCGCGCAGTACCCTGATCGCTCTACCGCCTCCAAAGCCGAATACCGGGTCAAACAACTCAGCCCCGCCGGCAAGCGCCACCTGGCGCAATCCCTCGACCAGCATTTTTTCCCTCCTCCCACCAAGGACCAAGACGCATGAGTACCGGTTTCCTGATTTTTGGCCTCTGCGTCATTGTCGTGCTGGCCGGCGCCCTGCCCCTGCTGCGTGATCGCGGCGCGCCCAAAAACCCGCCGCCGCCCAGGGAAACCCTCCGGGACTGGCGCAATCATCCCGACGACTGACCGCACCGGGGTTTACACCGTGACGGCTGCCCGCACCGCCTTCGTTGCCGCATTGCAGGAAGCGCTCCTTCCGCTATCCGATGGCGAGCGTGCCGCCGGCATGGCGGCCTACATGCAGGGGCGCTTTCCTTTTCTCGGCGTGCAGACACCGGAACGCCGCAAGGCTTCCCGCCTCTTGATTCGTTCCGTCACGGAAAACCCGGTCCACCTGGCGATCAGACTATGGACGCTTCCCGAACGGGAATACCAGTACGTGGCCTGCGATCTCCTGCGGCATCACGCTCCATCCCTGCAACCGGAAGACCTCCCCGCCCTGGAATCCTTGCTGACCGAAAAATCCTGGTGGGACACGGTCGATGGTCTTGCCGTGTCCATCGGCACCCTTGTTCTACGCCACCCCGCCCAGGTCTCCCGCATGGACCGGCTGATTGCCTCGGAAAACTTCTGGCTGCGCCGAACCGCACTGCTTCATCAACTGAGCTGGAAAGGCGCGACGGACGAAAAGCGGCTCTATGACTACTGCCTCTCCTGCGCCGACGATCGGGAATTTTTCATTCGCAAGGCCATAGGCTGGGCCTTGCGTCAGTACGCGAGGAGCAATCCGGAATCGGTCGCCACCTTCCTCAGGCAGCACGGCGAAAAACTTTCTGCCCTCTCCCGCAAGGAAGCCGGAAAACATCTGCACGACCGGTTCTTTTAGCCGAATGCCGGAAAAACACATCCCGAGCATGTTTTCCAGACAGCATCCTCACCCCCCGGCCATTACCCTGGTCACGCTCAATGCCAAGTACATCCACGCTTCCCTGGGCTTGCGCTACCTGCTGGCCAACATGGGAGATCTGCGCAAGCAGACGGCTTTGCTGGAATTCACCATTTCCCGCCCGATCCGGGAAATCGTTGACCACTTGCTGACATTCCTGGGAGAAGACCCGGCTCCCGGCAATTCCGGCGCCGTGCAGATCGTTGGCTTTGGCGTCTATATCTGGAATGTCCGGGCCAGCACCGAAGTGGTTCGTCTGCTCAGGGCGGCACGCCCGGAAATCAAGATCATCCTCGGTGGCCCCGAGGTCAGCCACGAAACGGAGCAGCAGGAAATCGTCAGTCTGGCTGACCATGTCATCACCGGCTGGGGCGATCTGAGCTTTGCCAGGCTTTGCCGGGCCTTGCTGAACGGCTCACCGGCACTGCCCAGGCTGATCCCCGGCGAACAACCGGCGCTTGATCAGATTGCCCTGCCCTACGACGAATTTTCCGAGAGTGATCTGGCCCATCGCTTGTTATACGTGGAAGCCTCCCGAGGCTGCCCGTTCAAGTGCGAGTTCTGTTTAAGCGCTTTGGACAAGACCGCCCTGGCCTTTGATCCGGAGCGTTTTCTCGCTGCCCTGCACAAGCTCTACCAGCGGGGGGCGCGCCACTTCAAATTTGTCGACAGAACCTTCAATTTGAAGATCGATCACTCCATCCGCATCCTCCAATTTTTTCTGGACCGGCTGGCCGAGTCCGGGGAAGCCCTGTTTCTGCACTTCGAAGTCATCCCGGATCACCTTCCCGAGCGATTGAAACAGGTCATCGCCCGATTCCCTCCGGGCGTACTGCAATTTGAAGTCGGCATCCAGAGTCTGAACGATGAAGTTCAACGCAACATTTCACGCCGCCAGGACAACCGGAAAAGCGAGGCCAATCTGCGCTGGCTGCTTTCGGCGAGCCATGCCCACCTCCATACCGACCTCATCTTCGGTCTACCCGGCGAAACACTGGAAAGCTTCGCCGCCGGATTTGACCGCCTGTATGCCTTGCAGCCCCACGAAATCCAGCTCGGCATCCTGAAACGGCTGCGGGGAACGCCCATGACTCGCCAGGCCGAGCGCTACGGACTGCTGTTCGATCCTCTCGCCCCCTACCTTCTCCGCCAGACGGCGGTCGTCGATGCCGCGACGGTGGAGCGCTTCGCCCGCTTTTCCCGTTATTGGGATGTCATTGCCAATTCCGGGCGTTTTCGCCAAAGCCTGCCGCTCCTGTTGAGCGCTATGGAAGGGCCAGGGGAAGGCCCGCCCTCACCGTTTTATGCCTTTCTCGCTTTTTCCGACTGGCTCTGGCAGCGCACCGGGACAACCGGCGGGCTCAGCCCGGAGACCCTGCTTGACCGCCTGTTCGACTACCTGTGCCAGGAGCTCAGGCATCCTCCCCAGGAAGTCCGGCAGTCTTTGCTGGCCGACTATCTGGCCAGCGGGGCGCGGAGCAATCCGCAAGCATTACAGGGTTTACTGCCGAAACGGGAAATCACGACCAAACAGGCGCGCCACCTCGCCCAACGGCAGGCACGCCACCGGGCCATTCAGCCGGATACCTGACCGCAGCAGCCAGCCTCAAGCCGGAGGCCGCGCTGCCTCGGCAACGGCACCGCTTTGCAGCATGCGGTCAATATCCTCGGCCGACAGACCGAGAGACATCAAGCGCTCCCGGGTGTGCTCCCCCAGCAACGGAGGCGGACTCTGGATCGCGCCCGGAGTCCGGGAGAAGCGGGGGGCCGGGGCCGGCTGCCGCACTCCGGCCACCTCGACGAAAGCTTGCCGCGCCTGATTATGCGGGTGTAACGGCGCCTCCTGCATGGTCAGGACCGGCCAGACGCAATCGTCGGTATCGCCAAACAGCGCCTCCCAATGTTGACGGGGAGCGCTTCTGAAAATCACTGCCAGCCGCTCTTGCATGACTGACCAGCGCGTGGTGTCGTATTGCCGCCCGGAAAAATCGGCATCCCCGGTCAGACCAAGGCGCTCGATAAAAGTGGCGTAAAACTGCGGCTCCAGGGGGCAAACGCTGATCCATTGCCCATCGGCACATTGATAGACATCGTAGAAAGGCGCACTGGAATCGATGGCGCAGTGACCATTCCATTCGCCCAGGGCTTCCAGATTGAACAAACCGTGGGCCAGAACAGCGGCTCCTTCGCACATGGCCGCATCAATGACCTGCCCCTTGCCGGAACGCTGGACGTCGAGCAGGGCGCAGGCGATCCCCCAGGCCAGCATCAAGCCGCCGCCCCCCATATCGCCGACCAGGGTAGGCGGTGCCCAAGGGGCGCCGCCGTGACGTCGCCCCGTATCCAGCACACCGGCAATCGCCGCATAGTTGGCATCATGCCCGGAGCGGGGCGCCAGGGGGCCGGTTTGTCCCCAGCCAGTCATCCGGCCATAGATCAGTCGCGGATTTTCGCCAAGGCATTGATCGGGACCATAACCCAGACGCTCCATCACCCCGGGGCGGAATCCCTCAATCAGGACATCTGCCTCGTTGATCAGCTTGAACACCAGAGTCCTGGCATCCGGATGCTTGAGATCGATACACAGCGACTTCTTGCCCCGATTGGCCACTGCCTTGCGGCCACCGCCGAAAAGCTGCGAGGCGAATGTGCCGCCGGCCCGCTCCAGGAGCGTCACCTCGGCCCCCATGTCGGCCAGCAACATGCCGCAGAACGGTCCGGGACCAATCCCCGCAAACTCAACGACCTTGATGCCGGCCAAGGGGCCACGGCGGGGGGGGTGCTCGGTATCTTGCATGATTTTCCGGATAGACAAAAAATGATGAATGGCGCTGGTCGGGGGTGGGCTTGGTTGCACCAACAAACCGAAGGGCATACACCCCCACCGGACGGAATTATAGGGGAGCGGCTGTCCCAGAGGTTCCGGGCGTGTAAAGCGGCAGGGCCATGACACCCATGCCCTTGCCGCGCACAGTTGAAACAGCTTCTTGCAATCAATGGCTTACAGATGGGCTGCGCCCGACGGATGCAATTGTGTCGCTTTCTGTCTATTTGGGCAGCCCCATGGAGATGGAAAGCAAACCGCGACAGGTCGATGCCCTCGTATCAATCAGCGCCCCAAAGGTCGGGCATGACCCGGTATATCTTCTCGACTGGCTCCGCCCTCTTCAGGTCTGCCAAGCCACCCCCGCACCATGCAAAACGGATACGCGACTGACCTGACAAAACCGCCTTTATGCCTGGCTGAAAGCTGTTCCCGGCTCCTTTTCCCGGCTCCTTATTTGCTGCCCTGCCACCCGGCAAACCATTCCGTCAGAGCCTTGGTTTCGCCCAATTCGCCCAGCCTCTGGTCAATCCGGTCATGATTGCCCCACACCACATCGGCCAGCATGCCCTCGGCAACGCGGGATTCGATGTCATGGCAATACAGCCCGAGGTCGCGCTGCACGTAGAAGCCGTAGGTACGGCAGGCCACCGGGCGTTGAGCATAGACCGGGCAAACACCGGCGGCCTGGTCGAGGAGCGGACAAACCACCGGGCGGGCCGGCGGGCTGACC
>CAZHVZ010000040.1:22106-24927 GCA_964536245.1 uncultured Rhodocyclaceae bacterium
AGGCCGCATCACGATTGCCGAGGCACATGAGGCTCTCCAGCCGGTCCGCCGGCAGCGCCGCCAGGCCTGCTTGCAGGCATTCCCACTCGGTTGCCGTCAGTTGCGGAATCTCCGCCAGGCGGCGGCAACAACTGTCGCACCCCTTGCCGCATAGCAAGTCTGGACGCGCCCCCCGGATGGCTTCAACCCGCGCCTCGATTTCGGCGTGAAGTTTCGATAGTTTGCTCATGCGCACGAGGCAATCATCCGGAAAACTGCCGGGACATAGCGCGGATCAAGCCGCGCGGGGAATGGTCCGGCGATCATGGGCGGCATGGACCGGGGGAATTTCGATCTGCACGGTCGGGTGCTGTTGTTGCAGGCGGTCGATGACCCACGGATTGGCTTCGTAGGCGAACTCGCGGGCATTCAGCGGCGCTCCGGCATAGGCCTCGACAAAGAGGGCGACGGCAGCGGAGCGGCTGACCCCGTATTCGCAATGGACCATGACCGAAAGCGCCTCCGGAGAAGCATGCAATTGGTGCACGAAGTTGCCGATCCGGCGCGCCATGAGGTAATCGAACAGGCCGGGCATGGGAGCCGGCAGGTATTCGTCGGCGGGCTGGGCGTCGTAGAACGAAAGCCGGAGGACGTCCTTGAACTGCGGATCAAGCCGGGCCTCCGGCGTACCGGGATCGGTAATGGAGATCACCGCCATGTCGGGGCTGGCCGCCAGGGACTCGACCCGTTCGCGGGAGGCAAAAAAAACCTGATTAATGGTCATACCTTATTCCATGAAGACCGGGTCGGAGAAGACCAGGGTTCCATCCTTGCGCATCATGAGATTGTCAGCCTTGATCAGATCGGGCAAGGCCCCGTATTCCTCGGAAAACCCTTCCAGCGCCTTGAGCGACTGCTGCACGGCATCCCCCCAGCCCATGGGCGTCACGGCGAGATGATGCAAGGCAATGCGCCCCATGTCCTGGGCCAGATTGCGCCACATCATGCAGGCGTCGAAATAGGAGGTGGATATCTTGGTCGCCAGTTCGGTTGTTTCGCCTGTTCCCGGCAGCGGGTAGAGTTTTTCCACCTCGATGATATGGAAGGGAAAGCCCCGACTGGAACGCCCGACCGTACCGTGATCGGCATAAACCACCGGAAAATGCTGGCCGGTCGGGCGGTCGGACGCAGTGTAGTAGGCATAATCGGTGGGCGAGGACAACACCTTGAAAACCCGCTCCTGCCCATCCACCACGTCGCCATCGAGAACGATGGTGTTCTCGCCGCGCCCGATTTCCTGCCGGCCATTGAGCAGCGGGTGCTCCGGTATGGCGTCGGGGAGAAGTCCGACCAGTTCATTGACCATGAAAAGCTCCGAACAAGCTTGGCTGGCCGAGGGTTGCGCTGGTTTACCCCCGGCCTGTGCGGGTTAGGCAACGATATGGGCACCGGCATCGACATAGATGGTCTGCCCGGTCATTCCCGAGGACCCCGGCGAACAGAGGAAGGCCGTGAGGGCGCCAACCTCTTCAATGCTTACCGTGCGGCCCAGGGGCGCCTTGACGGCATCGGATTCCAGCAATTTGTTGAAATTGGCAATCCCGGACGCGGCCCGGGTCATGATCGGGCCGGGCGACACGGCAAAAACGCGGATGCCCTTGGGGCCGAGATCGTAGGCCATGTAGCGGACCGCCGATTCCAGGGCCGCCTTGATGATGCCCATGACTCCGTAATTGCGTACCACCCGCTCGGCCCCCAGGTAGGACATGGTGATCAGCGAGCCGCCTTCCGCCATGTACGGCTCAAGCGCCTTGGCCATGCGCAGGAAACTGTGGCAGGAAACATTCATTGCCGAATCAAAACCGGCTTCCGAAGTATCAATCACGCGACCGTGCAGATCGTCGGCCTGACAGAACGCCATGGAGTGGATGGCGAAGTCGATTTGCCCGAATTCGGCGCCACACTTCTCGATCACTTCTTCCAGGCTGCCCGGCTGGGTCACATCCAGCTTCTCGAAAAGCCTGGCCCCCAGCGCTTCGGCCAGAGGCTGCGTGTATTTGGCGGTTTTCTCATTCTGGTAGGTCAGGGCAATATCGGCCCCCAACTCGCGCACGGCCCTGGCCACCGCATAGGCAATGGACTTGTCGTTGGCCACACCGGTGATCAGGCCTTTTTTTCCGGCCAGGGGAAGCAGGTTTCCTGCCGGAGAAAGAGAGGATTGTTCGCTTATTGTGTTCATGCCATTTTCCTTTTTGAATCAGTTGGGGTCATTCCGCATTCTCGACCAAAACGCCCGACACGGGTCGAACGGCCAGCCATCGTGCAGTGCAGCATGATCTATTCTTGCACAATGTGATTGCCAGCATATGACACATATCAAACTCCTCCAGCCTGGCAAGTGAATCATGAAGCCGACTTACTCTGCTGCAACGCAACATATTATACTTGGGCATCAGCGGAGCCATTCCGCCCAAACAAACGGGGAGTTCAGCATGCAGGAGTCCAGTACCCAGCAGCGTTTTCTGGTCAACAAAACCTACCGGGAAATCCACATTGGCGATTCGTCCAGTCTGGTCCGAACGCTCAAGCCGGAGGACATTACCCTTTTTGCGGTGATGACCGGCGATGTCAATCCTTCCATGATCGGTCAGGAATACACCGAAAGCGGCCTGCTCCGGGAGGTGATTGCCCACGGCATGTGGAGCGGGGCCCTGATCTCGGCCCTGCTGGGCACCAGCTTTCCCGGTCCCGGCACGATTTATGTCTCGCAGGATCTGCACTTCACCCGGCCCGTGCGCATCGGCGACACCCTCACCGTGCTGGCCACGGTGGCTGAGAAGAA
>CAZHVZ010000040.1:24937-25430 GCA_964536245.1 uncultured Rhodocyclaceae bacterium
GCGGCTCCTTGATCTCGCCCGTTCTCGGCACGCAGTTTCCCGGCCCCGGCACCAGCCTGATTGACCAGACCCTGCACTTTGCCCGACCGGTCACCATCGGCGACACCATTACCGTCACCGTCACTGCCAAGCAGAAATTCGACCACAATCAGCACGTCATTTTCGACTGCGTGTGCACCAATCAGGAAGGCCTGCAAGTGGTGCGCGGCACCGCCGAAGTCCTGGCCCCCGGCGAAAAGATCGAACGCATGCAGGAAGTGCACATGCCTTCGGTCAGCATCGACAACAAGCACGAACGCTACACCCACCTGCTTTCCCTGACCCGGGGGCTGGAGCCGGTCCCCACCGCCGTCGCCCATCCCTGCGACAAGGAATCCCTGAAGGGAGCAATCATCGCCTTTCAGGAAGGCATCATCGAGCCGATTCTGGTCGGTCCGGAAATCAAGATCCGTTCCGTCGCCGAGGAATTCGGCATTGATCTGAGCGGCGTGCG
>CAZHVZ010000041.1:0-3899 GCA_964536245.1 uncultured Rhodocyclaceae bacterium
TACGCCGGAAAGCCTGCTCTTGTCCAAACAGATTGGGGAAACCGTCAATTCGGCCATGGATGCCCTTCCCGAAGAATTACGTTCGGCGATTGTTCTGAGGGAAATCGAAGGGATGTCCTACGAGGAAATTGCCGAGATCATGCAGTGCCCGATTGGAACCGTTCGCTCCCGAATTTTTCGGGCCCGTGAAGCGGTGGCAACCAAATTGCGCCCCTTGCTTGACATTGCACCGGATCGTCGCTGGTAATGGGGCTATCCGTGGAAAACCAGGAAGCCACTGAAATTCGCGCTGTGGTGAAAGCCATTGCCGACGGCGAAGCCATTGTCGAGGTGCCGCAGGAGGGCTGCGGGCGGTGCCATGAAAAAGGGGGGTGCGGCGGGCAGCACCTCAGCCAGATGCTCTGTTCCACCCAAAAGACCTATCGGGTGAGAAATTTCGCTGGCGTGGAAGTGGGCGATACAGTAACCGTCTCCATCGCCGGTGGTGCAGTGCGCCGCAGCGCCAATCTGGCCTACGGCCTGCCGGTCCTTGCCATCATTGCCGGGGCGATGGCAGGTACGGCGATTGCCGGTGATTCGGGAGCCATTCTGGGGGGGGGCTTGGGGGCGCTCCTGGCCTGGATTTATGCCCGTCGGGTGCTGCGTTCAGTAGCCGGAAGCGTTGATTTCGAGCCGCGCATCGTTGCCCGGCGAGGATCCGGAATCATGCGGGAATCGCTTGCTGATTCCGGCACCCATACCCATTCATAGTTTGTCGTTCTGGAGGTTGTGATTGCCATGAAAAAGTTGTTGGCAGCTATTTCTCTTGTTGTGGTGATGTCTCTGGCCCAGGCGCAGGGGCGAAATTTGCCGGATTTCAGCGAACTGGCTGAAAAGCAGGGGCCGGCAGTAGTCAATATCAGCACCACGCAGGTTTTGCAGGGGCGTAATGCGGGATTGCCTTTTGATGAAGGCGATCCCATGTTCGAGTTGTTCAAGCGTTTTGTTCCCCGTCACCCGGGAGGGGCCGCTCCAAAGGAGTTCGAGAACAAGTCCCTCGGTTCCGGCTTCATCGTCTCGGCTGACGGCTACATCCTGACCAATGCCCATGTCGTTGACGCCGCCGATGAAGTGACGGTGCGCCTGACTGACAAGCGGGAGTTCAAGGCAAAAATCATTGGCGCCGACAAACGTACCGATGTGGCCTTGATCAAGATCGAAGCTGCCGGTCTTCCGGTTGCCAAACTGGGTGATCCGGCCCAGACCAGGGTGGGAGAATGGGTAGTCGCCATCGGTTCGCCTTTTGGTTTTGACAACTCGGTCACTGCCGGCATCGTTTCTGCCAAGGGCCGTTCGCTACCCCAGGAAAACTATGTGCCTTTCATCCAGACGGATGTGGCGATCAACCCCGGCAATTCGGGGGGGCCGCTGTTCAATATGCGTGGCGAAGTGATCGGCATCAATTCGCAGATCTACAGTCGTAGCGGCGGTTACATGGGGCTGTCCTTCGCCATTCCCATTGATGTGGCCATGGAAGTCCAGACCCAGTTGCGCGCCACCGGCAAGGTCAATCGCGGTCGCATGGGGGTGGTGATTCAGGAAGTAAGCAAGGAACTGGCCGATTCCCTGGGCTTGGCCAAGCCCATGGGAGCCATCGTCAATTCCGTGGATAAAGGCAGTCCGGCTGAAAAGGGCGGGCTGGAGCCGGGGGATGTCATCCTCAAGTTCGAGGGCAAGCCCATCAACAACTCAGCAGATTTGCCCCGTCTGGTGGCCAATACCAAACCGGGAACGAAAACGACCCTGCAAGTCTGGCGCAAAGGCGCAACCAAGGATGTTGCGGTCACCGTCGGCGAAATGCAGGACGAAAAGGTAGCGACAGCCCGTGGCAAGACCAAGCCGGCCGAACAGGTGGCCAATCGCCTTGGGCTGGTGGTCAGCGAATTGAGCAAGGAGCAGAAGCAGAGTCTCAAGCTTTCCTCCGGCCTGGTCATTGAGGATGTCCGGGGGAGTACGGCGCGGGCCGAGTTGCGTCCGGGAGACATTATCCTGTCCTTGATCAGCAAGGGGGCCAATACCGAGATCAAGAGCATCGACCAGTTCAACCAGTTGCTGGCCCAACTTGACAAGAATGCCAGCGTGACTCTCCTCATCCGGCGTGGCGAAATGCAGACTTTTGTCACCATCAAAGGCATGAACGGCAATTAGCCAGCTATTTCATGACCATTGAACTGACCCTCATGAGCCGGGTGTACTGCCACCTGTGTCACGATATGGAAGCCGCGCTGGTGCCGGTAGCCGAGGAATTCGGGGCTACGCTGCGGGTTGTCGATGTCGACGCTGATCCGGCTCTGGAGGCGAGGTATAACGAACTGGTTCCGGTCCTCCTGCATGGCGAGGTGGAACTCTGCCATTACCACCTGGACGAGCCTAAAGTCCGTGAGTATTTGGCGGAAATCCGCTAAAATCAAAGGTCTTCTGAATCCGGAAGGGCGCCGACAAGCGCCCTTTTTTGCTAGAGCGCATGGAACATATACGAAACTTCTCCATCATTGCCCACATCGACCACGGGAAGTCGACCCTGGCTGATCGCATCATTCACCTGTGCGGCGGCTTGTCCGACCGCGAGATGGAAGCCCAGGTTCTCGACTCGATGGATATCGAGCGCGAGCGGGGTATCACCATCAAGGCCCAGACGGCGGCCCTGAGCTACAAGGCGCGGGACGGGCAGGTCTATAACCTGAACCTGATCGATACGCCGGGACATGTGGACTTCTCCTACGAAGTTTCCCGTTCCCTGTCCGCTTGCGAAGGTGCGCTCCTGGTGGTCGATGCTTCCCAGGGGGTTGAAGCCCAGACCGTGGCCAATTGCTATACCGCTCTTGATCTCGATGTGGAAGTCGTGCCGGTGCTTAACAAGATCGACCTGCCGTCGGCCGATCCGGACAATGCCCGTCAGGAAATCGAGGACGTGATCGGTATCGACGCCACCGAGGCGGTGCTGGCCTCGGCCAAGACCGGTCTCGGTGTGGAAGATATTCTCGAGTCGGTGATTGCCCGCGTGCCGCCGCCCAAGGGGGATCCGTCGGCGCCGCTCAAGGCATTGATCATCGATTCCTGGTTCGATAATTATGTCGGCGTGGTCATGCTGGTGCGCGTTGTTGATGGCGAACTGCGTCCCAAGGAAAAAATATTTTTCATGGCCACCGGTTCGGTGCAGTTGTGCGAGCAGGTTGGTGTCTTTTCGCCCAAGTCGGTGCAGCGTGATGTGCTGCGGGCCGGTGAGGTCGGTTTTGTCATTGCCGGCATCAAGGAGCTGACTGCCGCCAAGGTCGGCGACACCATTACCAAGGTGGACCGCAAGGCCAGCGAACCCCTGCCGGGCTTCAAGGAAATCAAGCCGCAAGTTTTCGCGGGCTTGTATCCGGTCGAGTCCAACCAGTACGATTCCCTGCGCGAGTCCCTGGAAAAGCTCAAGCTCAATGATGCCTCCCTCCAGTACGAGCCGGAAGTTTCCCAGGCCTTGGGTTTCGGCTTCCGCTGCGGCTTCCTCGGCTTGCTGCACATGGAAATCATTCAGGAGCGTCTGGAGCGGGAATTTGACCAGGACCTCATTACCACCGCGCCGACCGTGGTGTATGAGGTGGTGATGCGTGACGGTTCGGTGGTCCAGATCGAGAATCCGGCCAAGCTGCCCGACCTCGGCAAGATCGAGGAAATCCGCGAACCGATCATTTCGGCCACCATTTTTGTTCCCCAGGATTACCTCGGCAACGTCATTACCCTGTGCAACCAGAAGCGCGGCAATCAGGTGGATATGCATTACCACGGCCGGCAGGTGAAACTGGTTTATGAAATGCCCATGGCCGAAGTGGTGATGGATTTCTTCGACAAACTGAAATCCTGTTCCAAAGGCTATG
>CAZHVZ010000041.1:4028-4847 GCA_964536245.1 uncultured Rhodocyclaceae bacterium
ATCATTGCCCGGGAAACCGTCAAGGCCATGCGCAAGAACGTGTTGGCCAAGTGCTACGGCGGCGATATCAGCCGCAAGAAAAAACTGCTGGAGAAGCAAAAGGCCGGCAAGAAGCGCATGAAGCAGGTGGGCAGCGTGGAAATCCCGCAGGAAGCCTTCCTGGCCGTTTTGCGGGTGGATAACTGATGAATTTTGCCCTGATACTTTTTGTTCTGGTGCTGGTGACCGGGGCGCTCTACGCCCTGGATGTGCTCAAGTTCCGCAAGCTGCGCGCCAAGAATGCCAAGGAGCCGCTGTGGGTGGAGTGGGGCGCCAGCTTCTTTCCGGTCATCCTGATCGTGTTCGTGCTCCGCTCCTTTTTGTTCGAGCCCTTCAAGATCCCCTCAGGGTCAATGATTCCGACCTTGTTGGTGGGTGATTTCATCCTGGTCAACAAGTTCACCTACGGCATCCGCTTGCCGGTCATCAACAAGAAAATCATTGATGTCAATCTGCCGCAGCGGGGCGATGTCATGGTCTTCCGCTACCCGGAAGACCCGTCGCTCGATTACATCAAACGGGTGGTCGGTTTGCCGGGGGACAAGCTTGCTTACCAGAACAAGCGCCTGACCATCAATGGCGAGCAGGTAGCCGAAACCAAAATTGCCGATTACCTGCATCCCGAGCGCCTCTACTATTCCGAGCAATATGTGGAGAAACTGGGAGAGGTTGAGCATCGTATGCTCAACGATGCCGATGCGCCGGCTTTTATTGCCGACTCGGCCCGCTTCCCCTATCGCGAGAATTGCCTCTACAATCATTCCGGCGTGATTTGTACGG
>CAZHVZ010000041.1:4857-18177 GCA_964536245.1 uncultured Rhodocyclaceae bacterium
GCACCCGCGACCTGACGCGCCTGCTGCCGGGTACGGCGCGCACCATGCGGCGCATGGAAAAGATCACCGGTCGCAGTGACGACATGCTGATCATCCGCGGCGTGAACGTGTTCCCGACTCAGATCGAGGAGATCCTGCTCAAGCATCCGAAGCTGTGCGCCCAGTACCAACTGCAGGTCACTCGCGACGGCCATCTGGACAAACTCGACGTCTATGTCGAGGTGCGAGCCGACCTGTCGGACAGGATCACCGAACAGCAGCGCAAGGAGATCGGCGGTGAGGTCGAGCACCGCATCCTGAACGATGACGATGCTCCGTCGTTCATCAACGACGCATCCTTGTTCCCATTCCGCGAGAATTGTCTCTACAATAATGCTGGCGTGATCTGTACGGTACCGCCTGGCCATTACTTCATGGTCGGTGACAATCGGGACAACAGCCGGGATAGCCGGGCCTGGGGATTCGTTCCGGAAGAAAATATCGTCGGCAAGGCTTTCTTTGTCTGGTTGAACTTTTCCGACCTTGGCCGGATCGGTTCCTTCAAGTAAGGAGAAAATATGAAATTTCAACGCGGTGTAGCACTGTCCGGCCTCCTGATGTGGGGCATCATCATTGCATTGGTGGCTGTACTCGGCATGAAGGTTGCACCTACCGCCATCGAGTACGGAAAGCTGCTCAAGAGCGTCAGGGCAACTGCCAAGCAGGCCGGACCGGGAGCCACGGTGGCCGATGTCAAGAAAACCTTTGGCAAGTACACGGAAATCGACGGCCTCGACTTCAGTCCGAACGATCTGGATATTTCCAAGGAAGGCGGTCGTCTGGTCATTTCCTTCGCCTACGAGAAGCGCATACCCCTGTTCTACAACGTCAGTCTGCTCATCGCCTACCAAGGCTCGAGCGACGGCATCTAGGAGTAATGAAAGCCTCCCGGCTGGCGGCAAGCCTTGGTCATCAATTTTCTGATGCCGGGTTGTTGGATACTGCCTTAACCCACCGCAGTCATGGTTCTCCCCACAACGAGCGCCTGGAGTTTCTCGGCGACGGAGTGTTGAATTTTTCCATCGCTGCCATGTTGTACCGGCGCTTTCCGCAGTTGCAGGAAGGCGACCTCTCACGGCTGCGCGCCCATCTCGTCCGGCAGGATAGCCTGCATCGCCTGGCCTTGGGCTTGCGTATCGGTGAGTGCATCCGTCTTGGCGAGGGGGAGCTGAGAAGCGGGGGGCATCAGCGTCCCTCCATCCTGGCCGATTGCCTGGAGGCGCTGCTGGGTGCCATTTACCTGGATGGGGGATTTGATTCCGCCAATCAGTGCATAGAACGTCTGTATGCCGACATGCTGGACGAGCTGCATCCGGGACAATCAATGAAGGATGCCAAAACCCGCTTGCAGGAATGGCTGCAAGGGCGCAAAAAATCCCTGCCGCGCTATTCCCTGCTGGAGACGACCGGGGCGGCCCACGAACAATGTTTTCAGGTGGCGTGTGAGATTGAATCTCCCGCCATCCGGGCAGTCGGGAGCGGAGCCAGTCGCCGCTTGGCCGAGCAGATGGCTGCCGAAAACGTATTGAAAGCGCTCAACGCATGAATTCCATCCGTTCCGGTTATCTGGCCATTGTTGGCCGTCCCAATGTCGGCAAGTCGACGCTGCTCAATCATCTGGTTGGCGAAAAAATCAGTATCGTCTCCCGCAAGGCCCAGACCACGCGCCACCGCATCATGGGAATTCGTACAGACGATGACAGCCAGTACGTTTTTGTCGATACCCCGGGTTTTCAGACCACCTTCTCCAATGCACTCAACCGGGCCATGAACCGGGGGGTGACCCAGACCCTGAACGACGTCGATGTTGTCCTGTTCGTGGTCGAGGCTGGCCGTTTCGATGCCAAGGACCGGGCGGTCATGAAACTGCTGCCGCCAGACAGGCCGGTGATTCTGGTCGTCAATAAAACCGACAAACTCAAGGATCGCAAGGCCATTCTGCCTTTTCTCGCCGAGCTTGCCGCCGAATACGATTTTGCTGCCGTGGTGCCGGTCAGTGCTGTCAAAGGGCGGCAGACTGACGAATTGCTGGCCGAAGCACGCAAGCACCTGCCGAACGAGGGCCTGATTTTTCCGGCAGATGAGCTGACCGACAAGAGCGAACGGTTTCTTGCTTCCGAGTACATACGTGAAAAGCTTTTCCGTCTGCTTGGCGACGAACTGCCCTATGCCACGACGGTGGAGATCGAAAAATTCGAGGTCGAGGGTGACCTGCGCCGCATTTTTGCTGCCGTGGTGGTCGATCGCGAGGGGCACAAGGCCATTGTCATCGGCAAGGGAGGGGAGTCGCTCAAGCGCATCGCTTCGGAAGCGCGGCGGGACATGGAAAAGCTTTTCGATGGCAAGGTCTATCTGGAGGTCTGGGTCAAGGTCAAATCCGGTTGGGCCGACGATGAGCGCCTGCTGAAAAGCCTGGGTTACGAGTAACGCCCATGTCGCGCCAACGGGCCGATGCGCAGCCTGCCTATGTGTTGCACAGCTACCCGTTTCGGGAAACCAGCCTCATTGTCGAAGCCTTTACCCGTGATTTTGGCCGTGTCGCCCTCATGGCGCGGGGGGCGCGACGCCCCCGGTCGGCGATCCGTGGTCTGCTCATGGCCTTTCAACCTTTGGAAATCGGCTGGGCCGGCAAGGGCGAAGTGCTCACCCTGATGAAGGCTGAATGGCAGGGCGGACTTCCTCTTCTCAGTGGCCAGGCATTGTTCTGTGCTTACTACCTTAACGAACTGCTGATGCACCTGCTGCCCAGGGAAGACCCCCACGAGAGGCTGTTTGCCTGTTATGGCGACATGCTGCGGCGACTGGCCGCCGACCCGCAGGGAAAAATGCTGGAAACCGATCTGCGTCGTTTCGAGAAATCCCTGTTGCAGGAACTGGGCTATGGTTTGACCCTGGATCGCGATAGTGAAGGAAAAGCCATCGAGGCTACGGCTTATTACGCCTACCGCATGGAACAGGGGGCGATTCGCCTGGCTCATCCGGAGCAGAGTGCTCAGGCAGTTTGCGGTCAAACCCTGCTTGACCTGGAGGCCGACGATTTTTCGGCTCCGCGTTCCCGTAGCGAAGCGAAGCAGCTGATGCGTTCTCTGATGGCGTATTATCTGAACGGGGTGGAGCTGGAAACCCGCAAAATTTTCAAGGAGTTACAAGACCTATGATTGAACTGGGCGTCAATATCGACCACGTCGCTACCCTGCGTCAGGCCCGTCGGACTTATGAACCCGATCCCGTGTGGGCGGCAGTGGAGGCCCATCTCGGAGGGGCCGACGGGATTACCGTGCATTTGCGGGAGGATCGCCGACATATTCAGGACGAAGACGTACGGCGTTTACGGGAACTGACTCAGGTCAAACTCAATCTGGAAATGGCGGCAACCGATGAAATGGTCGCCATTGCCTGCCGTGTGAAGCCGGAAATGGCCATGTTGGTGCCCGAGGGGCGGCATGAGGTCACGACCGAGGGGGGGCTCGATGTGGCCGGGCAGGAGGCCCGCCTGGGCCAGGTGATCGCCCGCCTGGCGGATGCCGGCATTGTGACCAGTGTATTCATTGATGCCGAATTGCCCCAGGTCGAAGCCGCCGCCCGGATCGGCGCCCGGGTCTGCGAAATCCACACCGGTCCCTATGCTCATGCTTTTCATGCCCAGGGGCGGGACGCCGAGGCGCCCGCCGTGGTGGAAGAACTGGCCAAGCTGCGGCAGGCTGGCCGGCGGGTACGCGAGTTGGGGTTGCGCTTCAACGCCGGGCACGCCCTCAATTATTACAATGTGCAGCCGCTTGCACGGCTGGCCGGTATTCGTGAACTACATATCGGCCACGCCATTGTCAGCCGCTCGGTACTGGTCGGTTTGCGCGAGGCGGTCAGAGAAATGAAACAGCTCATGCGCGAGGCTGCGGCAAAACCTGAATCCTACGGTCAATGATTTACGGCATCGGGACCGATATCATCGCCGTGCAGCGCTTGCAGGGGATGTGGGAACGGCATGGTGAGCGGGTTCTGGAAAAACTCCTGGCCCCCTCCGAGATCAATGATTTTTCCCGTGCTGCTGACAAGGGGCGTTTTCTGGCCAAGCGTTTTGCCGCCAAGGAGGCGCTGGGCAAGGCTCTCGGGAGCGGGGTTCGACCGCCGGCCACCTTGCCGGCCATTGCCGTATCGCACAGCGCTTTGGGCAAGCCGGTTTTCGAGTTTTCCCCGGAACTGGCTGTCCTGATCGAGAGGGAGAGGCTTGTCGCGCACCTCTCGATCAGTGATGAAGCGGACTACGCCATCGCCTACGTTATTCTGGAGCGTCCATGAAACACTTGCCTCTCGGTTCCTTGATGATGGACATTGCGGCGACCGAACTGACCGGTCTGGAGCGCGAGCGCCTTTGCCATCCCTTGGTGGGCGGCATCATCCTCTTTTCCCGCAACTATGCCGATCCCCTCCAGCTGACCCGGTTATGCGCTGAAATCCATGCCCTGCGCAGTCCGCCGCTCTTGATCGCGGTGGACCACGAAGGGGGCCGGGTGCAGCGATTTCGTGAGGGATTTACCCGTTTGCCGTCCATGTCGGTTCTTGGCGCGGCCTGGGAGAAATCTCCGGAACGAGCCCTGGAACAGGCGGAGCAGGTCGGCTATGTCCTGGCGGCGGAATTACGCGCCAGTGGAGTCGATCTCTCCTTTACGCCGGTGCTAGATCTCGATTACGGCTGTTCCAGCGTTGTCGGTAGCCGATCCTTTCACCGTCGTCCGGAGGTGGTTGCTGCGCTGGCCGGAGCCTTGGGCAAAGGTTTGCGCCGGGCGGGGATGGCCTCCTGCGGTAAGCATTTTCCCGGCCACGGTCATGTCGAAGCCGACTCCCATGTGGCGATTCCGGTGGATGGCCGCAGCCTGGAAGAACTCCAGGAAGACATCCAGCCCTATCGGGTGCTTGCTCTGGACGCGGTGATGCCGGCCCATGTGACCTATCCGGAGGTGGACGAAAAAACAGCGGGGTTTTCGCGATTCTGGAACGGCTATTTGAGAAATACGCTGAAATTCGAGGGAGTGGTCTTCAGCGACGATCTTTCCATGCAGGGCGCCAGCGTCGCCGGAGGGGTCGTGGACCGGGTCGAGGCAGCCCATGCCGCCGGATGCGACATGCTGCTGGTGTGTAATTCGCCGGATTCCGTGGGTGAAGTTCTGGCGGGTTGGCACCCGGTGGTCGATCCGGCCAGAGGCAAGCGGGTCGAAAAACTGCTGCCGGCCGTCGTGGCGATGAGGTGGGAGGAACTGAAAGCGGATCCGGATTATCGCCAGGCCGTACTGACGGTTGAGCAGCTCAGCGCCGGTTAAGGGGCTCAAAGCAAATCGGGCAGCCGAAGCTGCCCGATTGTCAAACGAGGGAAAGAACGGCTTATTTGACGCGGTTCTTGTATTCGTCCGTGCGGGTGTCGATTTCGATCTTGTCGCCGATGGAGACGAAGGCCGGAACCGGCAGCTCAAAACCGGTTGCCAGGCGGGCCGGCTTCATGACCTTGCCGGAAGTGTCCCCCTTGACGGCAGGTTCGGTATAGACCACTTCGCGTACGACGCTGTTCGGCAGTTCAACGGAAATTGCCTTGCCATCGTAGAAAACGACTTCGCAGGGCAGGCCGTCTTCCAGATACTTGAGGGCGTCGACCATGTTTTCGGCCTCGACTTCAAACTGGTTGTATTCGGCATCCATGAAAACGTACATGGGATCGGCAAAATAGGAGTAGGTCACTTCCTTCTTGTCGAGGATGACTTGTTCGAACTTGTCGTCGGCCTTGTACACGGATTCGGAGGCGGCGCCGGTGAGCAGGTTCTTGAGCTTCATCTTGACCACGGCGACATTGCGGCCAGACTTGTTGTATTCAGCTTTTTGCACCACGAGCGGATCGTTGCCGACCATGATGACGTTGCCAGAGCGGAGTTCCTGAGCGGTTTTCATTGGGATGATTCCAGAGCGAAAGACGAATAAATCGACGAAAAATTGGGTGAAAACAAAACGTTAAATTATATCATGCTGGCGCAGAATTTAACGAGGTTTCCGGCGAGGTCGCCGTTTTCCGTCAGCCGCTCTGCCCATTGCCGGGCATGAACCTTGAGCCGTTCCTGTTGGGCAGCGAAATGGTGCCAGGCCATTGTCAGGTCTTGTCCGGTGTTCCAGGCGAAAAACATCTGTCGCGTGGCAAGCGCCGTGGAGGCGGGGAGGTGCTCGGTATAGCGGGCCACAAAGGCTTCCAGCTTTTCCAGATGCGCGTCTTCATCCTGCCGGTAGATGTTCCAGACAAAGGGCCGGGCGGCCCACTGGGCACGCAGGAAGGAGTCTTCGCCGCGAACGAAATTGATGGCGCAACGGCGCAGCAATTGGTCATAGTCGGCCTGGGGTAAAAAGGGGAGGGGGCACAATTCCAGATTGCCGGTTTGCCAGGGGCCGGGGTGGCCAAAAACCTGGCCCATGGCGGCCTGGGGCTTTCCGGCAGCGACGTGGCAGCGCAGGGGCAGCGGACTGTTTGCCCAGGCGTCCACCAACTCCTTGACGGGGGCTGTTTCGTAACAGAAAAGGCTGATTTCCAGGGCGGGATATGGATCTGTCCGGGGAACGTTCTCTTGCTTGGTAAGGATTGCCTCCCGCTCGAACAGAAGGCCGCCGCTACGGGGGGTAAAGCCCGGAAAAAAGAAGTATTTCACCAGCGGCAGGCGAGGATGGGGCGAAGCCAGTCCATGACAGCCGTCAACCCAGGGTTCGGCGGAGAGGTATTCCAGATTGATCCAGCATGGCGCAGGAGTGCGCGTGGCCATGGCGGCAACGTAGGTGGCGGGCAGTTCGCAGGCAAAGGCCTCGATGACGACATCTGCCGTATCCGCTGCCGGAAACGAAGCCGGCCAATGGCGAACATCGACACCGGCCATGGTTTGCCGGGGGGATTCGGAATCAATCTGCGGACAGAGGGCTTGCAGGCTGGCCAGATCGTCCACCCACAAACGCACGGCGAGGTCATGCTCGCTGACCAGTTGGCGGGCGAGACGCCAGCAGACGCCGATGTCGCCGAAGTTGTCCACGACACGGCAAAAAATGTCCCAGTGCTGGTTTCCGGGGGGCTTGGAGATGGGCTGCATGGGGAGCATGTTAACATCGCCTCCATGGCCCAATTCAACGACCCTCTGCACTGCATCTCCTGCCCCCGTTTGGCGGACCACCTGGCCACCATTCGGCAGCGTGATCCGGACTGGCACGCCTTGCCGGTTCCGGCTTTTGGCGATTTGTCGGCCCGTTTGCTGGTGGTCGGCCTAGCCCCCGGCGAACGGGGAGCCAATCGTACGGGGCGTCCGTTCACTGGCGATGTGGCCGGTGAACTCCTCTATCCGGCACTGCATCGCTTTGGCTTTGCCAGTGTTGCCGAGGCCCTGTCGCCTGATCATCGGGCAAACCCGGCCCTGCATCTGGCCGACTGTCGCATTACCAATGCCGTGCGCTGCCTGCCGCCGGCCAACAAGCCGACTACCCAGGAAATCCGCACCTGCAACTCCTATTTGCAAGCTGAACTGGCGGCCATGCCCAATTTGAAAGCGATCGTCGCCCTCGGCGCCATTGCCCACCAGTCGCTGCTCTGGGCTTACGGCCAGAAGCCGAAAGCCATGGTTTTCGGTCACAACGTGCAGCACGACCTGCCGGATGGCCGCCGCCTTTTCGACAGCTATCATTGCAGCGGCTACAACTGGCGTACCGGGCGACTGTCCAAGGAAAGCTTCGAGGCCGTCTTTGCCGGGGTGCGGGCTTTCCTGGAAGCATGAATTTCCAGTCATGAGCTTCGACGCCAAGGCCTTTCTAGCCAGCCTGACCGAGCTGCCCGGTGTTTATCGCATGCTCGGTGAGGATGGCAGCGTGCTTTACGTTGGCAAGGCCAAGAACCTGAAAAAGCGCGTCAGTTCCTATTTTCGGGAAAATCTGCCGAGTCCGCGCATTGCCCACATGGTGAGCCAGATCGCCGCCATTGAAACCACGGCCACCCGTTCCGAAGCGGAAGCGCTGCTCCTTGAGAACAACCTCATCAAGTCCCTGGCGCCACGTTACAACATTCTCTTTCGTGACGACAAGTCTTACCCGTACATTGTCGTGACCCGGGGTGATTTTCCCCGCCTCGGGTTTTTTCGCGGCAATCCGGACCGCAAGGCCGATTATTTCGGCCCCTTTCCTTCCAGCTGGGCGGTACGGGAGAGTATTCACCTGCTGCAAAAAATGTTCCGCCTGCGAACTTGTGAAGACACGGTGTTTGCCAATCGCTCCCGCCCCTGCCTGCTGTACCAGATCAAGCGTTGCAGCGGGCCGTGTGTCGAGCGCATTACCCCGGAGGCTTATGGCGAGGATGTGCAGTTGGCCACCATGTTCCTGCTCGGCAAGCAGCAGGAAATCACCCGCCGCCTTACCCTGGCCATGGAAGAGGCGTCGTCCCGGCTGGCTTTCGAGCAGGCAGCCCTTTATCGCGACCAGATCCAGTCCTTGCGCCAGGTTCAGGAAAAACAGTACGTCTCCAGCAGCAAGGGAGAGGATGTGGATGTCGTGGTGGCGGTGCGGGAAAGCGGTCAGCTGTGCGTCAATCTGGCCATGGTGCGGGGCGGGCGGCACTTGGGAGATCGTCCCCTGTTCCCGAGCAATGCCGGTGAATCCAGCACCGAGGAAGCGGTATCAGCGTTTGTTCGCCAGCATTACGGAGCACATCCTGCACCGGCCCGGATCGTCATTTCGCCCCTGCCTCCCGCCGAGGAAGGGAGTGACTTGGTCTCGACATTGACCGAACTGGCTGGCCGCCCGGTGCCCCTCCAGGAGGCGAGGGCAGTGGAGCAGCGCATGTGGGTCGAGATGGCACGGCAAAATGCCCGGCTGGCCATCGCCGCACGCACCCAGGCTACGGCGCTTCAGGAGCAGCGTTTGCTGGCGCTCCAGGAGGCTTTGCAGTTGGCTGACCCGATCCAGCGTATCGAGTGCTTTGATATCAGCCACACCCAGGGCGAGGCGACGGTGGCCTCATGTGTCGTCTACCAGGGAAACGGCATGCGCAAGGCGGATTATCGCCGCTTCAACATCAGCGGCATCCAGCCGGGAGACGATTACGCCGCCATGCGCCAGGCAGTGAGCCGTCGTTACGAAAAAATTGCCAGTGGCGAAGGCGTTGCTCCGGATCTTGTTCTCATCGACGGGGGAAAAGGGCAGGTCGGAGTCGCCTTTTCCGCCCTGAATGACCTCGGGCTGGGGGGCTTGACCATGATCGGAGTGGCCAAGGGGGAGGGGCGCAAACCGGGACTGGAATCGTTAATTTTCCCGGACGGCAGGGAACCGCTACAATTACCGGCAGAACATCCGGCACTCCATCTCATTCAGGAGGTGCGCGACGAGGCGCACCGCTTTGCCATTACCGGGCATCGCGCCCAGCGCGGCAAGTCACGCAAGACCTCGAAACTGGAGAGTATTCCCGGTATCGGTCCGGCGCGGCGCAAGGCGCTGGTATCCCATCTGGGAGGGCTGCCGGGCGTTCTCGGTGCCAGTGTCGACCAACTCTCTACCGTACCGGGAATCAGCCGGGAACTGGCCGAATCCATTTATGCTGCCTTGCACTGATGCCCTTTAATTTACCTATCCTGCTGACCTGGCTAAGAATTCTGGCGATTCCGCTGCTCATCGCCATTTATTACCTGCCGACCGGGTGGGCCAGCCTGCCCGAGCGCAATCTGGTCGCCACGGCCCTTTTCATTGCCGCCGCCCTGACCGACTGGGCGGACGGTTATCTGGCCCGGCGGTTGAACCAGACTTCGGCTTTTGGTGCCTTTCTTGACCCGGTAGCCGACAAGCTGATGGTGGCGGCAGCCCTGATTGTTCTGGTACAACTGGACCGGGCAGATGCCATCGTCGCTTCGGTGATTATCGGGCGGGAGATCACCATTTCCGCCCTGCGCGAGTGGATGGCCCGGATCGGGGCCTCGAAGAGCGTTGCCGTTTCCATGGTTGGCAAGATAAAGACCACCGCGCAAATGGCGGCGATTCCGCTCTTGCTCTACCATGCGCCGCTTTTCGGCCTGGATACGCAGCAGGCAGGAACCTGGCTGATCTGGATTGCGGCCTTGCTGACCCTGTGGTCCATGGGCTACTACCTGCGTATGGCGTGGCCGGAAATTGTGAAACGAAGTGGCGATATTGGTTGACATCCATGATTGGTGGTCTATAATGCCGGCTCTGTTTGACGCGGCAGTAGCTCAGTTGGTAGAGCGCAACCTTGCCAAGGTTGAGGTCGAGAGTTCGAGACTCTTCTGCCGCTCCAGTTTTTAAGGGAAAGCACCGCTTTCCCTTTTTACTTGCTGTGATAAGCTTCTCAGCACGGCGCGATAGCAAAGCGGTTATGCACCGGATTGCAAATCCGTGTAGGTCGGTTCGACTCCGGCTCGCGCCTCCAAGAATAATCAAGCAGTTAGCCTCGGTTTTTGACCGAGGCTTTTTGCTTTTCTGGGTTTGTGTAGCCATGGTGTAGCCAATTTTTGGGTTTTGATCACCAATTGGCAGCGGGTGAGTTTGGCAAAAGATCATCGGCTGCATGGCCTTCATGCTTTTCAGCTCTAGAGTCCTGATAAGCTGCTTCCTGTTTAGCCCTTGATCAACACATCGGTTGTGTCCGTTTATTTCAGGGCAATACAGATCGGGCTCATATAATGAGCTACTCCATGGGCAAACTGTCTGCACGTACAAGAATAGGAACGCACCATGGACTACGCCGAAGCCATGAAAGCCCAAGGGTTTGTGAAGATCACCCTATGGATCGACTGTAGCGATGACAGGTATTCGTATGACGAAGAGCAGGAGCTTTGGGTGCAGCCCACTGGCTCGGGGAGCTTCATCATCAAGGAGTCATCCGGGTTTTTTGATAGCTATCAGCTGTATTTTGGCGATGAAATCATCGTCGAAACACTGGGTGATTTGACCTGCCGTTTCAAATCTGTAGTTTCACCCTCGCCAATGTGCCATTTCTTTGGTGTTGGAGGTGGGGCACCGCAGGCCATGACGAAGGAACTCCATGCGCTAGGGGGTGAGTGGGAAACTGAGATGGGGAGGCTGACAACATTACACCTTCCGCGAAGACAATTGAATGCATTCCGGGAGCGTTTCGGGCTCACACTTTGCCCATCTGAAGAAATATTCAGCGGCCTTCAACACTTCGACCTACCTGAAAAAAGCTCCAAGGCGGTGGAGCAGGCGTCTGGCTCGCACGTGGTATTGCTTGGTGACTCCATTTTTGACAATGGCGCTTATGTACCGGACGGCCCTTCGGTGATCGATCAATTGCGGACTCGTATTCCAGATGGGATGAAGGTCACGCTTGTCGCCCGTGATGGCGACTGCGTATGCCATGTCGCAGAGCAATTGCGTGTCGTTCCGCTCGAGGCCAGCCACCTGGTGCTCAGCATCGGCGGCAATGATGCGCTTAATGCGATTGAACGCCTGTCGTCCCCTGCCGACACAGTACGCAATGCCCTGAGCCAACTGAATGCGATACGCGAGAACTTCAGCCGGGCCTACCGCCACATGCTGAAGCAAGTGCTGGCCTTGAAGCGGCCCACGGCAGTCTGCACCATCTATGATGCTGTACCCAAACTTTCCGGGGAGCTGAAAACCGCTCTCTGTCTCTTCAATGACACCATCGTGCGCGAAGCGCTGGCGACGGGCTTGGACGTGATTGACCTACGCCATCATTGCACCAGTCCAACCGATTATTCGGAAATCTCCCCGATTGAACCCTCCGAGCAGGGCGGTGAAAAAATCGCCAAGGCGATCGCACGCTGGCTGAAGGAAGTGCCGTGAGCCAAGCTGGAATGCAACTTCAGAGTATTGTGACGATGCCAGACTGGCCAAGGACTCATTTGGGGGCTGTTAGGTGCTGGCGCTGCTTCATATCGAGGGTCAAAGTGCAGCTAAATCCGGGTGTGGTATAATGAGCCTCCCTGCATGGTCGCATACCGAACGTTTCGGACGTATGCGCGACACCTGCTTAGGCAGTAGTACGTGGCGCGGTATGGGCCTTGCAGGGAACTGCTAGATCTCCTCGCCAAATATCGCGTTAACGATTTCAAACTCTGGACCCAATGTGCTGCGCAACTGCTCAATATAGTAGTTAGCCGATCTAACCAGAGATAAAGACAGTTCCTGCTTGGTTTCCCATTTCTTTAATAGCTGCATTCCCTGGTTTGCGATATGCGGCTTCAGGCGCAAGTCATCCAAGTCGATGGTGTAGCCAAATTGCTTACAGGTCGCCTCGTTACCCGCCCACAGGCAATGCCCTGACATTCCATCAAAGAAAAACCGAAGTCGGTATTTCGCCGTACTCGTAGCCGGCTTTGCTCCCGTCGATGTTGAAGGAGGGTTAGCTGTCACGATATAGGTCAGGCACCCTCTGTGGGGCAATCGATCGCCAGATGCCATCGCGATGAACTTGGGTACTTGTAGTGCTGCTTCCCGCTGTTCCTTGGAGGGCTTGAAGTGTTTTCGTTTTCTCATAGGCTGAGCCGTTGAATGCTATTGCTCCATGGAGTCTGCTGGCTTTGATAAACTGGACTCTGACTCCGGTGAGGAATTCAATTGCGGAAACCCATCCAGCCTATAGGTCAGGCACCCGTTGGAGCGAAACGGCGGATACGTTGGTGTCGGAAAGTCTGTCATCCCTGGCCAGGGTGAATCCAACCAACTAGTCTTTTTCCGAAACTTACGTTGTTTGGCACGTTTGCTCATAGTTGCTCCATCGCGTTTTCGATCATGGAAAGCCCTTCCAGCCCACCCAGGGGAAGGCTGATGTGGCTGGAACAGGTGGTCTGGTACTCGTTCTTGTTAATCCGGATCAGTGTGCAGTTATGATTCTCGCCAAAGCTGCGTACGGTAGGGATGGCCGTTCCTGCACCGATTTCGATTACCACCGGGTTCTTGATCCTGGCCATCCAATCATTGAGCGACGCCATCTGAAGCCGCTGCCGATAGGGCAACCAGCCATAATCACCAAACATCAGAATGTTGGGCCGGGCGATTGCGCCGCAATGCGGACAGCTTGGCATTTCCGAAGTCAGCAAGCAGTGTTCTGTATCGATTTCAGGCAGGAAGTCGCCTGCACTCCAAATATGATCCATACACCCATGAAGGCATTGCAGATGGTGGATGGAGCCATGCACCTCACAAATGCGATTGGCGGGGAATCCTGCCTTCTGGAAATGTCCATCCACGTTGCTGGTAAAGACCCAGACACCGAATCGCTTGCTTTTGCTC
>CAZHVZ010000041.1:18187-20094 GCA_964536245.1 uncultured Rhodocyclaceae bacterium
ATTCAAAAGCGCCGTAGGGCATGTCTTCGGCCATTCTGGCCAGGATGGCGAAGGATTCTCCTGGTGGCGTCTCACGGTACAGCTTGAGGCGATGGCCATAGAAGCCCCAGGCCAAGGCAGGTTGCTGCTCAAAGGCTGCGGGATCAGCAATGTCGGAGAAATTCATGTCGGAATGGCGAAGGGCTGGATAAACGCCCCAGAAACCCTCCGGTCCACGGAAGTCTGGCAAGCCGGAATCAACTCCCATGCCTGCACCAGCAGTAATGACGAGTGCGTCGGCACATTTGATGGCGTCGGCTGCTCGGCGAATGGCTTCGCTGCCTACGACATCCGATTTAGTGGAATTCATGTTCATGGTTGATGGGGTTCAACAAGGCGGCGTTGAATACGCTCTTCGATCAGGTTGCGGATTTCGTCTTCCGTGATTTCCAGCAAGGCCAGATGCTTGGCGGCAGCAGTGATCTTTCGCTCTGCAGCCGACCGGGCGCTACGAATGTTCTTACCCAAGGCTGTGCCGCACAATTCACCTCTCGGTATCGTACGTTCAAGCGCCAGAAAATCCATGAGAGATGGTTCAGTCAGCAGACTCACATTGGCCTTGATGGCGGATACCCATTGGCAGGCCATGCTAAAACCAGCGATGAATAATCGGCCATCCGCATAGGAAATAGGTACCGGATTGCAATCTGGTGGCACATTGGCCAGTGCGACCAATATGTTGGGTGAGAACGTCGCCCTGCCATACCATTCGCCTTCGGCACGCATGACCGCCGTGGCTTCTCCGGACTCAATCGACAGGAAACCTCCTTCAAATGCTACCAGCACCGGTCCAAGGCGTATTCCCCGTTTGCGAAAGACGGCGAAGGCTGACTTCAATTCTGGTAAGGCAACAGTCAGTCGGTTGTTGGTGCCTGGTAGCACGGGCTATTCCTCAAGATGTTGGTGGGCCACTTGTTAAAGTGGATTCGGAATCATTTTCCATTAATCGACGATCACCAGATGAGCCAGTGAGCGACGTGATTGTCGTCATGCGTAATGGCGGACCATGCAGGTAATTTCGTTCCGTACCAGTTGCCGCAGGCTATCCGGAGCAAGGACTTCAACATTGGCGCCATGTTTGAGGATGTCCATCAGCAGCTCCCGGTGATCTGCGTAGGGAATTTCCAGGAGGTACCTTCCTTGCTCATCCACATCACTGTGTTGTTGCGGGTGCCAGACTTCGCTAGCGACCCAGCGGGTACGTTCCGGAGAAAAACGGAGCTTGGCCCACTGCACCGATGGCCCGGCAAAAATGCCATAGCCGGAATCGAGTTCTGCCGCCAAGGTTGTGACGTCCACCTCTTTGGCGGAGAGCGTCGTGAGCTGGGCGCTTTCTATGGCATCTAGTGAGAAGCTTCGAATGGCATCGCGGACGTGGCACCAGGCATCCAGATACCAGTTTTCTCGGTAATGGACCAAGCGCAAAGGAGAAATTTCCCGCTCCGTCACTTCCCCCGTCGAACGAGCACCATAACGGATCAGTAAACGTTGGCGGGCAACTAGCGCAGACCCAATGAGTGGAAAGTGCTTGTTCTGGCTTTTCCTGGCAGCCGTCTGGATGATCCGGACCCGTTGCCGAACTGCTTCCTGAGCATCTTTGCCTGCTCCCAACAGTCCTTCCAGGCGGGCACGCAGAGGTGCAATGTGCGGCTCCAGGATGCCACCGCCATCGATTTCTTCCAGGAGGTGTTGCATTGTCAGCAAGGCATGGATTTCCGTGGCGTTGAACCACAGGCCAGGGAGTTCGTAATGACTGGCGGAATTTGATTGAGCAACCGCAAAATGGTAGCCTCCGGTGAAGCGGTCATACACAATCGGCGCGTTCAGCCGATTGCGCATATATTCCAGATCACGCTTGAGTGTAGCTG
>CAZHVZ010000041.1:20104-25058 GCA_964536245.1 uncultured Rhodocyclaceae bacterium
GGAGAAACCTCCAGCTTGCTTTGCAACTCTGCAAAGGTGATGGAAGCACGATTGGCCAGAAGTTGGTCGATGCGGTAGAAGCGCTCGGTTCGGTCCATGAAGTAAATCCTCTATGATGGCTCACGTGGCGAGCTTGTGATGTTATAGTCTTTGGCATATACCATCAACATTTTTACCCATGACCCGTTACGCTTCTCCAGAAATTATTGCATCTCCCTGTTGCGGGCATTTGATGGAGCGACTCCGTCCGATTTCATGGAATGACTTCGGCGCCATATATTGGTCCGATAAGTACGTCAGTAAGATTGGCCTAAGGCCCCGTTCAAGCAGCTCCAAGCCTGCAGTGCCCGCTGGTTTGCCCAGCAAGCCAACGTCGTGCGCAGCAAATCGCCTGAAGATCGCCTCGCTGCCCACCGTGAGTTGCACCAGCCCTTACTGGCCGCCCTCGGCTACACCATCCAGCCACAGCAATGCGAACTTCTGCCGGGCCGGCCGGTGCCCGTCTGGCAAGTTTTGGGAGAGCAGGGCAAAGCACCGCAGCTCATCATCGTTCCCAGCTACACCCCCAGTCAGGAAGACGACGACCTGCTTGATCAAGCGCTCGCCGCCTGCCACTACGCCGGTATCCCCGTGCCGCCTGCGTTCAAGGGCATGAGCATGGCGGAGGTCATCTCCGAAGCCCTCTTCGGCGCCGATCAGCCACCGCGCTACATCATCCTCGCTGGCTTGAACCAATGGCTGTTGCTCGACCGCTTCAAGTGGCCCAACAACCGCGTGCTGCGTTTTGACTGGAGCGAAATTCTCGACCGCAAAGACAGCGCCACGCTGCAAGCCGCTGCTGCGCTGCTCCATCACAATAGCCTCGCGCCTGCAGCCGGCAATACCAGTCTGCTCGAAGGCCTGGACGAAAACGCCCACAAACACGCATTTGGTGTATCCGAAGACCTCAAATACGCACTGCGTTCTGCCATCGAACTACTGGGCAACGAAGCCGCCAACCAGCTTCGCCAGCTTGCAGTCGATCAAGGCAAGGGGTTTTATTCCGGCAAAGATGCGCTTGATGCCGAGCAGTTGAGCCTCGAATGTCTGCGCCTCGTTTATCGCCTGCTGTTCATGTTCTACATCGAAGCGCGGCCCGAACTGGGCTATGTACCGATTCAGAAAAGTGAGATCTACCTCAAGGGCTACAGCCTCGAATCCCTGCGCGAGCTGGAAAACGTCGCTCTCAACACGCCGCACGCCCGCGAAGGCACCTATTTCGACACCACGCTGTGCCGCCTGTTTACCTTGGTCGCCGAAGGCTGTGGCACCTCGGCCAATCTGCACCTGAATCAGGGTACCCAGGGCGCGCGCGACACCTTTTCGCTCTCGCCACTCGATAGCCGCCTGTTCGATGCCAGCGCCACACCGCTACTGAACAAAGTCGTCTTCCCCAACCACATCTGGCAGGCCGTGATCAAAAGCATGTCGGTCAGCAAGCCGCGCAAAGGCGGGCGGCCGGGGCGCGTCAGCTACCAGCTGCTGTCCATCAACCAGTTGGGCGCGGTGTACGAAGCCCTGCTGTCTTACCGTGGCTTTTTCGCCGCCGAAAACCTTTACGAAGTGCAGCCCGAAGCCAAGAAAACCAAAGCTGCCGCCAGCGATGAAGAAGGCGAGGGCGATCAGGAAGAGGGTGACGACACCACCGTCACCGCCAGCACCGACGTGCTGGACAATGCCTGGTTTGTCGCCGAAAGCCGCCTCAAGATTGACGGCTACAAACCCGGCGAAATGGTCTACGAGACCGATGACAACGGCCACGCCAAGCTGCGCATGTACCCCAAAGGCAGCTTCATCTACCGCCTGGCCGGGCGCGACCGGCAAAAGAGCGCCAGCTACTACACCCCGCAGGTGCTCACCCGTTGTCTGGTGAAATACGCGCTCAAAGAACTGCTCAAAGACAAGAAGGCTGACGACATCCTCACCCTCACTGTGGTCGAGCCCGCCATGGGCAGCGCGGCCTTCTTGAATGAAGCGGTCAACCAGCTTTCAGAGAAATATCTCGAACTCAAGCAGCAGGAACTCAAAGAACGCATTCCGCACGAGCGTTACGCCTACGAGCTGCAGAAAGTGCGCATGTACATTGCCGACCGTAATGTCTTCGGCGTTGACTTGAACCCCGTCGCTGTCGAGCTGGCCGAAGTCTCGCTCTGGCTTAATGCCATTTACGGCGAGCCGACCGAAGACGCCGATGGCAATCCTATTACGCCGCGTCCCGCCCGCGTGCCTTGGTTTGGTTATCAACTCTTTAACGGCAATAGCCTCATCGGTGCCCGCCGCGAAGTCTGGCCCGCCCAGCGTCTCATCAAAAACGCCAATCCCAAGTGGTACGACGAAGCCCCGCGCCGCCTCGTCCCGCAAACCACCCAATCCTACGGTCAACGCGAAAAAGACGAGGTTTTTCATTTTCTCCTGCCCGATCCCGGCATGGCGAACTACACCGACAAGGTCGCCAAAACGCTGTACCCGGAAGACTTCGAACGCCTCAAGGCGTGGCGCAAGGAGTGGATCAAGCCCCTGGAGCACCACGAAATCGCCCGCCTGCAGCAGCTCAGCGATAAGATCGACGCCCTGTGGCGCGAGCATGTCGACGCCCTGATCCGCGACCGTGCAGCCACCGAAGATCCGTTGCTTGTTTGGCCTGCTAAGGACTTGGGCGCTTCGGCCACCCCCCGTTCCTTAAAAGAAGAAACCCGCAAAAAAGGCCTGCTCAACGACGACGGCGACCTGGCCACCCCTTACCGTCGCTTGAAGCTGGTCATGGACTACTGGTGCGCCCTGTGGTTCTGGCCGATACAAGGCAGCAGCACCTTGCCGATGCGCGAACAATGGTGGATGGAAATCGGCGCGATTCTGGAAGGCAATATCGTTGATCTCGCACCACAGTCGGGGCTGGATTTCAGCGAGCCCGCCGCGCCGCAGCAGCTCGTGCCGGATGTGCAGGACGACATGTTCGGTGCAGTGCAGCCCGTCCTCGCCACTGCGCCGGCACAACCCAGCCTGCACGATAAATTCGGCCAGCTACGCATCAAAAAGCTGCGCGAACACTTCCCGCGCATCGCCACCGTCGAAGCCATCGCCAGTACCCGCCGCTTCATGCACTGGGAGCTGACCTTTGCCGATGTTTTCAGCCAGCGCGGCGGCTTCGATCTGGTGCTGGGGAATCCACCCTGGCTCAAGGTGGAATGGAACGAAGCCGGCATTCTTGGCGAAGCCAAACCGCTCTTCGCCATCCGCAAGTTCTCTGCAGCCGAGCTGACCCGCGAACGCGCCAAAGCCTTCGATGAATTCCCGCGCCTGCAAGCCGAATGGACCGGCGAGCTGGAAGAGGCCGAAGCTACTCAGAACTTCCTCAACGGTACGCAGAATTACCCGCTACTCAAGGGCAGCCAGACCAATCTCTACAAATGCTTCATGCCGCTGGGCTGGATGCTGTCGGGCGAGTACGGCGTCACCGGCTTCCTGCACCCCGAAGGCCCGTATGACGACCCCAAGGGCGGTGCGCTGCGCGAGGTGGTGTATGCGCGGCTGCGGGCGCACTTCCAGTTTCAAAACGAATTCAAGCTGTTCGAGATCGGCAACCGCAATAAATTCGGCATCAATATCTTTGCTGCGCCCTTGCCGCAACCCGGCTTCGATCTGGTCAGCAACCTTTATTCACCGCTCACCATCGATGCCTGCTACCTCCACGATGGCAACGGCATGGCGGGTGGCCTGAAAACCGATGAAGGTGAGTGGAACACCATTGGCCACCGCGATCGTATCGTGCGGGTTTCCGATGACCAGCTCAGTGTTTTTGCTCAAATCTATGATGAAGCGGGCACTCCACCGCGTCGTGCCCGCTTGCCTGCCTTGCATGCCGGGGCGCTGAGCAGCGTGTTGAGTAAGCTCGCCGCCTATCCACGCCGGCTGGCCGACCTGGACAATGACTATTTCTCTACCGTAATGTTTGATGAGGCATATGCGCCCCGCGATGGCACAATCAATCGCCGCTCGGTCGGCGACAACGGCTTCGTCACCAGCCCGGTGGAGTGGGTGCTCTCCGGCCCGCACTTCTACCTCGCCAACCCCTTCAATCAAACGCCCAAGCGCGTCTGCGAAACCCACCGCGCCTACGATAACGTCGACCTCGAAACCATCCTGGACGACTACCTGCCGCGCACCAACTATCGCCCGATGGCGGACCGCGAGGAATACGCCCGCCGCACCCCGACCGTCAGCTGGCAAGAACCGGAAGTCGTCACACTGCCCTGGGCGCAACTTACCTCCGAAGAGCAAACCGCCCACGCCACGCTGGCCGGGCAGAGCGTGACCGTGCAGCGCATGCGGGCGAAGAAGGTGACGGAGTATTGGCGCTATGCCCATCGTCGTCGCATTAGCGTCAGTATGGAGAGAACATTGATCTCAACTCTCATACCGCCGGGGGCCGCGCATGTTCATACGGTTTTGTCGCTTGCGTTTAGAATGCCCAAAGAGTTGATCGCCACTTTGGGTTTGTCGCATTCAATTATTATGGATGCATTTATTAAGTCGACTGGGCAAGGGGATTTGTACGAGTCGACGTTAGGGCGAATGCCGTTCCTAGAAAGTCTCGGTATTGGTTGTCGAGCACTGGTGTTGAATTGCCTCACCACCCACTACGCTCCGCTCTGGGCCGAAGTCTTCGACCCCACCTTTACCCAGCAAAGCTGGAGCCAGCCCGACAATCAGCGCCTGCCGCAAACATTTTTCGCCAGGCTCACCCCGGAATGGCAGCGCCACTGCGCGCTGCGCAGCGACTACGCCCGCCGCATGGCGTTGATCGAAATCGACGTGCTGGTCGCCCAAGCCCTGGGCCTCACTCTCGATGAGCTGATCCTGATCTACCGCGTGCAGTTCCCCGTCATGCAAGGCTACGAGCGCGACACCTGGTACG
>CAZHVZ010000042.1:0-16516 GCA_964536245.1 uncultured Rhodocyclaceae bacterium
GACCTCGACGCACTGAAGGAACCCGTGCTGTGCTGCCCCAACGACCCGGAGGACGCCAAACTGCTGTCTGAAGTTGCCGGCGCCAAGATCGACGAAGTCTTCATCGGCTCCTGCATGACCAACATCGGCCACTTCCGCGCCGCCGGCAAGGTCCTCGAAGGCAAGTCGGACATCCCGACCCGCCTGTGGATCGCCCCGCCGACCAAGATGGATGCGCTGATCCTGACCGAAGAAGGCTACTACGGCGTCCTCGGCAAGTCTGGCGCCCGCATGGAAATGCCGGGCTGCTCGCTGTGCATGGGCAACCAGGCACAGATCCGCAAGGGTTCCACCGCGATCTCCACCTCCACCCGTAACTTCCCGAACCGCCTCGGTATCGACACCCAGGTTTATCTGGGCTCCGCCGAACTGGCCGCCATGTGCGCCCTGGCCGGTCGCATCGTGAGCAAGGAAGAGTACATGGAGCAGATCAAGCTGGTGAACGCCAAGGCCGGTGAAGTTTATCGGTATATGAACTTCGACCAGATCCAGGACTTCGTGGATGTGGCGGCGACGGTCGAAATGTAAGTTGCGAAAATCGGCCGGTTTTTCCGGTCGACCGCAGGAAATTGAAAAGCCCTCGTCGGGAAACCGGCGGGGGTTTTTTATCGATTTTGTTTTCGTTGGTTGATATTGGGATCCCAGCATCCCACATTGCCTATTTCTTAATGCCAAATAATTTGCTACGAGATGCGAAATCCCCAAATTTTCCCTCGGCCATATGACATCTCAGAGTTGTATATTTGGGGTTCCGCATATATTGCGGTAATTTCTTGGTGCTCTTGGCATGCAAGGAGTGCGCCAATCGACTGAAGCTTTGTGCTATTTGCCGCAACAACAATATTGTAATCTTCGTTATGGTGCCTAAATATTGTTTTAATTGCACTCCTTACGGCCAAATAGTCCCGAGATCCAGCGGAATATGTCTCGCTGAAATCAATAACATGACCATAATCGTGACCTAGGCGCTGCGCTATAAAATCTGATAGCCTGGGAGAATCATCAGAATATTGCTGTGCACCTTGGCCTACCAGAATAACTTTATCCGGTTCTGTATTTCTGATTGTTATTTGCATGCGCTCTTCCTCATGACCCACTATTAAAATGAGAAGAGTTTGTTTCTCGGAGCTTTGTTGCCCGTTAAATCCGGGGATGGGGATCAGCCGTTTTACGCCTTTAGATAGCCATCCCTCAGGCTGGGTTTCGGTATTGTAGTGTTCTGGTTCTGAATAAAGAATATAAAGCCTTAACGAATTATTTACCCGTTTAATATAGTCAACTATCATCCATAAGCGATCCTTGGGAAAGACGCTTGAATCAATTACAATGTTCTCAATCTCTTGACGAATAGGAGTGCCAAAAATCGCGTCAAAGTGCTTGACCATGCTGATTAAGCTGTCGCGGCTAACATTAATTGCGACAGGTGCAGTCGCACTGATATTAGTTAGCCTAATAGTGAGATCCTCAAAGCATGTTTTGTATTGTAGATTTCTTTCGATTGATTTTGTTGTTCCTATTACGCATGAATAAGCAATAGACAGCCCGGTTAAATTGTGATCCGTTGCGCCATATGCCCGTTTCTCGTAACTGGCGTGACAAACATAAAGTGTCTTCCCTTCAAGGGATACCGTCTCATGGAGTCTAGCACTAAGATCAATAGGCTCTTCAAGCAAAGAAATCATAGAAGCACCTGTTGATCGCTAGCCTTATCCTGTTTTTGGATGGCCTTGAGAAATTCCTCTGTATCCCGCGCTGCTAGCTCAAGCATTGCACTATCAAGTTCGTGCCTCCCTTGTAGCTTGGTTCCAATTCCAACGTGTGGTGCAAGCCGGCGGTTAATATTATAGGTAGGTAACCGTTCACCACCTCCTGATTTGCTAGGGTAATCGACAGATCGGCGCTGAAGTACTGACTCTCTAACTGCCACGTCCAATAAGCAACGGGCAAAGCTGTCGTGTGAAAGACTGTCTTTAATAGCAATCGCAATGACCTCTGGGTCCTTACTCTCGGATAGCAATCGATTCTGGAAAAACCGAGAGAGAGAATTAGCTAAATTAATAAGATTTTCACTGGTAACGGCAAAGCCACGAGTTGCTAAGCTACTGACGTCACCTGAACTGCCAAGGCTGCGAAACATGTCTTTAGACCATTCCCGAATGGCCTTGTTTTGTTTCTCGGGACCGATGCGCTTACCTGACGATGGATGCCAACCGTCTGCCAAAGCTAGATCGACAATGCCACTGCATATTTCAAGAAATTGGCGAAAAATACCGGAGGATAAGTCGATTACCGTAGATCGCCCTGCATAGCGATGAGCGATTTTTTTCTTTGCTAGCAGACGGAAATATTTGGCATTGCCCTGTTTAGACCAGTAGCTTTCGAAGGTTTGAGGGCGTTCATTTGGCCGTAAATTTTCATAATCTTTCTTAGCCAAATCTTTCGCCTCTTCTCTTAGGCGATTTCCATGCTCCCAGTCATCTAGAAGTGTTCCGAGCCTTATGACAGTGGGCCACTGGGCGAGAACCATTCGTTTATTAAATATTTCCTCAACCGCTTTAACATAACTGCTGGTGCGACTTTCAGTTTCTAGGCCTCCGTCGACCCAGTCGAGACGTACAAAGTTATAGTCGTCTCCCTCACGATAGGTGCGCTGATCACCGGCGACAAACGACTTCTGCCCTTCCGACATGATGCCAAATTTATAGCAGACCACGTCATGCCGGCGTGCCGACGCCGCCGCAAAAAACTCCGATTGCTGTTCGGCGTTTAGCTGGTCAAAGTCGTCAATAAGTAGGAAAAATGGTACCTGCATGCCGAGGGCGTCTTTATAGTCCTCTAGTAAGGGAAATAACGACGGCAGGCTTAGCCATGGGTTGAAGTTCGTCGGGTAACCACCGGGAAGCAATGATGCCACATGCTGCTTGGCATCTCTAAGAAGTAAATCTATTTCACGCACTAATTGTTTGAAAAAACGCTCCCCTTTAATAGTAGCGAGAGAATAATCAAGGGAAAGCAGTCGTAACGTATATTTGCGTAGATCGTCGTCAGGAAAGCCATTTGTTGACTGGATTGTGAATGCAGCCAAGGCTGAAAAAAAACGGCTCAATACAAAAAGTGCAGCTATATGTGAAAATAAGCCTGTTCGCCTGGCATCATTTTCTACCGATTCAAAATCGGATCGATTCAATCCCGCATTAGTTAGGCAACAGTAAACGCCAAACGGTGTTGAAGTCGAATTCAGGAGTCCTATGATTGAGTCTTCTGTATTTTCTTTTGAGAGCAAAGATTGTTGTACCTCAAATGAAAAATATCGCAGGAGCATTGTCTTTCCTGTGCCTCTTTGCCCCTCAACAATGGTTTCAAGTCTATTTTTTAACTTTACAAGGGAATTGCTCGGCTCAACAAAAAGCTCGTGAATGTATTGAGGAGGTATTCCATTTGCGATGACGTCGGAAAATGGATTTGATAATCGCGGGTAACTATGGCTCTCGTTTGCCGTAACCTCCTCAGTAGAGCAAGAGGTAATTTCCGGCAGTCGGGCAGGAACGGGATGCGATTGCGAATTATCAATGTCCCACGTGCCGGATTCGTCATTGAATTCGAATGCTGTGGATTGAACCTTTTGAGCATCAAAATCGACCGTAAGTATTGAAAATTGCTTTTTATATTTAGTGCCTGGATATGCGGCGCCAGCTGCGCCACAAAAAAATCCAGCGCCCTTGTTGTTATATTTTGCTTCGTGAGCTAGGTTATGAAGATGACCGTGTAAATATATGTGTGGACCAGTCGTTTGGCCCAAAATTTTTGTTAACTCGGTTGCATTCCAAGGTGCAAGTGAAGATGCAGGGTGATGTGCAACTGCGATAATCAGGGTGCTGGCGGCGACGTTGTCTTTCAATCCGCCATTTATGCCTTTTATGTCGGCGCATAGCTTATTTAGAGCAGGGTCGTGCTCATCTTCGTCATCATCACCGCATGAAAGAAGCGCGGTATTTATACAAATGAATCTACAATTGATCTTTGATAAATTGACGTCGACTTTGTCAATCGCTGGATTATTATTCCAGTCGTTTAGCAATTCATAATGCTCATTGCGAGCCTGTCTATACCATTCTAGAAAAGAATTTAAGTGCGGGTGATCCGAGAAAATTTGGTCTTTCCATTGGCCAAATGCATCACGATTGTGGAATGCGGCCCGCAGAGATCTTGAATCAGCGTGATCGCGTCTAGTATCGTGATTTCCTGGAACAAGAATGCATCGTGTGTTAAGAGTTTGACATAGCGAACTTAGCCAGTCCTGCGCTTGTTGGAATTCTGAATGCTCAGCCTTTTGAGTCAAATCGCCGGTAACAACAATGCAGTCTATTGACTTGCCAGTTGCAAGTACGGCTGTCTCTAATGCTTTAAGTATGTTCTCTTGTTCTCCATTATCATCGCGGCACCCAAAGTGCATATCAGATATGTGAAGGATGGAGAGGGTGATGCCAGCTTTGTGTGTCATATCACGAAATGTCAAAAATTTGTTTATTTTCAGCGATAAGCGAAAAAACAACTTGCGCTAACAGGGGAGGGACTGCATTCCCAACCTGTTGTTGCTGGAATCCAATGGAGCCGAAGAATCTGAAACTGTCGGGGAATGACTGAAGGCGAGCGGCCTCTCTGACCGATAGGCCACGGTGTTTCCATGGGTGGATCAACATGTTTTTACGGAAGTTACCTAATACTACAGAGGGTTCATCTTCTCGCAATCGATGATATATACCAGTATGGCAACGCGATCTATCGGTGTATGTGGTCATTAAATGAGCCGGAATATCTTCCCAGTTTCCACCCTGTGGTATGTGCTTATACCGCTCAATGATATGCGGGGCATTTTTTGTGACAACGTTGTTCCAACATTGTCGTAGGTCAGAGCGTAGGTGTCTTGCGTAGGTGTTGCTTGCGTGACCATTGTAGGGAACCAAATCAAAACGATCACCATTATCCAAATGTGGCAGGTCCGCGAGAGCTTCTCGGACAGTAACATGGCGCCGACTCGTTGAAACGGGGGGGGAGACTGTTTGGCCGTGTAACGACGCAACAATGAACAAGCGATTTCGCCTTTGTGGCACACCATAATCGGCTGAATTGAGAACAAAAAATGTTGGTGTGTAACCAAGTTTTTGGAAATTATTGAGTACAGATTCGAAAAAAAAACCGCCTTCAGTTTCCATCAAACCCTTAACGTTTTCGAAAACGACCCAGTCCGGTCGCAATTCGGCTACCAGACGAACGTAATGTTGATATAACCAGTTGTTTGGGTTATTAAAATTTCGGTTGGTTTGGTTGGATGTGGAAAACCCTTGACATGGTGGGCCTCCAAAAATAATTAGCGGCTGGCTTCGATCTAGATTCGGAAACGAAACTGAAGTTATATTTTGTATGTCCTCATTTAAGACTTTGGTATGAGGATGGTTTGCTTGGAATGTGGCAGCGGCGTTAGGGTCGAGCTCTACAGCATATCGAATGTCGATTCCGCATGAGAGTGCACCGAGTGACATACCGCCGGCACCAGAAAAAAGATCAATTCCCTGCATTGGTTATGTGGTCGCTATCGTAATAAAACTGTGAGAACAGAATAAGCCGCCCTTTGGCGAGATTCGGCCGCGTGCGTTGGCTGTGGAGCAGTACATGTGGTGATGCAGTCACCTTTTCTTAAGCTCACAGTATAAGCGCTTGTGTATTGAGTGCGATGGCATATTGATATAGAGACAGGCCGCAAATTGCATCTCTTGTGGGCCAGTGCAAATCACTTTAACGCAATGTCGGCCTTCCCCGTTTGCCCAGCGACAATAGTTACAGTCTGACTTCCCTCCACAGCAGCCCCTGTATCGGAAACAGCCTTCACGGTCAGCAAATGGGTACCCGGGCTTACCGCGGTCAGCAAGGCAGTGGAATTCTCGGTTTGATTGGCGAACTGATTGTCGACATAGAGTTGGCGCGGTCCTTCCAAATCTGTTGCAGCATTGATGCTGACGACGATGTTCCCCGGCTTCTGATCCTCTTTGTCCTTGCTTATGGTGGCCTGCAGGTTGGCGAGTTGTTCCTTGAACTCGGCCACCCAGGTCTGAAATTCCTGATCGATTAAGGAGCCGATATCGGTTTGAAAATTGGAGAGCATGGTGATGCCGCTGCTGATCTGTTCTGAACTCATGGAGGATGGCGTGGCCGTTTGGGAGCCCGCTTGAATCTGCCATACAGTCCAGTTGAGTTGGAATTTCTCCAATGCTCGTTGCAATGACATCTGGACGGTCATGAAACGCATCCAGGAACTGGAGAAACCGAAGTAGCGGTCAGTCAGAAGGATTGAGCCAGCGAGGGCGATGAAGACGTAGCCAAGTTGACTCTGCGATTTACCATCGATCAGGTCGGCGCTCACCGCCAAAGGCCAGAGTCCACCGATGATGGCGAGCACAATGGCGGTGAACCGAATCCCTCGCGATAGCCTGCGCGGCCATTTTTTCCGGTGCAGGTACCAGAGGATAGTCCCTATCGTGCGGTCCTCAAGAAGGACGGCGAGGTTTTGCAATTTGTCGAGGGCGGTGGTTTCCGGCTCGATTTTGCTGAACATCTTTAACGGGCAGAGATTGCTTGCGGGAGCTCCAGTCATGTCGATCTTCCGGCTTTGCTTGATTCATTGATAGGTGTCAGGTTTTGTCTGGGTTTTGCCTACAGCACGTTTTGGCGAGCCGTGAATTTTGACTTTGGGATTATGCCAAGTAGCAACTTGAAATGGCGAGTAAATAGAAGTGTTAAGACTAAATATGCAAAAAATTGATGTTATTTGGGTGTTGGCCGCAGAAAACTCATCATTGGGATATTGGTCATGCAGTCCTTCTGCCACACCGCCGCTTATCCGAAGCTGGTCGACGTGCGCATGCACCGTGAACTGCCGTCCTTCATCAGCACCCGTGGCGGTGTTGCGCTACGTCCGGGCGACGGCGTCATCCACTCCTGGCTGAACCGCCTGCTGCTGCCAGATACCGTTGGTACCGGCGGTGACTTGCACACCCGCTTCCCGATCGGCATCTCCTTCCCGGCCTGTAAATCAGCGTGCAAAACTGACCATCCAATCGGGGTAAACAGCGTTGAAATTTGACCACCCTGGTTGGAAGATCTGGTCCTTTTTGGCCGGAGCAATCAGGAGTGATCAGCATGTCGAAATTGGGATCGCCCGGTCTCATGCGAGGCGTTCCTTGAGCAGGGCTTCGGCGAGTTGTTGTTCGCGGACATTGCCGATTCGGATGGCGTCGACCAGCGCCAGCATTTCGTAGAGCAGGGGGTCGCGGCGGGCCGATTGCGGGGCCGAAGGGTAGAGCGGATACAAGGCCTGGCCGCGTACACTGCCTTCCGGGTCAGGCCAGACGGGCTGCGTCGAGCCACTGGCGATTTGGGCATTGAGCGGCGGCGCGGCGTAGGCGGTTGGCGTGCCAATGCTTTCACTGCCGTGGCGGGCAGGGAAGACGTATTTGACGCCATGGACCAGAAATTCGAGCAGGTTCTTGCGCAGGGGGTTCCAGCTGTCGTGCGGCAGCAGGCGAGCGCTCCGGACACGCTTGGCGCAATTGTGGATTTCTGCCTTGCTCATTCCCAGTGATTCGGGAACGGCAGGGAAGATGGTGGCAGGCCCCTTGAGCGCGACGAGCTTGAGGAGGAACAGGACATCCTGCGGCTTGAGAAATTGCGGATTCAGGTTCATGGGCGTGTGCTCCTGACTGGCCATGGTTCGCAGTTCGCAAACTGCGAACCATGGCCATTTTCGGTAACGGCTGTGGCGATGTCAAGCGCCCGAACAATACCATCGGTACCGTGGCGACTCGCCTACCCGTTTCCCGATCGGCATTTCCTTTCCAGCCGGTTCCTGTCTGGCCGCCTTTGCTGCCTCGGCGGCGCTGCGGCTACAATGACGAGCCCCAGAGCATGGCCTTGGGCGGCAGTAGCCGACATTGGCATTTGGCCTTGGCGGCGTAGCATTTTTTTCAATTCTCCCAACCCCGGTGGCGGGGGGAACCGAACAGGCAGGGGACCATGGTGTCGATAGTTCGCCGGCTCGTGCCGGGTAGCGCTTTCCTTTTTCTGGCCGGAGCGGTGCAGGCCGGCGTTGTCTGCCATGTGACCTATGGTGGCGAAACCAGACCGGTGCTTGGGCAGGCGGTGTCTTCTCCCTATGAGGTTCCGGCGGTCGCCATTGGGTCCTATTTCCGCTTTCGACTGGTGGTGCAGACTGCTCCGACGGATCTGGCCTCGGTGAAGGTCTACGTCTACGCGGATCAGGATGGGGGACCGGTGCAGATTCAGCAGCTCAGCTATCCCTATCCGCCGCCAACCGGGATGGGCAGGGGATTTGGCTTTACCGGAAAACAGGTGGTTTACGAGCCGGTGCGGGATGGCGAATTGCAATACTGGTGTGAATATCGTCGCGGCAGGGGGCAGGCATGAAACGATTTTCAGTTTTGCTCTTCCTCTACTTGCTCGGCTTTCCTGTTGCGGCAGAGCCGGTGAAACTGGTTTTTGCCGGCGACATCATGCTCGATGACGGGCCAGGGCGGGTGATTGCCGACGGGCGTGATCCCCTGGCGCACTTTGCCGGCATTCTGGCGGCAGCGGATTTTCGCATCGGCAATCTCGAATGCCCGGTGGCCTCCACCGGTCAGGCGCTGGTCAACAAGATTTACGCTTTTCGTGCGCATCCCCGGGTGCTGTCGGTTCTCAAGGGGCGTTTTGATGCCCTGGCCCTGGCCAACAACCATTCCGGCGACTATGGCAAGGAGGCTTTTCTGGAGACCATGGGGCTGCTTGATGCGGCCGGGCTGAAACACTTCGGCGGCGGGCGCACTGTGCAGCAAGCCCATCAACCGCTGTGGATCGAGCGTTCCGGGCTGCGCATTGCCGTGCTGGCCTACAACGAGTTCAAACCCCGTTCCTTTGAAGCCGGGCCGGATTGGCCGGGAATTGCCTGGAGCGAGGATAACCAGGTGGTGGCCGACATTCGTGCGGCGCGGGCGGCTGGCGCCGATGTGGTCATTCCTTTCATGCACTGGGGCTGGGAGCGGGAGCCGGAGCCGGGAGAGCGCCAGCGGCAATTGGCCCGGCGCATGATTGATGCCGGCGCCGATGCGGTGGTGGGTGGGCATCCGCACGTTACCCAGGGGGCTGAATACTACCGTGGCAAATTGATTGTCTACAGTCTCGGGAATTTCGTTTTTGACGGCTTCGAGCTGCCGGCGGCCAAGCGGGGCTGGCTGTTGCGCCTGACCGTCGACCGGGGCGGAATGGTGACCTGGGATACCCTGGCGGCCCAGATGGACGAGGAAGGCACGCCGCACCCCGTCCCCGGCGAGGAAACTCCCTGCGGCCGCCGGGGTGAAGGCCGGATTCGCCTTTGCCGTAACCCCTGAATGTCGGAGCCCTCAGTGAAAACCTGTTACGTGGATAGTGTCCCCTACCGCACCAAGGATGGTTCGGACATCCGGGAATTGATGCATCCGGCCCGGCATGGCAACCGGCAACAAAGCCTGGCGGAGGCCATCGTTCCGGCTGGTCGGAGCACCTGCCTGCACCGTCACCATTGCAGCGAGGAGTTGTATCACGTTACCCGGGGACAGGGACTTATGACGCTGGGCGGCGAGCGTTTTGTGATTGCGGTCGGCGATACCGTCTGTATTGCTGCCGGCGTGGCCCATTGTGTTGAAGCCTTGGGGGATGAGCCCTTGCACATCCTTTGCTGTTGCAGTCCGCCCTATGCCCACGAGGATACCGAACTCCTCGGCAACGACGCTTAGGCCGGTTGGGCAAGGGGCATTACAGGTTGAAGAAGGTTTTTATCTTGCCGAACAGAGCCGCCCGCAATCCGGAATTTTCTCCATCATTCCGTTTTTCCTGATCGCGCTGCAGGGCGATTTCATTGTGTTGCAGACGTGCGGCGAGCACTTCGGAGAGCGCTTCGGCAATGGCCGGGCGTTCCTGCAATATTTCTTCCAGGCCGGATTTGTCCAGGCGATAGCATTCCATGTCGCTCAGGGCAGAAACCGTTGCGCCACGGGGTTCTCCGGTCAGCAGACCCATTTCCCCAAAAAAGTCGCCGGCTGACAGCATGGCCAGATGGTGGCGTTCTCCCTCGGGCGTATCCCGCCCGACATCGGCCTCGCCGCTGGTAATGATGTACAGCCAGTGGGCAACCGCACCTTGACGGGTCAGGGTGTCACCCTTGGCGAAGGGCGCGTAGATCAGGTGCTCGGCAACCCGGCTGCATTCGTCTTCCGAGAGTTCCGAGAAAAGGGGGATACTGCGCAGGGCATCAATACGGCGCTGGAGTTCACGATTTTTGATCTCTGCCCGGAAAGCCGTGTTTTCCTTGACCAGATGGTGCAGTTCCTCAGGCAAGGCGAGACGCCAGCCGGATCGCTTGATCGCAGCATAAATATGGGATCGAACCGCCGAGTCGGTCGGGTCATCGGCAGCCGGATTGGTCAACCAGTAACGCACGGCATAGTGACCGTAGCCGGGCCCGAAATCGAGCATGACACAACTGGGCAGCGGATGTTTTGCCATATTGGCGATTTCAGCTTCCCGCAGGGATTCTTCTATGGCAGCGATTACACGGGTCGGTTGGGCAACGTAGCCGACATTGAAATGAACCACCCGGCGCCACTTGGTGGTCCGGCTTTCCCGGTCACCGATCAGCCAGACCTTGCCCTTCATCATCAGGCTGTTGGGAATGACCACGGTTTCACCATTGCGGGTGCGGATTGCCGTGTAGCGCCAGCGGATATCGGTGACCTGGCCGGAAACGTCATCAATCTTGATCCAGTCGCCGATCTGGATCGAACTGTCGAGTTGCAGGGCCAGACCGCCGAGCACGTTGCCGAGGGTGTCCTGCATGGCAAAGGCAATCACCGCAGTGATGACCGCCGAGGTGGTGACGATGGAGGAAAGATCCAGCCCGGCATGGGAGAGGCGGATCAATCCCCAGGCCAGGTAGCCGATAATGACTACGATATCTTCCAGGATACGCGGCGGACGAATGGCGATGCGGGGCAGGATGATGCGGAAAACCAGCAGGCCGACCAGGCGAATGACGCCGATTCCCAAGCCGAGCAGCACCAGGCCATGCACCACCGCTGCCGGGCGGGCGCCGTCGGAAATACTGAGCAGGCCGGCTCCCAGATTGCCGATCAGGCAGAGAACCGCAAAGAGAACCGTTTGCCGCACCACGGTGCGAACCGAGCCACCCGCCGGCCATAGCAGCAGGCCGAGCGCCAGGGTGGCGGCAAACAGGGAAAGGGTTTCGTCACGGGTGTAATACTGGGTGACGATGTGGAGCACGGCGTCATTCATCATCTGCTTATTCTAACCGCTGATCAGGCCAATCTTATTTGGGCAGCAGCAGGTGCTGTGATAACATCCGGCCCGGTCGGTTGCGGAAGCACCGGCCAATCGCGCGGAGTGGTAGTTCAGTTGGTTAGAATACCGGCCTGTCACGCCGGGGGTCGCGGGTTCGAGTCCCGTCCACTCCGCCATAAGATTCTTTAAGCCGTTGCTTCGGAAGTGTTTTTGCTTTGTTGGCAACGCCTCGCCAACTCAACTCGCCGCAGCGGCCACCGCTTGCGGCGTTTGTTTTTGTGCCGCCGCGTGCGCGTGGCAAGTCGCTGCACTTCATAGCCTTCGAGTAGCACGCCGCTTCTGCTGCTGTCTGGCAAAGTATTTTCGTTGCGCCGCCGCCCCGCACTATGCTGAAAAACGCCACCGCCGCTCCACGAGCTGTTGCGGTCGGCCAGTTGCCACGGCATAGTCCCTCGATCTGATTTCCCTTGACTTGATGATTGAACGCACCCAAGCCGGTCAGGTGCGTGCCCGAGCGGCTGGGACGCCCATGCTTTACGATGGCATGTGCCGTTCCAAGTCCATGCTGTCATGCGGGATGCGTAGAACATCAATCACTTTGTTGTCTTGGGCATCGGTGATTCGGAACATGATGAAGTGTCGGCCCTTGCGCCCGCTACGCGCGACATGAAGCGTCCAGATGTTGCAGCCGATTTCTGGTCGTTCCTTGACCCCAACGATGGATGGGCCGACACATAGGGCCTTTAACGCCGTTGACAGGGTGTCGGCATAAATTCGCCCTTGTGCTGAGCCGAAATGATCGACAGTCCAGCGCAGAATCTGGCGAAAATCAGCCTCGGCAGCAGCCGACAGGCGGACAGTCCAAACTTCTCCGGCCACTACGCGCCAATCACTTCGGAAGTCAGCGCGGTCAGATGCTGACCAAGCATGTCCGCCGAGCTAAAGCTGCGGAAGTTGCCGGTCTCGATGTCGGCAATACCCATTTTGGCAGCTTCACGCAAGGCAGTGATGCGCAGCTCATCTTCCGACTCCCGGCGCTCGACCAGCCGCAAACCTTCGCGCAGAACTTCACTGGCGTTCTGGTAGCGCCCGGAGGTGACGAGCTGTTCGACAAAGTGGGCCTGATGGTCGGTCAGGACAACGTTTCGGGTTGGCATGGGAGCCTCCTGAGTTAATTTGCATATTGGCATACTATGCCATGCAATCAAGCCTGGCAAGAAGTTGTCGCCGCCATCTGGACAACCCTTTGGCGGACGGCGTGGTCTTAAGGTGAGCCTCAGTTTCAAAAAATCTGTATTCTGGGCAAGGGCTCACAAGTCAGCCCGACTCAACTCGCCGCAGCGGCCACCGCTTGCGGCGTTTGTTTTTGTGCCGCCGCTTGCGTGTGGCAAGCCGTTGTACGGCATGGCCTGTGCGTCGCACAACGCTTCCCCTGCCGTCGGACAAAGTTTTTCGGTGAGCTGGCAAGGGGCTCTGCCAGGAAAAATCAAATGCTTAGGCCGATCTTCTGAATGGTCAGTCCGTTTTTGATTTCTGCGCAGCTTCCGGAAAAGAACCTTTCAAATCTCCCGCGTTTTGTCCTAAACTGAAAATAAGGTAATGGTTATGAATGGCTGCCGTACGTGAGCCTGCTCGGCAGGCTTGCGCCGGGTTTGGTTTGTTTTCAGAGCAGGCGGCGGAGCAGGGCCAATAACTAAAAAACGGGAGGTATGACCATGGCTGAGCTTGTTGGTGATTATTTGGGGATGGACACGGTCGACAATGATTTTCCTGCCGATATCTCAACGCGGGGTGTTGTCGAGACAGGTTGGAAGGATTACGGTGTCATCAGTCAGGCCGGTGATGTGGACTGGTTCAAGGTGAGTTTGACCAGCGGCCAGCAATACCGGTTTCAGATTGAAGCCAATCCAACGATAAATGGTTTGTTTAGTCCACAGCTTTCAATATACGGTTCTACCGGCGGGTTGGTCGCCACAGCGACGCTCGGGCAGGGGTTCCAGTCCAAATATCTTGACTTTGTGTCCACCTCGACGGCAGATTTTTTTCTGGCTGCCAGCGGCCCCGGATCCGTAACCGGCAACTATATTCTCACTGTCCCGGTCGGCACTACCGGAGTGTCTGCTTCGACCGGGTCTGGCGGGGGATCGGCCATCACCGGCGGCACGGGAAATGACACCCTTTCCGGCACCGCCGGTAATGACAGTCTTGATGGTGCCGGAGGCATCGATACGGTTCGCTACAAGGGGGTTTGCGGAAATTTCACGATTACCGGCACGGCTGCGGGATACACCGTAAAGGACAATACGGGAGCAGAAGGTAGCGACACCCTGGTCAATGTTGAGCGCCTCAAGTTTTCCGACAAATGCCTCGCCCTGGATACGGGCGGTAACGCCGGTCAGGTTTATCGCGTCTATCAGGCGGCATTCAACCGCAAACCGGATAGCGGTGGATTGGGCGACTGGATGTATGGAATGGATACCGGCATGTCGCTGACCGACGTTGCCAGCGGGTTCATTGCCTCGCCCGAATTCAGTGCCTTGTATGGTGCCAACCCAAGCACCGCCGATCTGGTGAATCGGCTCTATCAGAACGTATTGCATCGGGCTGCTGAAAAGGCCGGATTTGACTACTGGGCCAATCAGCTGGATTCCGGATTGCAGACCCGGGCACAGGTGCTGGCGGGGTTCAGCGAAAGCCCCGAGAACCAGGCGGCAGTCATCGGGCAAATTCAGAATGGCTTTGAGTATACGCCCCATGCAGTGTTCTGACCGGGAGTGAATAGGCATTGCAGCGGGTCCGTTGCCGGGTTCAAGTCCGGTTCCCCCATGCCCATGCCCGTCATCAGGCCCGACCACTCCGGTCGGGCCTTTTGCTTTCCGGTGCCGGTCAAAAGTGCGCCGGGGAATCCTCCCTTGGATATACTTCGCGTCCGACGGCAGACACCGGGCCAAAGGCGGACAAGCGAAAGACCTGTGCCGGGTCGGGGAACGGTTTTCAGGATGGGTCAATGGCGGTGAGCGCAGGGAAAGCACATAAATGGACGGTTTGATGCAGTTCTGGCACCTTTGGGGCGGCTGGGTGATTGCCATGGTTCTTGTTGCCATCTCGCTCGGCTTTGTCCTGCGCTTCGCCCTGCCTGCCCTGGCTCTTGGCCGGGAACTGGAGAGCGCGATCCGGGGTTTGGCCGCCCTGGCGGAAGAGAAAATTCCGGCGCAGCCGGAAAAGATTGCCCGGGAAATCATGCATTCTCCCCGGCTTGTTCATCTCTGGCGGGAATACGCCCAGACCCTGCATGGCGTGGCCGATCCGCGCAATGCCAAGTTGGTTTCGGCCTGGCGGGCCACCGCCATGGCCGAGGATTTTTTCACCGAGCGGGCCTTGGTGGATACTCCGCTGAAAACCGAGTTTTACAAGCATCTGCCGGGGATTCTCACCGGTATCGGCATTATCGGCACCTTTAGCGGCCTGATCGCCGGACTCAGTCATTTTGAAGTGTCCAGCAATGCCGATGCGGTCCGCGACAGCCTGCGTGCGCTGATCCAGGGGGTGGGCAGTGCGTTTGAGGTTTCCGCCGCAGCCATCAGCCTGGCCATGGTGGTGACCTGGATCGAAAAATCCATCGTCACCCGTCGCTACCGCCAGGTGGAAAAGCTGGTGCAGTTGATTGATGGCCTGTTCGACGCCGGAGTGGGCGAAGAATACCTGGCCCGTCTGGTCAGGGCATCCGAAGCCTCCGCCGTGCAGGCAACTCGGTTGCAGCAGGCGATTGTCGGCGAATTGCGCCAGACCATGGAAGCCATGCTGGTCCAGCAGCAGGATGCGGCCCTGCGCAATCAGGAGGTTCTGGCGACGAGGGTGGCGGATGCCGTGGCAAGGACCGTCGGCAGTGCCCTGGAGCAGCCTCTGAACCGCATGAGCGCAGCGGTGGAGTGTCTGGGGGCGGGGCAGGGAGCAGCCGTCGGGGGCGCTCTGGAAAAAGCCCTGGAACGCTTTAGCGACCGCCTGGATGAAACCTTTGGCCAGCGTCAGGATGGGCTGGAAAGCCTGCTCCTCAGAACGGCCACCGCTCTGGATGCTGCCGTTGCCGAGCTGGGCAAGGTGGCCAGCCGTCTGGAGCTGGCCGGGCGTGGAGCAGTGGAATCTGCTGCCGGCCAGCTCGACCAGGCCGGCCGGGGCGTTGGCCAGGCCGCCGAAACGTTTGCCCTGTCCAGCGTTGATATGGCGGCCTCGGCCAGTGCCATGAGTCAGGCCGCCCGCTCCGTCGGGCAGGCCATGCTCGAACAGCGCCAGACCACCGCGACGATCGCCCAGATGGTGGCCGATCTGCGGGCCACGGTAGACCTGGCACGCCGGGAAGCGGCGCTGACCGGCGATCTGGTCAGTCGCCTCGAAGGTGCGGCGGCGGCTCTGGGGCGAGCCGGAAGCGAAGCCGATACCTATCTGCACGGCGTGTCTCAGGTCCTTGCCCAAGCCCATGCTGCCTTTGCCGACAATGTGGAACGCACCCTGGTCAAGGGAAATGGTCAATTCCAGCACCACGTTGCCGGTGCCGTGGAATCGCTCAAGGGGGCTGTTGAGGAACTGGCCGATGCCCTGGCCCAGGAACCGGTGCGCCGGTGAGCCTGATCCGCTCCCGGTCCGCCGGCCGTCGCGGCAAGGAAGAGGGGGCCGAAAAGCCCTTCTGGATATCCTTTTCCGATCTGATGACCGCTCTCATGGTGCTTTTTCTGGTTGCCCTGACCGTCGCCCTGCTGGCCATTACCCACGATATTTCAGAAACCGAACACCAGAAAAATCAGCGGGAAAAGGAGATTTCCAGCTTGATCCAGCGCCTGCAATCCTCGGTGCAGAAGCTGCCGGGCGTCGAATTGCGCGGCAGCGTCATCAGTTTCGGCGACCGCGCGCGGTTTGATACCGACAGCCACAAACTCAGCGAAAGCCAGGCCAGGTTGCTGCGCTCCTTTGTTCCGGTCGTGCTCGATCTGGCGCGCGATCCAGCCGGCGAAAAATGGCTCAAGCGGGTTGTCGTGGAGGGGTTTGCCGATGCCCGGGGCGGCTATCTGCACAACCTCAATCTCAGCCTGCAACGCTCGGA
>CAZHVZ010000042.1:16539-24986 GCA_964536245.1 uncultured Rhodocyclaceae bacterium
CTCATTCCAGCCAGCGGCCCGGAAGCCCTTGCTGAACCCGACCGGCAGTTGGTGCGCGAGCTTTTTCTGGTCAGCGGGGCGTCCTTCAATGCCCTGAAAAGCAGTCCGGAAGAAAGCCGCCGCATTGAATTGCGCCTTGAGTTCCGCGAACAGGGGGAGGGGCAGCTTCCCCGCCGGCGGGCCAGTGCCGATTCCGACCAGCGCTGCCCGCTGGACAGCCGATGAACGACCTGGGGCAGCTGGAGCGTAGCCTGCGCCAGACCTTGAACCCGGTTCTCGGCCTGGATCAGCTGGCCCACGCCGATCCCTGCGTCCTGGAGCGGCTGGAGGCCATCCGCCAGGCTTTTACCCCGCTCCGAGGGCATCGCTGCCAGTCGCGTATTGCCCAGGGGGTCATGGCTTTTCGGCTGGGCGGGCGGCAGACTCCTTACCCGGAACTGAAATATGCCTGCTATGGACTTGCCCGCCCCATGGATTGGGAGGGGCGCATCCTGCTCACCGAACCCTTGCTGCTCGATCAGCTGCTGGCGGCGGTCCGGGCGCAGCGCCAGCATTCGCGGCAGTTTTGCGCCTGCTATCGGGGTTTGCTGACCGCCTGGCTGGTGGATGTGGTGCACGGCAACGCTTTGGGAGAGCTGAGTTCCGGAGCGGTCAGCTTGAAGGGATTCCTTCTCGACATGCGCGCAGAGTTGGTCCATGCCCCAAGGCGCTCGCGGTGGGCTGCGCTGGTGCAGGAAAGCGGACTGGAGCACGGTTCCGCTCTGCTGCACGCTCTCGGCGTCGAAAAATAGCCGCTTTCATCCCGCTTTCTTGTTTGACCGGGCTTTCCATGCCCCTGGTTCTACTTTGCCAGCTTCGTCTTCAGCTTGCCCGGCAGCCGGTGCCGCAGGATGTCGATCAGCTTGCGGAGAAGGGCAGGCCGGCGTGTCGATAGAATTTCGCTATTGGTGTTATAAAAACGATTGATTTGATTGATTTTTGCCGGGTCTCTATTCTTCGGGGTGTCAGTTCGACATTCACTCTCAACCCCAGGAGAAAACACCATGTCTTCCATCATCAACAGCGAAATCAAGTCCTTCAAGGCCACCGCCTACCACAACGGCAAGTTTGTTCCGATGACCGATGCCGATCTCAGGGGCAAGTGGTCCGTGGTCATGTTTTATCCCGCTGACTTTACCTTTGTCTGCCCGACTGAACTCGGAGATCTGGCTGACCACTATGCCCAATTGCGGGATATGGGCGTCGAGGTGTACTCGGTGTCCACCGATACCCACTTCACCCACAAGGCGTGGCACGACACCTCGGAAACGATCAAGAAGATCGGCTTTCCGATGATCGGCGATCCGACCGGAACCATCAGCCGCAATTTTGGCGTGATGATCGAGGAAGAGGGGCTTGCCCTGCGCGGTACCTTTGTCGTCAATCCGGAAGGTGTCGTCAAGGTGGCCGAGGTGAACGACCTCGGTATCGGTCGTGATGCCAAGGAACTGCTTCGCAAGATCCAGGCCGCCCAGTATGTGGCTTCCCATCCGGGAGAGGTATGCCCGGCCAAGTGGACGCCGGGCGAACACACCCTGGCGCCTTCCCTTGATCTTGTCGGCAAGATTTAGGGCCGCCGTCGCCCGGCCCGGCCATTTGGGGCCGACCGGGCTTTCCTGATTTTTTCCCCGTTTGGCGAGGCCACCATGTTGGACAACACGCTTAAAGCCCAGCTCAAGACTTATCTTGAAAAGCTGATACAACCGATCGAAATCATTGCTTCTGTCGACGACAGCCCGTCTTCCCGGAAAATGCTCTCCCTGCTTGACGAGCTTGCCAGCCAGTCGAATAAGATTTCGGTGCAGGAACGGCGGGATGATGCCGAGCGCAAGCCGTCCTTTGCCATCAACCGGCAGGGAGAAGACGGAGGGGTGCGTTTTGCCGGAATTCCCCTCGGCCACGAATTCACTTCCCTGGTATTGGCCCTCTTGCAGATGGGGGGGCATCCGCCCAGGCTGGAGGCGGACACCGTTGCCCGGATCAAGGCGCTTGCCGGGGAGTATGTTTTCGAGAGCTATATTTCCCTGTCCTGCCAGAATTGCCCGGATGTGGTGCAGGCGCTCAATGTCATGGCCGTGCTCAATCCCAATGTCCGTCACACCATGATTGACGGTGCCCTTTTTCCCGAGGAGGTCAATGCCCGCAAGATCATGGCGGTGCCCACTATTTTCCTGAATGGCCGGGAATTCAGCCAGGGGCGGACAAGCGTTGAGGAAATTCTGGCCAGGCTGGACAAGGGATCGGCTGCCCGTGCCGCCGAAAAAATAGCCGGCAAGGCAGCTTTCGATGTGCTCATTGTCGGAGGTGGGCCGGCCGGAGCGGCAGCGGCGATTTACGCCGCCCGCAAGGGAATACGTACTGGCGTGGTGGCCGAGCGTTTCGGCGGTCAGGTGCTGGATACCTTGGCCATCGAGAATTTCATTTCGGTTCCGGAAACCGAAGGGCCGAAACTGGCGGCCGCCCTGGAGCAGCATGTCCGAAGTTACGAGGTGGATATCATCACTGCGCAGCGGGCCGAGGCTTTGCACGCCAAGCCGGGTGAATTGGCGGAAATCCGTCTGGCCAGCGGCGCCGTGCTCAGGAGCAAAACGGTCATTCTGGCCACCGGTGCGCGCTGGCGGGAGATGAATGTGCCGGGTGAGCAGGAGTACCGGGGCCGGGGGGTGGCCTACTGTCCGCATTGTGATGGTCCCCTGTTCAAGGGCAAGCGGGTTGCCGTGATTGGCGGCGGCAATTCCGGTGTCGAGGCGGCCATTGATCTGGCGGGTATTGTTGACCACGTCAGTCTGCTTGAATTCGACAGCACGCTGCGGGCCGATGCCGTATTGCAGAAAAAGCTCTTCAGTCTGCCCAATGTTCATGTCATGACCAATGCGCGAACGACGGAGGTGACCGGCGATGGCGAGAAGGTGAGCGGGCTTCTCTATGAAGACCGGGCAGGGGGGCAAATGAAGCGTCTCGAACTGCAAGGCATCTTCGTCCAGATCGGCCTGCTGCCCAATACGGACTGGCTGAAGGGCAGCGTCCAGTTGTCGCCCCGTGGCGAGATCGAGGTGGATGCGCGGGGGCAGACTTCGCTGCCCGGTGTTTTTGCGGCGGGGGACGTGACCACGGTTCCCTACAAGCAGATCATCATCGCCATGGGTGAGGGATCGAAAGCGGCGCTGGGTGCCTTTGACCACCTCATCCGGAATTCAATCTAGTTCCGGAGGCGGCGCCCAGGCTGAACTCCTGGCGCGCAACCTGATCCATGGCGGCGGCAAAGCTCGAAACCCCGCTGCCCTTGTAGAACAGGCAGGGTTTGCCGACCCGCTTGCAATGGCTTTTGACCTGATAGTAGGCGGCGTGGCTGATGTTGTCGGTCGGGCAGAGAACGGCATCGACGCCATGGATCAGCTCGGGCAGGCGCGAAAGGGATTCTTCCAGGCCGCCGTCGTGGTGCATCAGGCGAATACCGAGACGCTCGGAGAGCTGGCGATAGTGGGCGATCATTGAGGCCCGCCCGCCGACATAGAGAATGCACCGGGGCGACAGGGCATTTTCGCAGCCGGAACAGTTTTCTGCCGAAGCATCGGGGCAATTGGCTTCGGCATCGGCCAGGGCAGAAACAAAATTGACCATGGCCTGTTTTTCGGCCCTGGCGGTCTCCAGTTCCCGGCGCAAGGCGGCGTTCTCCTCCTGACTGGATTTGAGACTGCGGTCTACCGCCCACACGCGCTGGGCAGCGGCGATTAACTGATCATTGGCGGAATGCAGATCCATCAGTTTGCGGCCGAGATCGACCATGACCTGGCCGGATTCAAATTCCGCCAGGCGGCGGGAGCTGGATTGACAGGCCTGGCGCAGATCGGCGAGGTCGGCGGCGTGCTCGGCCAGTTGTTCGCTGAGCAGGCGCCGGCTGTCCTGAAGGGCGAAAGCCTCCGCCTGCCAGCATCGTTTGTTTTCTTCGGCGCTTTGCCGCAGGGCTTTGTTCTCCACCTCCAGATATTGCAGGCGACGCGCGTCAGCAGCTTGCCCGGCCCCCACCTGGTGAGACAGCATGTGAATGTCGCCATAGACTGCCTGGCGTGTTTCAGCGCTGCCGAGCTTGTGCGTATAGGCCGCCCATAATGGCCCGGCAACCTCGCCTTTGGCCAGACAGGATTTCCACAGAGCGGACAATTTCCCTTCTTCCCTGATCGCTGCGAAACGCTTGACGGCGGCCTCGTATTTTTTGTCCAGCAAGCGCTGGATGGTTTCCGAGACGCCATTGCGCTCCCGGCAATAGCCGACTGCCTCGACATGCAGGGCATATTCGTTATTGACCGGAGCGGCGAAGGAAAAACGCCGGGCCAGGCGCACCAGGTCTGCCATGCTGAGACAGGTGCCGATTATCGGGCAATGGTGTTTGTCAGCCAGTTCCCAGAGTTTTGTCCGCTTGCGCGCGGGGGCAGTATGGGGCAGCGTGTTCAAGGGCCGTCCGGTCGCCGGCGACGGCTGGCTTCCCTGCATCAGGCGGCGGGTCAGCGGGCTCAGCTCAGGCTTGGCAGACATGACGGCGCTCCGTGCCCGGGGTCCGCAAGCGCTGGCTGGCGCGTTCGCAAAGATCGCGCAGATCCCGGGTCAGTTCGGCATCGTCGGCCAGCTGTTCGAGGAGGCGGGCGGCCTGGCCTGCTGAATGAAGGCATCCGGTTTCGTCGTGAATGAGGAGCAGGCTGAGGGCGCCGGCCCACAATTGGCTGGGGGCATTGATCATGATTGATTCCTCCTGCAATTACAGACCGACACTCAGCAGGCCCCAAAAAATCAGGCCAACCAGCGAGACGTTGAACAACAGACCGGGCATGACAGGCCTCCTTGTAAATGAGAATGATTCGCATCATAGTCCGGCACCGAAAGAAAGTAAACGCGAATCGTTCGCAATAATGCATTTCGGAAATTTACCGGAAATTTGAGGAGTGGCCGGTGGCCGCAATTCGGCAAAATAGTTGGCATATTTCGAACGGACCCGCCGCTGCCTGAGGCAAAATATCCTGCTCCCGGTTTTGGTGCCTTGCCATGTCTCGCCTTGTCTGTCTTCTTGTCGGTTGGTTATCCGTTTTCCCGGTGTTGGCCGATTCACCCTGCCGAGTGGCTTTTGATGTGGGGTCCTCCGGTGTGCGCGTTGGTTCCGACAGCGGTCGGGCGACGCAAAAGATGGATATCGACTATCTTTCCGACCTGTGGGCCGATCAAGTTCTCGATACCAGCCTGCCGGACACGGTTCGGGCCTTTATTGAACTGCCGGCGCGGGCCGGTTTTGCCGCCGACTGCGTCCGGGTGGCCGGCGGATTTTCCGCCTGGCGTCTGGCCTTGCAGGTGGAAGGGAGAGAGCGGCTGGCGGCGACGCTGGCCAAGCTGCATGGCGATAGCGGTGTTCCCTTGCTGGTGGTTCCGCAGCGGCAAGAGGGGCGTTACGGCTATCTGGCTGCCCGCAAAGGGCTGGGGGACGGCCTGCGGACCAGTCATATTCTCGACATTGGTGGCGGCAGTCTGCAAGTCGCCGGGGCCGAAAACGGCTGGGGGCGGATGCTGGGTCAGAAAGCCTGGCACAAGCTGCTCTGTGAAAAACTCAGGCCGGGGGTGCCCTTGCCCTGTGCGCTGCCGCAGTTGAGTGCCGATGAACTGGCTGAGGCTCGCCTGCTTGCCGATCAGCAACTAACCGAATTAGGCACAATCTTCGTGGCCCCTTTGAGCATCACCGCCATCAGCCGACCGGTGACGCGGGGGCTTTATCCGGCCATTCGGCGCCTGCAAGAAACCGGGCGGCTGAATGCCGGGGCGGGGGATGAAAACGGCCTGAGCCGGCAAGGGCTGAGTCAGGCCATCCGTCATCTGGCGCCGCTGGCTTCGGAAGAGCGGGCCAGTGATCTGGCCATTTCGGAAAAATACGGAGCTTACCTGGTCTCCGACATGCTTCTGGTGGAAGGTATCCTGCGGGCCACCGCTGCCCTGCGACTGGAAGTTTCCGAGCTGGATCTCAACAATATCCCCGGTTTGCTGGCCGATGAGCGGGCCTATGCCTGGGCGGCGAATTACGCCTGCTATCTTGACCGCCTGCGGAGCCAGGGGGAGGCCGCCTACGAAGCCGACCCGGCCCGCTGCGACTAAAAAGAAAAGAGCCTCAGGCGGCTTGAGCGAAGGGGCTGCCGTGATCGGCGGCACTATGCGCCTCGCGCAGGCACTGCCGGGCACAGCCGGCACAGCGACCGCATTCGGAGGTGACGCCGAGGTTGTTGCGCAAATCCTTCAGGGACTTGGCGCCGTTGTGTGCGGCCTGAATGATCTGGCGTTCGGTAACGGCTCGGCAGACACAGACGTACATGTGAGGGCTCCTGGGGCGCTTGCTGCGCGTTTGTTGGATACGAATCATTCTCATTATTATTGGCGCGCTTGTCAAGCAGGTTTTTGTACGCCGGAGCGGTTTCTTTGATACCCTCCATCCGGCGTTGCCATTGACCTTTCGGTACTCGCATTCCCGAGTGCCTTTTCGGCCCGCATCTCCCTTTTTGCGAGGGGTTGTGCTTGTTCGATCAGAACCTTTTCTGATGCACAACCTGTTGTTCCTTTTCGCGAAGAAGTGCCCATGCCCGGCTATCAGGTCAAGTTCGAGACCATTACCGTCGGCGGTTCGGACTATCGGATCCGCTCCCTGCTCGACTTGCAGCAATACCATGACCCCCTGGGCGAGGCCGAAAAGGCGGGTATTTCCCCGGCCAGTTGGCCGCTTTTCGGCCATGTCTGGCCATCTTCACGGGTTCTTGCCCTGGCCATGGATAGCTTTGATCTGGCGGGCAAGCGGGTGCTGGAAATCGGTGCCGGCCTGGCGCTGGCCAGTCTGGTGGTGCATCGCCAGGGGGGCGATATCACGGTCAGCGACTGTCATCCCCTGAGCGGGGTTTTTCTCGCGGAAAATTTGTTGCTCAACCAGCAGGAACCGCTCATTTATCGGACCGGAAACTGGGGCAAGAGCAATCCGGAACTCGGTCAGTTTGATCTGATAATCGGCAGCGATGTGCTCTATGAGCGCAATCAGCCGGCAGTGCTGGCGGCTTTTATCGACCGTCACTCGGCGGCGACGGTGGAGGTGGTCATTGTTGACCCGGATCGGGGGAATAGCCCGGGTTTTTGCCGCGAAATGGGCGCTCTGGGGTATCGCCACGAGGCCAGGCGGGCCAATGGCCGGCTGGAAAACAACGATGTCTACAAGGGGAAGTTCCTGCACTTTCACCGTAGTACCGGTGCCCATGCAGCATGATGACTTCCCGCTTGCCGTTGTCTCCGCTCAGTAGCGGCGACGGGCCGGGGCGCTGCCGCCGCTGCGGTTTTCGATGTGGCGGAAGGTGATGCGGCCCTTGCTCAGATCGTAGGGGGAAAGTTCAAGGGTTACCTTGTCACCGACCAGAATGCGGATGTGGTTCTTGCGCATTTTGCCGGAGGTGTAGGCAATCAGTTCATGGCCGTTTTCCAGGGTCACACGAAAACGTGTATCAGGCAGCACGTCAGTCACAACACCTTGCATTTCCAGTACTTCTTCTTTGGCCACAGGCAATCTCCATTGGCGGGGTCGGGCAATACGAATCTGCATCCGGAAAGAATGCAGGAGGATGCGGCAAAATCCGGCTCAGGCACCGGTTGGAAAGCCCGGTTGAGGCCATGACGGTTTCTGCCGTCCATGGGCCGGAGCTACGGAAACGACCAATGGACTGCGCCGCCCGGATGGTCACAAAAAACCGTGAAAGCGGGCAGGACAACGGATGAATCGGCGCTATGCAGCGGGAAAATGTACGGATCAGGCGCGCCGGCAGGTCGAATTCGACGGCTCGGCAGGGAAGACGGGCATTTACGCGGGGCAAAACGACGCCGCCGGGTACGAAGACCCGGCGGCAGGACAGCATCTTACGCCCCTGCGGCAGGACTGGCAAGAAAGCCGGTGGTGGGAAGTCCTTGACCGGTATCGCCTAGAAGCCGTGTTTCACTCGCCGCCGGCTTCCATGTGGGCCTGGAGGTAGTTGGCCAGGCTGACATTCTCGATCAGGTGGTGCTGCGTCTCCAGCCAGTCGATGGCTGCCTCGCAATGCTCCAGCAACTCTTCCAGCAGATCGCGGCTGACGTAATCCTGCTGCCCTTCGCAGAGGGCGATGGCCTCCACCAGCAGCGGGCGCTGCATGTTCTTTTCGTATTTCAGGTCGCCGGAGAGGCATTCCGCCGCCTCTTCGCCGATCAGCAGCTTGCCCAGGTTTTGCAGATTGGGCAGGCCTTCCAGAAAAAGAATGCGCTCGATCAATTCGTCCGCCTCCTTCATCACCCGGATCGATTGCCGGTACTGGTAGTCATTGAGCTTTTCCAGACCCCAGTGGCGGAACATGCGGGCATGCAGGAAATACTGG
>CAZHVZ010000043.1:0-5636 GCA_964536245.1 uncultured Rhodocyclaceae bacterium
AAGGGCTTCCACTCCACCCTCTGGGGCTTTGCCGCCATTGCCCTGTTCATGGTCATCTACTACCAGATGTTCGGCTTCATTTCGGTAGTCGCCCTGGCCTCCAACCTGCTGTTCCTGATTGCCATCCTTTCCCTGCTCCAGGCCACCCTGACCCTGCCCGGCATCGCCGCCATCGCCCTCGCCCTGGGTATGGCCATTGACGCCAACGTGCTGATCAACGAGCGGGTGCGCGAGGAGTTGCGTGCCGGCATGCCGCCGCAGGCCGCCATCTCGGAAGGTTACGAGCGCGCTTTCGGCACCATCCTGGACTCCAACATCACCACCCTGATCGCCGGCCTGGCCCTGCTCATCTTCGGCTCCGGCCCGGTGCGCGGCTTTGCCGTGGTGCACTGTCTGGGCATTCTGACTTCCATTTTCTCGGCGGTGGTGGTTTCCCGCGCCATGGTCAACCTGATCTACGGTCGCCAGAAGAAACTGACCAAGGTGGCCATCGGTCAGCTCTGGAAACCCGGCGTTGCTGCCGAAGAAACCAAGTAAGGGAAAGCATCATGGAATTTTTCCGCATCAAGCAAGACATTCCCTTCATGCGCCATGCGCTGAAGTTCAACGTCATTTCCCTGGTCACCTTCATCCTGGCGGTGGTCTTCCTTTTCGCCAAGGGGCTGCATCTGTCGGTGGAGTTTACCGGCGGCACCCTGATCGAAGTCAGCTACCAGCAAAGCGCCGATCTGGAGAAAATCCGCAGTTCCCTGAGCAAGTCGGGTTTCTCCGACTACTCGGTGCAGAACTTCGGTTCCTCCCAGGATGTCCTCATCCGCCTGCCCCTGAAGAGCGACCAGAACACCGCCCAGCTCGGCGAGTCGGTGATGAAGGCCCTGGCCATGGACGCTCCCGGCTCCAACCTGCGCCGGGTCGAGTTCGTCGGCCCGCAGGTCGGCAAGGAACTGGCCGAAAACGGCGCCATGGCCTTGCTGCTGGTGGTCATCGGCATCGTCCTTTACCTCGCCGTGCGTTTTGAATGGCGCTTCTCGGTGTCCGCCATCATTGCCAACCTGCATGACGTGATCATCATCCTTGGCTTTTTCGCCTTCTTCCAGTGGGAGTTTTCCCTCTCGGTGCTGGCCGCCGTACTGGCCGTTCTCGGTTACTCGGTCAATGAATCGGTGGTGGTTTTCGACCGGGTGCGGGAAACCTTCAAGAAAAAGCGCGGCCTGACCACCCCCCAGGTGCTCGACCACGCCATTACCAGCACCATCAGCCGGACCATCATCACCCACGGCTGCACCCAGCTGATGGTGCTGTCCATGCTGATTTTCGGCGGCGAAACCCTGTATTACTTCGCCCTGGCCCTGACCATCGGCATCTGCTTCGGCATTTACTCCTCGGTTCTCGTCGCCAGCCCGCTGGTCATGTGGCTGGGCGTTTCCCGGGAGCAGTTCATCAAGCCCAAGAAGCTTGTCGAAGGCGCCAACGAAGAAGGGGCCGTTGTCTAAAACCGGTCGGCAAACAGGCAGTCAAAGGCCACCTGCACGGTGGCCTTTTTGCTTTTCAGACGCCCCTTGCCGTCACTTGGCGCCCGGCAAAAAGCCCAGTACCGAAGACTGGTTGGCGTGATACAGAGACAAGGCCTGCAAGGCTGCCTGCTGGCGTACGCTGGACTGGGTCTGATTGGCGCTTTCTCTGCCGAAATCGGCATCGGCGATACGGCTTTTCGACGCCGCCAGATTTTCATAAGTGCCGGAAAGGCTGGCCGCCGCAGAGTTCAATCCGGCTTGCGCTGCACCGACCAGGCTCTGCTGGGAGCTTACTGTATTGATTGCCTGATCAAGGGAACTCAGGGCATTGCTGGCGCCCTGGGTGGTGGACACGTTGAGGGCAGCAATCCCCAGGCCGTTGGTCGATGCGTCCCCCAGAGCCAGAGACTTGGTATCGCCGGCATTGGGGCCGCTCTGGATCGCGGTGCTGAATGAACCGTCAAGCAAATTTTTCCCGTTGAACTGGGTCTGGGAAGAAATCTGGTCAATCTGCTGCCCCAGCTGGGCAAACTCATCCTGAAGCGCCTGCCGGTCGCTGGGGCTGTTGGTTCCGTTTGCCGACTGCACCGCCAGCTCACGCATGCGTTGCAGGGAACTGGCGACCTGATTCAATCCGCCATCGGCGGCTTCGGTCGCCGAAATCCCGTCATAAACATTGCGTTGCGCCTGATTGTCGGAAACCAGCTCGGCGGCCATGCGGGTCGCAACTGCCAGACCGGCGGCGTCATCCTTGGCCGAATTGAGGCGCGACCCCGTACTCAGACGATTCTGCGAGGTGTGCAGAGACTTCGTCGCCTGATCCAGGCCGCTGGAAGAAGAGAGTACGCTTCCGATCATGGCATTTCCTTTCCGTTCCAACCGCTCTCAGCATAGCTCCTGCGGCAGACCTCCACAAGCTCGCCAAGGCCGGCAGCAAACGACGCCGGCCGGAAGTTGCAGCGGGGGGAAGAAAGAAGGCTATCTGAGCACTTCCAGCAGCTCGATTTCAAATATCAGCGGCGAATCGGGGGGAATGGTGCCGGGGATTCCCCGACTGCCGTAAGCCAGATTGGCCGGGCAATTGAGCTTGGCCTTGCCGCCCACCTTGATCGACTGAACGCCTTCCGTCCAGCACGGGATCACCCGCCCGAGAGGAAAGGTTGCCGGCTGGCCCCGGCCATAGGAACTGTCAAACTCCTTGCCATTGGTCAACACTCCCCGATAGTGCACCTTCACCGTGTCGCTGCTTTTCGGGCTGGCGCCATTCCCTTCCTTGAGGGTGGTAATGACAATGCCCGAAGCGGTTTTCTCTTCTTTCGGTTCTGCGGCAAATGCCTGAAGCGAGAGGGCAGAAAGAAGCAGGGCGGCAGTAATGGCCAGTTTCGGCATGAAGAATCCTTTGCGTGAAAAATTGGAAATGCGCTACACAGGCGAATTGTGCCGTAGACCGGCCAAGAATCCTGCATTCCTTTGCTGATGCTCCATTCCGCCTTGCCCCGGATCAACTCCCGCGAAAGCTTTGCCGCCAGAAGCTGGGCGACACACCAAGGACTTTCCGGAAGTGATGACGCAAGGACTCCGGCGACCCCATGCCGCTCAAGGCCGCAATCTTCTCGATCGAGTGATCGGTGCTTTCCAGCAGGCGCTGGGTCAGGATCAGGCGCTCGCCGAGCAGCCAGTGTCCAAAGGGCGCGCCGGTTTGCTGGCGGAAATGGCGGGTGAAGCTGCGCCGGCTCATCATCGCCTTATCCGCCAGCTGATCCAGACTGTGGGGCAGATGAAGGTTGGCCCGCACCCATTCCAGCAATTCGGACAAACGGCAATCCCGCGCCGTCCCGGGAAGCGGCTGCTCGATAAACTGGGCCTGCCCACCCTGACGGTGCGGGGAGGTAACCAGGCGGCGTGCCACCGTATTTGCCATTTCGGAGCCGTACTCCCGGCGCAGCAGATAGAGGCAGCAATCAAGGCCGGCAGCGGTGCCCGCCGAGGTCAGGACATTTCCGTCCGCCACATACAGGACCTCGGCATCCACCTCAACCAGCGGATAACGCCCGGCAAAATCTTCTGCATAGGCCCAGTGGGTCGTCGCTTTGCAGCCATCCAGGAGGCCCGCTTCTGCCAGCACGTAAGCGCCCAGACACAACCCTACCACCTGGGCGCCCCGCCGGTGGGCCGCAACCAGGGCATCGAGCAGGGGCTGCGGAGGCCGCTCCCGAGGGTCGCGCCAACTGGGAACGATGATGATTCCGGCATCGGCAAGCACTTCCAGCCCCTGCTCGATGACCAGACCAAATCCAGCCGTCGTCCGTAAGGGTCCCTCTTCCCCTGCACACACCGTCAACTGAAAAAGAGGGGTGCCGGGATGCGCTTCACCCAATACCACGCAGGGCACGGAAAGATGAAAGGCGCTGATGCGATCAAACGCCACAACAGCGACCCGGCAGCGGACCGACAGGGAATCGTGCACGATGGCAGTCTCCTCGCTTCAAGCAGATTGGCCCGATATTAACGAAACCTGTCATTCAGGTCACTCACCGGACAGGATGCCGGGAGGAATAATGTTCCCATCGCCACCCAACAGAGGAAAATCAAATGCCCCACCCATCGCCCGCTGCCTTGATCGTCATCGACCTGCAAAACGACTATTTCCCCGGCGGAAAATTTCCCCTCTGGAACAGCGAAACGACGCTCCGGAATACCCTTGCCGCCATCGCCAAAGCCCACGCCCGCGAGATTCCGGTCGTTCTCGTGCAGCACGTCGCCAACCGCGAAAAGGGCATCGCGCCCTTTTTCAACGCCGGATCACCCGGCGCGGACATCCACCCGGCCATTCTGGCGGCAGCTCCCGAGGCAAGCATTGTCGTCAAGGAATTTGCCGACAGTTTTCATCACACCACGCTACAAGCCACCCTCGCCGGACTTGGCGTAAGCGAGTTGCTGATCTGCGGCATGATGACCCAGAACTGCGTCACCCACACCGCCATCTCGAAAGCCGCCGAACCCTACCAGGTCAGCATCCTGATCGATTGCTGCACAACCGTCAGCGAAATGCTGCATGGCATTGCCCTCAACGCCATCTCGACACGCCTGCCCCTGACAACAAGCTCGGAAGCACTTTGACCGGGCACGGCACGAATGGCTACCAGGCCGGCGTTTCCACCACTGCCGGCGGGACGGGGGCTGGCAGCCAGGTTCCGCTTGCGCCATAGACCGCAAGGGCGGCGATGAGCAAGGCCAGCACCAGCGCCAGGGGACCGCCCCCCTTGGCCGATTCCCCCTCGTCCACATCTTTCCAGCCGGTCATCATGGGACGGATGAGATCCTCCTTCTTGACCCGAACATAGAACACGATAGCCGCCACATGCACGGCAACGAGGATCAGCAGCAAATTGGCCAGCAGACCATGGAAACCGGTCAGTCGACCGCTCATGCCGCTGTCGATCAGGTTGTAGAGGGGGCCATGAAAGGCAATATCGTCGTTGGCAAAAAGCCCGGTCGCCGCCTGCCCCGCCAGGAGGGACAGCAAGCCGAAGACGGAGAGCGCGCCCAGGGGATTATGCCCTTGGCCCTTCCATCGCCCCTTGAGATAGCCGGCAATGGCACCCGGCGTGGGAAAAAACCGGGCAAAGCGAGCATAGGTGGAACCGAAAATCCCCCAAACCAGCCGAAAGGCCAGCAGCCCGACAATAACCAGCCCGAAGCGGGCGTGCCATTCGATCAACTTGCCGCCCAGTTCGCCGCTGATAACAGCCGCCAACACCCCCACCACCAGCAACCAGTGAAAGAGGCGGGTTGGCAGATCCCAGAGTTTTATCCGTTTGCTCATCGCTTTCCGCTTCATCGTAGCCAAACAACACAGGCGCCCGAGGGCGCCTGTCGGTTTCCCCGGCGCCAAGCGCCCGCAGGGAAAACTATTCCTTTTTCTGTTTGAACTTGTCGTGACACCCCTTGCAGGTATCGCTCAGCTTGCCCAGTTGCGCCTTGACCGCAGCGGCATCCCCGCTGGCTGCCACCTTGGCCATTTCATTGGCTTCCTTGTTGAAGGCCCCGGCCACCTTGCTGACGGTCTCCTTGTCGGTGAACAGCTCCGGCTTGACGTTGGTCTCATGCCAGCCCTTGCCC
>CAZHVZ010000043.1:5646-24954 GCA_964536245.1 uncultured Rhodocyclaceae bacterium
CCTGGATGGCAATGGCGGCCTTGATGACCTCTTCCTTGTTGTACTGGGCGCCTTCGACATTCATCTTGATGCGGCCCATGTTCCAGGCCATGAACCCGTAACCGGACTGCCGAAACTTGATGGCATCCTCCGGCTTGACCTGGGCCATGGCGGAAGTGGTCAGAGTGGCGGCGACGAGAGCGAGTGCAATGCTTGATTTCATTCTTGTTTCTCCGTTGTGATTGTTGTTAAAAAACCGGAAGCCATCCGTGCAGACGTTTTTCCGAAATTATTATAGCGATTCACCATGTTTTGACGAGGCTCAATCCCTTCAATCTTGTTCACCACTAGGATGATCGTTTTTCACATAAAAACAACGGAGACAGAATGGGAATGGAATCAGCCATCGAGCCCATCGAACGCGCCAGCCGCGACGAGATTGCCGCCTTGCAACTGGAGCGCCTGCAATGGTCTCTCGCCCATGCCTACAACAAGGTTCCCCACTACCGGGCAAAGTTCGATGCCCACGGAGTTCATCCTTCGGAACTGAAGACCCTCGCCGACCTGGCAAAGTTCCCGTTCACCGTCAAGCAGGACTTGCGGGAAAACTACCCCTTCGGACTTTTTGCCGTTCCCATGCGGGACATCGCCCGCATCCATGCTTCCAGCGGCACCACCGGCAAGCAGACGGTGGTCGGCTACACCAAGCGGGATCTCGCAATGTGGGCCGATGTCATGGCCCGCTCCCTGCGCGCCGCCGGAGCCACGGCCGATGACATTGTCCACGTCGCCCACGCCTACGGGCTGTTTACCGGCGGCTTCGGGGTGCATTACGGCGCCGAGCGCCTGGGCTGCGCCGTGGTGCCCATGGGTGGAGGCCAGACCGCCAAGCAGGTCCAGCTGATCCGCGACTTCCGCCCGACCATGATCATCGCCACACCATCCTATGCGCTCAATATCGCCGACGAGTTCGTTCGTCAGGGGCTGGATCCGGCTCTTTGCAGCCTGCGCATCGGCTGCTTCGGCGCCGAACCCTGGGGCGAAGGCATGCGGGCGGAAATGCAGACACGGCTCGGCATCGACGCCATGGACCTCTATGGCCTGTCAGAAGTGATCGGCCCCGGCGTGGCCTGTGAGTGTATCGAAGCCAAGGACGGGCCGGTGATCTGGGAAGACCATTTCTACACGGAGATCATTGATCCGGAAAGCGGCGAGCCGGTTCCCGATGGCCAGCCCGGCGAGCTGGTGTTCACCTCCCTGACCAAGGAAGCCCTGCCCATCATCCGCTACCGCACCCGCGACCTGACCCGCCTGCTGCCCCCCACTGCCCGCTCCTTCCGCCGTATCGCCAAGATCACCGGGCGTTCGGACGACATGCTGATCATTCGCGGGGTCAACCTGTTCCCCGGCCACATTGAGGAACTGATCCTCAAGACGCCGAAACTGTCCGGCCACTACCTTCTGGAAGTCTACCGGGAAGGCCCGCTCGACCAGATGGAGGTGATGATCGAGGTCAAGCCGGAATTCGCCCACGCCAGCAGCGACATGAAACAGGCGGCAGAGCGCGAGCTGCAACACGAAATCAAATCCTGGCTGGGGGTCACCACCCGCGTCCGCATTCTCGACCCCGGCCACCTTCCCCGCCCGGAAGGCAAGGCCAAGCGGGTCATCGACAAGCGGACGCTGTAAAACTCCGGGCGCCGGCAGTTGTCACGCCGGCCACCCGGGCAGGGAAAACTCCTGGCGCAGCCTGGCCAGTTCCGGCTGGTGCTGTTCGGCCAGACGGAGCAAGACCGCTTCACCCCTGGGGGTCAGATGCACCTCCACCTGACGGCGATCCTCGGTCGCCGCCTGGCGCACCACCAACCCGGCCTGCTCGCAGCGGGTAACCAGGGCCACCACGCCGTGGTGCTTGGCCTGCAAGCGCTCGGCCAGTTCGCTGATATTGGCCCATTCCCGCCCGGGCATCCCCTGTACGTGTAACAGAAGCTGGTACTGCAAGGGCGTAATTTTTGCCTTGCGGCACAGATCTTCGCTGACCCGCAAAAAAACCCGCAAGCGAAAGCGGAAATGGGACAAGCGCTCGATATCCGACTTGCCAAGAGGGGATGTTTTTTCTGTTTTTATTGACTTCATTGCAACAATCGCTTATAAATTAATACATCACGCCGTGATACATCGTTCCTGCCCGGCAAGCCATTCGTCTGGTCGAGCGGGATTTCCAGTTCATCGAAAGGAGGGTGCCATGTCCACTCATCATCACCTTACGCCGACCGCCATGTTCCGCTCCGGCTGGTTCCTGCTGGAAAGGATACACCCCTCGCTGGGTCGCATGCTATTTGGTATCGTTTTACCGCTCTCCCTGCTCCCCCCGTTGATGCTCTATTACGCCGGGGTCTACCATGGCGACGCCTTCGCGCCCGGCCTCGCCGACCGCAACTGGACGGCCATTGCCCTGGTCTTTTTTGCCGGCGAATTGGCCACCATTGCCGCCATGGGTGCTGTCATTCGCTGGATCGCCAGGCTGAACGGCTTTGAGGCCAGCCATACCAATTCCTACCTGCTGGCTTTTGCCGCCCCGATCCCCCTCTGGCTGTCTTCTCTCGCCCTGTTTGTGCCCAACCTGTTTTTTGCCGGCAGTGTCGGCATACTGGCCCTGGTGCTCTCCTGCTTCATCATCTATCACGGCGTCGCCATGTTGCTGCGCGTGAAGGAGGACATCGTCGCCGGTTCCATTGCCTACGGCATCATCGCCTGCGGGATGATGGCCTGGGCCTTGTTATTGGCCATCATCATCCCTCTGGGCTGACCCGAATTACCCCCTGGGCCGTTGCGGCCTGGCTTTATGTGCGGCAGTAGGAAAAAGGAGCGGTAAAATCGCTTCCCATGCTTACTGGCCGCACTCTTTTTTTTCCCTTTCGCCTGCCTCTCCTGCTCGTTGTTTTCCTGCTCACCCTGGCCGTTCTCCTGCCGGGCATCGGGGAAGCCACCGGCATTACCGGCAAGGATGAGTTCTTTCTCGGCCTGCGCACGCCCCTGGAAATGATGCAGGGGGATCACTGGCTGGTCCCCTTTCTTGACGACGCGCCCCGGATCAAAAAACCGCCCCTGCTGTACTGGCTTGGCCGGATTCAATTTGAACTATTCGGCCCCTCATTGGTGAGCGCTCGCTTTCTTTCCGTACTCTTCGCCTCCTTGCTCGTCCTGTCCACCGCCGGCATTGCCCGCCGCCTGAACGGCACACCGGGCAGCGGCCTCATCGCCGCGATCATCCTGCTCGGCTGTCTCGGCCTGCACAGCGAAGGGCGGCGTTTCATGCTTGATGTTCCGGTCGCCGCCCTGTCCACCGCCGCCTTCTGGTCCTTCCTCGTCTGGCTCGAACAAAAACGCTGGCCCTGGCTGAGTGCCTGCGCGCTCCTTCTCGCCGCCGGTTTTCTGTGCAAGGGTCCCATCGTTGCCCTGGTCTTTGGCGGCGGCCTGGCCGGCCTGCTTTTTTCCGGACAGCTGCCGGCTGCCCGTCTGCGCCCCCATTGGCCGAGCCTGCTCGGCCACAGCATTCTCGCCCTGGCGCTGGCCCTGCCCTGGTTTTTTGTTGTCCGCACGCTCTATCCGGAGGCCGCTCAACTGGCCTTGGCCGATGAAGTGGAATCCCGCCAGTTTCTCCACCTGACGCCACAGATCCTCCTCGGGCTGCTCAATATTTCCTTACCCTGGGGGATCGTCTTTTTGGCCACGGCCTGGGCTCGACGCAAGGAACCAGGCTCCCCCCGCATGCTGCTGGCCTGGTTCCTGATCACTTTTCTGCCCTTTTTGTTTCTCAAGAGCTTTGACCGTTATTTGATCGGCTCCCTGGTCCCCCTTGCCATTTTTCTCGCCGCCATCCGCCCCGACCTTGGCCCGCGCTGGGCCTTTCGCCTGGGAGCCGGTCTGGCCATCGGCCTGGGAGGCTGCCTGGCCGTCTTTGCCTACTGCTTCAATCTCGGCGGCTGGTTCTGGTTGCCGGTCCCGGCGGCTTACCTGGCATGGAGCTGGTGGCAGGAGCGAGCACTCACCCATACCCTCGCCGCGCCGACCCTGTTCTGGTTGGCGCTGCTTGGCGGAGTTTTTCCTGCTCTCGGCATCAACGCCGTACCGGAGACCGTTCTTGATCTCGGCAAGGCCCGCAACATCGCCCTCTTCGACGGCCCGCAGCCGGCCTTGCTGCCAATTCTCAGCGGCCGGGCGCTGCGCCACTATACCCATGTTGACCACCATGATGCGGCCGAGCTGCACGCACTGAAGGCTCTCATTTTTGTCGAGAGCGATGATGCCCCCCGTTTGCTCCGGCAACTCGCCGTCACCGGCTTTGCTGCCGAACAAGCTGGTGCTTACAAGGCTCTTGCCAGCCATGGTTCCGGCCTGCGTTTTGCCCGGCCGGGGGCCACCCTTGCCGATTGGGAACAAGCCCTGGCGACTCGCCGCCTGGACCCACTGATGACCACCGTCGAATGGTATACCCTACGCCCCCGATGACTCTGCCCCGCTGGTTCATTCCCGTTGCCTTTGCCGCAGCCCTCGCCGGAGCCGCCTGGCGTGCCCCGCAACCGGCGGCTCCGGCCTTCCTGCCGCTTCCACCGGCCCTTGGCCCGACCGAGGCGGCCATGTTCCACGCCGAGCTGCTGCCCCAGACCGCGCCCGCCGCCCACGCCGCGACCCTGGCCCGCTTGCCGAACGAGCAACTGGCCGCCGCCTGGTTTGCCGGATCAAGAGAGGGCGCTGCCGACGTCGCCATCTGGTTCTCCACCCTGAGCAGCAAGGGCTGGAGCCCCCCCGACCCCATCGCCACCCGGGAAAGCACCGCCGGCGACACCCTGGCCTATGTCCGCAAGCTGGGCAATCCCCTGCTGTACAGCGACGGACAGCATCTCCACCTGTGGTACGTCAGCGCCGCCATGGGAGGCTGGGCAGCCAGCTCCATCAATCATTCCCGCTCCGGCGACAACGGCCAAAGCTGGTCGGCGGCGGAAAAACTGACGACTTCGCCTTTCTTCAATATCAGCACCCTGGTGCGGTCACCGCCACTCCCTCTGGCCGATGGCGGGCTGGCCCTGCCGGTGTATCACGAATTCATTGCCAAGCACGGCGAATGGCTGCGCCTGGGGGCCAATGGAAAAGTTGTCGACAAGGTGCGCATGTCCCAGCCGGTGCCCGCTCTGCAGCCAGCGTCCATCCCTCTCGGAGGCCAGCAGTCCCTGGCCTTGCTGCGGGATGCCGGCCCCGGCCCCGGGCAGGTCCGCGTCAGCCGCAGCGACGATGGCGGCCAGCACTGGCAAGCCGAACCGGCCTTGCCCATCGCCAACCCGAATTCCTCGCTTGCCCTGGTACGCCTGGCCAGCGGTCGCCTCCTGCTCGCCGCCAACCCCGGCGAAGGACGGAGCACCCTGAATCTCTGGTTGTCGGAAGACCAAGGCAGAAGCTGGCGAGCGTCCCGCACCATCGAATCGGCCCCGGACGGTGGCGCCGAATTTTCCTATCCGGCCTTGCTGGTCACCCCCGAAGGACGCATTCATCTGGCCTACACCTGGCGCCGCCAGGGAATCAAGCACGCCACCTTCAACGAAGCCTGGCTGGATGGAGAAAAGCCATGACCCTTACGGCCGCCTACGGCTTGGTCACCTACGCCCTGCTCTGCGGCGCCATGACCACTTTTCTCCACCTGGGGGAGTACCGCCACCGGGTGGCCATGATCACCACCGGCCTGTGCATGATCGGCATCGCCCCAGGACTGCACGGGGCTTTCGGCACCCCCTCCCTCACCCTGCTGCTGCTGGCGCTCCTGCGTCTGGCCGGCAGCCCGCTGCCCTGGCCGCTGAGCTTGCGGCCGGCCCAACTGCTGCTTGGCGTAGCCGCTGTTTTTTACCCGCTGGCTCTGGGACTCGGCAGCTTTGACCCCTACGCCCTCGGCTATCAACCGATGCCGCTGCTGGTCGCCCTGACCCCCCTGGCAGCAGCCCTGTGGTGGCGCCGACAGGATATCTGGCTGGGCATACTGACCCTTGATTTGCTGGCTTACGGGGCAGGGATTTTCCCCAATCTGTGGGACGCCTTGTTCGACCCGCTGCTGATCCTGCTGGCGATTTACCAGATCATCCGCCAACAGGTCCGCAACCGCCGCATCAACGCCAGAGCGATTCGGTAATCAGCTTGCGGATGCTGCCCGCCTCAAAAGGCTTGTCACACATGGCGGAAACCCCGGCCCGTTCAACCGCCGCCAGGCGCCCCTGATTCTGCTCACTGGTCACCATCAGGATGGGCACCTCGTTCTGCCAGCTTTGCGTGCGGATGTATTCGGTCAACTCCCGCCCGTCCATTTCCGGCATGTTGTAATCGGTAATCACCAGATCGACCGTGATGTTCTGCAGGAACCCTACCGCTTCCTTGCCATTGGTGGCCTCGGTAATCTGCTCGACCCCCAGCTCTTCCAGCATGCGCCGCAAGTGCCGGCGGGACGCCAGGCTGTCATCGACGAGAAGCACCTTGAGGCCGACAATCTCCGTCACATCGAGATCATTCGGCGGATTGAGATAATCTGCCGCAGCGAACAGGGCGCGGGCCAATTGCTGCTCGTTGAAGGGCTTGGTCACAATGCTGCAAGCCCCTGACTGCCGTACCGGATCAAGAACCTGGGGGCGGGTTTCGCTGGAAACCAGGATGAAGGGAACCGCCTCCAGCCAGGTGTCCTCCCGCATGGCCACGACCAGATCGGTCCCCGCCATATCCGGCAGGTAAAGGCTGCTGATCACCACCGCCGCATCAAGCTCTCCGCTCTTGAGCACGGCCAGTGCTCCGGCGCCGGTTTCGCAGGTTTCAATTTCCGTGATGCCCTGATTGTTGAGCATGCGGCGCACGAGCTGGGCCTGCATACTGGACGGCTCGACCAGCACGACCTGCAAGCTGCCGAGGGACGTGGTCAGCGCCATGCGGTCACTCCAATTCTGTTGGTATGACCGCACTATAGCAGCGCTGGCGACTAGTTCAAACGTAGTACTGTTTCGGCCACCCGCTGACCGAGCGCTTCGGCGGTCTTCAAGTCGCTTTCCAGCATGGCATCCGCCCCCTGGTCGGAATTGGCCTGGGCCATGGCGCCGGAATAGCTGCCGATGCGATTCAGGTCATTGATCGAGCCCGTGCTGCTGTTGTTGCCGGGCATCAAGCCCAGGCCGACCCACAGCATGCCATGCTGATTGGCAAAGACCATCAACTCGACCAGGGTGTTGAGCTTGTCACCGGATTGCGAGGCGGACACGGTAAAGGCCGCTGCCACCTTGTTTTTCCAGGCCTGGGTATACCAGCGCCGGGAGCTGGTTTCCATGAACTCCTTGAACTTGGCGCTGGCGCTGCCCATGTAGGTCGGGGTGCCGAAAACCAGGGCATCGGCAGCATCCAGCGCACTCCAGCCGGCATCGTCCAGCGTCGTGACGTCGTACAGGGTAGCCGTTACGCCGGCCACCCCTGCCGCTCCGGCGAGCACCGACTCGGCCTGGCGTTTGGTATGGCCGTAACCGCTATGAAAGACAACAGCAACTTTTTTGGTCATGCTTTTCTCCTTGGGATAAATAAAATTCAACTCGGTTTCAACGTTGCGGCGGCAAATCAAAGAACAGGAATTCACTTTCCTGATCCGCGACAAAATCCAGCTCGGTTTCATCGGCAATCCTGGCCCCGTCCCCGCCGGACAGTGCCAGACCATTGAGGCGGAGGCTCCCGCGAACGACATGGACATAGGCCAGGCGCCCCTTGCCCAGAGGAGCACCCAGGCTTTCCCCTGCCCCCAGCAGCGAAGCGTACAGCCTGGCATCCTGGCCGATGGTGGCGCTCCCCTTGGCCCCGTCCGGTGAGGCCACCAGACACAGGCAGCGGCGCAAGCTCGCCTCGGGCAGAAGCCGCTGCTCATAGCTGGCAGGAGTCCCCAGCGCTGCCGGCTCAATCCAGATTTGCAGCAAATGGGTTTCGGCATGGGGAGAGGGGTTGAACTCGCTGTGCAGGATGCCCTTGCCCGCCGTCATGCGCTGCACCTCGCCCCGTTTGATCACCCCGCCATTGCCGAGACTGTCCTTGTGCTCCAGGGCGCCATCGAGAAGGTAGGTCACAATTTCCATGTCGCGATGGCCGTGGCGACCAAAACCGCTGCCCGGACTGATACGGTCTTCATTGATGACGCGCAGGACCCCCCAGCCCATTTCCTCCGGGTCGACATAGTCGCCAAAGGAAAAGCTATGCCTGGCCACCAGCCAGCCATGATCGGCAAAACCGCGAGATTCGGAAGGGCGCAGGGTGATCATGATAAATGTCCATGAATAAATGTTATTGATTAGTCGCTATACTAGATGGCGAGTTCAGCAATAAACAGCGAATTGTTTTGGATTAATCGTTCACAATTTTTCACATGAAAATTTCTCTCGACACCCTGCACATCCTGGATGCCATTGACCGCCAGGGCAGCTTTACCGCTGCGGCGACCAGTCTGCATCGTGTTCCGTCGGCCATCTCCCACGCCATCGCCAAGCTGGAGAGCGATCTCGACCTCGCCCTGTTCAGCCGGGAAGGACGCCGCGCCATCCTGACCCCGGCCGGCCGCCTGCTCCTCGACGATGGCCGTCATCTGCTGCTCGCCGCCAGCGAACTGGAACGCCGCGTGCAACGCATTGCCTCGGGATGGGAAGTTGATCTGTCCATAGGGGTGGACACCATCATCCCTCTGGAACGCCTGTTTCCCGTCATCGAACGCTTTTATGCCGCCGGCCACCCCACCCGGATCACGCTTTCCAGCGAAGTTCTCGGCGGCACCTGGGATGCCCTGACCACGGGCCGGGCCGACCTGGTCATCGGCGCCCCCGGCGACATGCCGCCCCGAGGCGGCATTGCCACCCGCCCCCTGGGCACCGTCAAACTGCTCTTCGTGGTTGCTCCCGGCCACCCCCTGGCCGAGGTGCCGGAACCTATCGCCGCCAGCGAACTGCGGCGCCACCGGGCGGTAGTGGTCGCCGACACCTCACGGGAACTGGCTGCCCGCAACAGCGGAATACTGGCCGGACAGGACTGCCTGCGGGTGCCGGACATGGCCAGCAAGGCGGCAGCCCAGATTGCCGGCCTGGGGGTGGGTCATTTGCCGCCCTGGCTGGCCGATCCGGAAATTGCTGCCGGACGGCTGGTGGTACGCCAGCTGGCCGAAGCCAGGGCGCCCTCCCTGTGCCATGTTGCCTGGCGCACCCGACAAATGGGCAAGGCCCTGTGCTGGTTCCGGCAAGCCCTGGAAGATGAAAATCTGCGCGGCGCCCTGACCGTCGGCCTGTAAAAACTAGGCCTGCGCCCGGAGGAAGGCGAGAAAATCCGGTGCGCTCAGCGGCTTGCTCAGGTAGTACCCCTGAATGGCGTCACAGCCAAACTCGGTCAGCAGCTGCAACTGCTCCACCGATTCCACCCCCTCGGCGATGACCCGCAGATTGAGGCTTTTGCCAAGGGCCACAACGGCAGTGGCAATGGAACGGTCATCACTGTCCACGACGATATCCCGGACAAAGGAGCGATCAATCTTGAGGGTGCTGACCGGGAACAGCTTGAGGTGGGAAAGGGAGGAATAGCCGGTACCGAAATCATCCACCGAAAAACTCGGCCCCAACTCCCGCACGCTGGACATCAGGCTACGTGCCTGTTCGGGGCTATCCATCAGGGCGCTCTCGGTGATTTCCAGTTCGACGGCGGTGGGTGGCAGTTCCGATTCGGCAAAGACGGCCTTGATGCTGTCCAGCAGGTTGCCGCGCTGAAACTGCATGGGCGAAAGATTGACCGAAACCACCAATTCAAAGCCCTGCTGCCGCCACGCCAGGGTCTGGGCACAGGCCTGACGCAGGACCCATTCGCCGATGCGGTTGATCTCCCGTATTTCTTCGGCCAGGGGAATGAAGCGATCCGGCCCGACCAGGCCGAGTTCCGGATGCTGCCAGCGGACCAGCGCCTCCATGCCGTATATTCTGCCGCTGACAATTTCCTGTTTGGGCTGATAGACCAGAAACAGCTCACCCTTGTCCAGCGCCTGCCGCAAGCCGGTTTCCATGGACAAACGCTCGGCAGCAAGCTTGTCGAGGGAACGGTCGAAGAAGCGGAAGGTATTGCGTCCGTGCGCCTTGGCATCGTACATGGCGACATCGGCGTGACGCAGCAGCTCCTCGATATCCTCCGCGTCGCCGGGGAACATGCCGACGCCGATGCTGGTTGTCACATACAGGAGATGCCCGCTGAGCTCGAAGGGCAAGGCCATGCTTGCCAGCAGCCGTTCGATGAGAACGACGACATCCTCGCCCTGGCGCAGCTCTTCGGCAAGAATGGCAAATTCGTCACCGCCGAGGCGGGCCAGGGTGTCGACATCCCGCAGGCAAGATACAAATCGGGCCGAAGCCTGCTTCAGCAACTGGTCGCCGATACCATGGCCGAGGGTGTCGTTGATCGTCTTGAAACGATCCAGGTCAAGGTAGAGCAGGGCAAAGCAGGAATTGTCGCGCAAGCCGCGCAACCTCGCCTGCTCCAGCCGCTCCAGGAGCAGACGCCGGTTGGGGAGTTCGGTCAGGGGGTCATACAAGGCGAGACGACGAATGGTGTCCTCGGCATGTTTGCGCTCGCTGATATCGTCAACCACCGCTACGTAGTGCGTTATCTCCCCGCGCTCATCCTTGACCGGGGAAATGGTTTCCATGCACCAGTAGATTTCGCCGGTTTTTTTGCGGTTCTTCAGCTCCCCGTGCCATTCGTGACCCGCCGACAGGGCCTGCCACATGGAGAGATAGACCGCTGCATCCGTCTCACCGGACTTGAAAATCCGGGGGTTCCGGCCAATCAGGTCAGCCTCGCTATAGGCGCTGGTCGCCAGGAGGCGGGCATTGACGTATTCGATCCGCCCCTGCCGATCGGTGATCAGAATGCCGCTGGCGCTCTGCTCCACCGCCAGTTTCAGCTTGCCCAGCAACTCCTCCTGGAAAAAAGTCTCGCGCAGCAAGCTGCGTCGCCGCCACCCGATAAAACCAAGGAATACGCAGCCCAACACCCACACGGCGCCATGGGTCACTACCTGCTCCCAGTTCGCCTCCTGCTGCAACTTCAGATAGGGTTCCAGGGGAATGGCGACATCGGTTGCCCCTCGTAACTGTCCGACGGCAATCCCGGTCCACCGATGACATTTAAGACACCCCTCCTCCATGATCATGGGCTGCATCCGGCGCAAGACCGGCTTTCCCTCCGAGGTCGTCAGCTCGGTATAGTCCTCCAGCGTTTTGGCGACAATGGCAAGGGCTTTTTTCTCCCAGGCATCCGGCGCATTGATCGGATTGAGGAATTGCTCGGCAGTAATGCGCGCCTTCACGCCGTACAGCTCGGACTGGGTTTCCATCAACAACCGGAGCATGGTGGCCGGGTTATAGAGGGTCAGGGTACGGCCGCTCGGCGTCGTCACATCTCGTTCGGCAACCTGCGCCATCCATGGATTGGGCTGTGTCTCCGGCGTCACTTCAAGATACAAACCGCCATGCTTGGTTGCCCAGCGACGAAAAGCGAGATCCTTGTTGAGATTGGTTTTGGCCTCGATCCCGGCCAACTGGATGGCGCGATCCTCGTTATTTCTGATATCCCAGAGCAAGGACGCGCCCAGCAACACCGTCCACACCAGCAGGATCACCGCCAGACGCCGGTAGAGCTGGACCAGTTTTTTCAGGAGAGGCGCATCGGACATGGCAGGGAGGATAGCAAAGAAGGCAGTAGCCAGCTAGAAAACCTGCTCAAGCAGCCGGCTCCCCCTCGACCCAGTCAATAATCGCCCGCCATTGCTCGATATCCCTTTCCGACCGGGAAGGCGGCAGATCAAACAGGGTCATCCCGGCAGCTGCGGCCTGCACATAAATCTGGGTATCGCGCAGATAGGCCAGCACCGGCAGGTCGAAGGTGGCGAAAAACCGCTCCAATTCACCGGCTGCCCGGGTGCGGGCATCGACCCGCATGCCGATGACTGCGACATCGACCCGGCGTTTGCGCACGGCCTTTTCTTCCAGCAGGGCTTCCAGAAAACGACGAGTCGCCAGCATGTCGAACATGGAAGGCTGGACCGGCACGATCACCCGGGTGGACAGCTTGAGCACCCGCTCCAGCATCTTGCCATGCAGGCCGGCCGGCGTATCGAGGACGACATGAGAGGTTCCCTTGGGAGGCCGGCAGATATTGTCATCGCAGATTTCCCAAGTATCAATGGTGGGAAGCTCAAAGGGACGAATCGCCAGCCACTCCCGGGAGGACTGCTGGCGATCAATGTCGCCGAGCATGACTTCGTGCCGCCTGGAGGCAAAATAGCCGGCCAGATTGGTGGCCAGGGTGCTTTTGCCGGATCCCCCCTTGGGGTTTGCAACCAAAAAAGCTCTCATGAGTGCTGTGTTTCCAGTTTGACGAGGGTCTGGCGCACCAGATTGATATGCTCGCGCAGGGTGTAAATCAAATCCGTAAAAGCAAGAGGAACCGGCAAGTCACTGGCCTGGTCCTCAATCGCCTCCAGCCGGCTGCGATAGACGGCAACCTGAAGCGGATCAAAGTGCTGCTTGAGATCCTCCTCCAGGAACTTGAGCTCACCATAGCAGCGGAATACCTTGGAACGCACTCGCCAGGAATACAGGGCCGGAGCCACTTTGAGCAGCGGGATAAGCAGGGCGACGATGGGCACCAGCAAGACGATCAGGCGGTCAATCAACACCGCCAGCCAGAACGGCAGGTAGCGTTGCAGGAAAGGCGCACCCGATTTGTAGTAGCGCCTGGCTTCGCTGGACAGCGGGAAGGAATGATCCTTGTAGGCGGGGAACTCGCCAGCCTTCTGGAAAAATCCGGATTTTCCATGCACTTCGGCAGCCGCCTGCAAAAGAAGGCTCTGCAAGGCCGGGTGCAGATCGCTGCGCACCACCAGATTGGCTGTTGGCGCCAGCAGGGAGATATCTTCCGGTGGGTAGTCATGGACCAGATCAGCCACCCCCTGCGGCATGATGAGCTTGGTCAAGAACGGGTAGCGCCGCTGATAGGCGTCGGCCTGGGAGAAACTCATCACCTTGATACCCGGCGAACGGAGCAGCACCTGGACCACCGGCGCATCCAGGGCCGCGATGACGAAGGCCGCATCAATCCGCCCCTGCTGGAGCTCTTCCGCAGCCTTGAGGCCGGACAGGGGAACCAGGTGATCCCCGGTCTGAATGCGATTGGCCTCCAGCAGCTGCTGCGCCAGTTGCCGCACGCCGCTCCCTTCCTGGCCGATGGCCAAACGCTTGCCGCGCAACTGGGTCAACCGCTCCAGTTTCTGGTCACCCCGGTAAAAAACCCACACCGGTTCGTAAAAGACACTGCCCAGGGATTGGACTGCTGGTTCATCGAAGAGATCGTCGTCATTGGCCTTGACTTCAACCACGCCCCCCTGGACAAAAGCGACATCGGCCTCCCCTTTTTCCAGACGCTCGAGGTTCTGCATGGAGCCGGCCGAGGCCTTGATCTCCAGGGAGATACCGTTTCTGGCGAGCAAGGTCGCATAGCGCTTGGCAAAGTGGTGGTAAGCGCCGCCGTCGCCTCCGGACGAGATCACGATGCGTTTCGGCGGAGCCGGTTCGACAAACTGGAAGGCGACGGCAAAACCCACACCGACCACCAGCACGATCCACCAGGCGGTAGCCAGAAGATCGCGCAGGGAAAGGAGACCGGCCCGGATCTTTGCCATCATGGCAGGAGAATGGTGGAGCCGGTTGTCTGGCGGGCCTCCAGGTCACTTTGCGCCTGGGCCGCCGCCGACAAGGGATAGGTCTGATTCACTTCAATCCTGATCTGACCGGACACCACCATGGCAAACAGCTCGGCCCCCAGCGCCTCCAGATCGGACCTCTTGGCGGTGTAGTTCATCAGCGTTGGCCGGGTGATGAAAAGAGACCCTTTTTGCGACAGGAGCAGGGGGTCAAAAGGGGGAATCGGTCCCGAAGCATTGCCGTAGGTGACCATCATCCCCATGGGCCGCAGACAATCCAGGGACCCGGCGAAAGTATCCTTGCCAACCCCGTCATACACCACGGCGACGCCTTCGCCGTTGGTTATCCGGCGCACCTCGCCGGTAAAATCTTCCCGGCTGTAGTTGATGACATGATGGCAGCCATGGGCGCGGGCCAGTTCTCCCTTGGCCTCCGAACCGACGGTGCCGATCACCGTAGCGCCCAAGGCTCTTGCCCACTGGCAGGCAATCAGCCCGACACCGCCGGCGGCGGCATGGATGAGCACGGCATCGCCGGCCTGCACGCGATAGGTGCGGCGCAGCAGATAGGCTGCCGTCAGCCCTTGCAGCATCATGGCGGCAGCGGTATTGAAGGTGATCGACTCCGGCAGTTTGAGCAGGCGATGCGCCGGAATATTGCGTGCCTGGGCATACGCGCCCACCGGGCCGCCGGCGTAGGCCACACGATCGCCTACGGCCACCTCGCTGACACCTTCACCAATCGCCTCGACCACCCCGGCCCCTTCCAGACCAATACCGCTGGGCAGGGGGAGCGGGTACAACCCGCTGCGATGGTAGGTATCAATGAAGTTGAGCCCGACCGCTGCATGCCGAATTCGCGCCTCGCCCGGCCCCGGAGCCGCCAGAGTGATTTCTTCCCAGCGCAGGACTTCCGGCCCCCCGGTCTGGTGCATACGAATGGCGTAGGTCATTTTTCGCTCCTTAAGGCTTCTTTAATATTCCTGCTAAAGGTGGGAGGTTATCATTAGGGCATGATTTCAATCCACCGCATCGTGTTTCGTCGCCTACTCGTAGCCTGGGTAGCCGTATCCGTCCTCGCTGGAGGACTGACTTACTATCTTGAAATCGAGCAGATCGACGACGCTGTGGTCGCCCTCGCCGCCAACCAGGCAGAGCGCTTTGCCCCGGAGGGACTGGACACCGGTCATCGCACGCCGGAACAGCTGGCCTCACTGGAAGCTCAGGCACGGGAATTCGTCACCCGCAACTTTGTCATCATCGAAGTGTACGACCGCCACGAGAACCGGATCCTGGAAGTGATCAACCCCAAGTTCGAGCATATTGAAGACGCTTTGAAAACCGTCAAGCACCGTTTCCCTCTCGACACCTCCAGCCACTACGAGAAATTCATCATCGGCGACGACACCGTGGTTCAGGTTCTCGTCCCCCTACCGAGCAAGGCCGGCGGTCAGGCCGGCTACTTCGAGGGAGTATTCGTGGTTGATCCGGAAATGCTGCGCCAGTTCCGGGACCAGTTGTGGCGCACCCTGATCGCCGTGCTGATTGCCGTTCTTGCCACCACCATCCTGCTCTACCCGATTATCATCACCCTCAACCGGGATGTCACCCGCTTCTCCCGGCAGGTGCTCAAGGGCAACCTGGAAATCGCCTCGGTTCTCGGAGCGGCCATCGCCCAGCGGGATTCGGATACCGGCGACCACAACTACCGGGTCACCCTCTACGCCATACGCCTGGCACAAGCCGTCGGCCTTCCCGCTTCGGCCATGCGCAACCTGATTCTCGGCGCCTTTCTGCACGATGTAGGCAAGATCGGGATTAGCGACAACATCCTCCTCAAACCCGCCAAACTGACTGATCAAGAGTTTGCCACCATGCGCACACACGTTGCTCTGGGCGTTGGCATCATCAACCAGTCCGGCTGGCTGAGCGGCGCCCGGGAAGTGATCGAGGGGCACCATGAAAAATATGACGGCACCGGCTATCTTCGCCGACTGAAGGGGGAGGAAATTCCTCTCAACGCCCGGATATTTGCCATCGTTGATGTTTTCGATGCGCTCACGTCCCGCCGCCCCTACAAGGAACCCATGCCCTTCGAGCACGCCATGACCATCCTCCGGCGCGACGCCGGCAGCCACTTCGACCCGCAATTGATCACCCTTTTTGCCGACCTCGCAGCCGCTGCCCACACCTTGATCGGGCAGGCGGGAGAAGCGGAATTGCAGGCCATGCTGCGGCAGGAGGCGATGCATTACTTTCTGAAAGCCTCCATCGAGGACAAAAACCAAACACCAAAATCCATTTCATAGCCATAATCTGACCATCTCGCTTTGCAACGCGGTCCACCTCGCCCCATGCATATCCTGATCGTCGATTCTTCCCGGCTCTTCCACCAGATTCTCAGCAATCTGTTCAACGGAACCCGTCTCGTGCCGGTCATGGCCGAAAGCGGTGAGGCAGCGCTTGCCGCGCTCGGCCAGAAAAATTTTGACGCCGTTTGCTCCGCCTACCACCTGCCGGACATGTCCGGGATTGCGCTTTGCCAGAAGTTCCGGGAACTCCCCCATTCCGACACCACCCCGTTCATGCTGCTGACCTCCAGCGAAGGCGCAGCCTTGACCCAGGAAGCACTGGCAGCCGGAATCACCGAAATCTTCCATCGAGACAACGCAGAAGCCCTGATCACCTTTCTTCAGCGGCTTCTCCAGTTGCACGAACAGATCGATGCTGACGTCCTGCTCGTCGAAGACGCCGACAGTCAGCGCGCCATTTACAAGGCCATGCTGGAAAGTTATGGCTGCCGGGTGACGGCCTTTGCCGATGCCGCTCCCGCCCTCGAAGCCTTTGCCGCCGGCGACTTCAGTGTGGTCATCACCGACATCGTGTTGAGCGGCACCATGAGCGGCATCGGCCTGGTCAACGCCATCCGGCGCCACCCCGGCCAGCGCGGGGAAACGCCGGTCTTGGCGCTGACCGCCTTTGACGATCTGGCCCGGCGCATTGAACTGTTTCACCTCGGGGTCAACGACTACGTATTAAAGCCCGTTGCCGATGCCGAATTCCGCATGCGGGTTCGCAATTTGGCCCAGACCAAACGCCTTCTGGCCAATCTCCACACCGACCGGGAACGGGCGCAGAGCACGGCCCTGACCTTGCTCAGGGCGATCGAACAGGTGCCGAGCGGAGTCGCCATTGCCAACGCCGATGGCCGCATCGAGTACGCCAACCCGAGTTTTGTCGCCCTGGTTCGTGCCGACAAGCAGTCCATTCAGGGGCAGGCCCTTGCTTCCTTCAACACCGGCGACCATGCTCTCGGCGAGAACTCGGCCAGGACCGAGCACGCCCGGCGCCGTCCGGATGGCAGCACCTACTGGTCCCAGGAGACCATTTGCCCGGTACGCGACGCCGGCAACAAAATCAGCCATTACATCGCCATCCATGACGACACCACGGAACAGCGGGCGCTGCGCGACGAAATCGACTTTCGCGCCCGCCACGACCACCTGACCGGCCTGCCCAACCGGCGCCAGCTGGAAGACCGGCTATCGGCGGCCATTGCTGCCTGGCACGATCAGCGCCATCCCTCGGCGCTGGCTTTTTTCGATATCGGCAACCTGCGCTCGACCAATGATGCTTTCGGCTTTGAAGCCGGTGATGCGCTCTTGCAGGACATCGCCGGGTATTTTCGCGAAATCAGCAACCAGAACGCCATGGCGGCCCGGGTGGACAGCGGACGCCTGGCCCTGCTCCTCGCCGGAACGCCTCTTGGTGAGGCCCAGGAAACCATCCGGACATTGCTCACCCGGCTCAACACCCACAGCTTTCAGTGGGGCTTGCGGCAGCTTACGGTCAATGCCGTCGCCGGCGTCTCCTGCATCGCTGAGCACATCCTGCATCCGCAGCTGCTCTTCCAGGAAACCGACTCGGCCACGCAGGTTGCCCGCCGGGCCGGCTATAGCGAGATTGTCGTTTTTGATGCGGATGACCCGCGCATTATCGAGCGGCACGGGGCAAAACGCTGGCTGCCCACCTTGCATGAGGCTCTGGAGAACCAGCGTTTTGTTCTCCACAGCCAGTTGATCTACCCCCTGCGAGCGGGACTCCCCCCCGGATTCGAGTTCCTTGTCCGGCTCAAGGATAGCGATGGCCGACTCATTCCCCCCGGACACTTCCTGCCGACGGCGGAGCACTACGGGCTGATGCCCCAGATTGACCGCTGGGTGGTAGATCAGGCCCTGCAATGGGTGACCAGACGCCCGCAGGAAGAGATCGCCCCCTTCTACAACATCAATCTCTCGGGCCAGAGCCTGAGCGACCCGGAGTTTGTCGAAACCGCCGCCCGACTGCTGCGCCAGAGTTCGGTCCGGGGCAGCCAGATCTGCTTCGAGGTCACCGAGTCCAGCATGGTTCGCCCATCCACATCCCTCGGTCACTTCATCCAGGATGCCCGGCACATGGGCTGCCGTTTCGCCCTGGATGACTTTGGCAGCGGTTTTGCCTCCTATGGCCAGCTCAAAAAACTGCCAGTACAGATGCTCAAGGTGGATGGGCAGCTGGTCGTGGGCATCGGCACCGACCGGGTGGACCGGGCCATGGTCAAATCCATCGGCGAAATCGGTTCGGCCATGAACATGCTGACCGTCGGCGAATTCGTGGAAGACTCCCTGACCCTGGAAACCCTGCGCGAAATCGGCATCGACTACGCCCAGGGCTATCACCTGGGGCGCCCCGGCCCTCTGGACTGAACAACGCTCCCGCCAGACTATACCGGTTTGAGTTTGGCGTACTCCAGGGCCAGCCATTTCATTCCGGCGCTGCCGAAATTGACCTGTACCTGGGCGTCCCCGCCCCGCCCCTGGGCCGCAACAATGACCCCCAGACCGAACTTGGCGTGCTCGACATTTTGGCCGATGCGCAAGCCCCCGGCCGGTTCGGCCTGGGCCGTCGCATAGCCGGACCCATAGGCGGCTGAAGGCGGGGAGGCCGGCTGAGGCCGGCGATTGAGCTTGAGCAGCAGTTCCGGGGGCAATTCGTCCAGAAACAGCGAGGGTACGGAATAACGGGTCTGACCGTGCAACATGCGGGTCTGGGCATAGGCCAGATACAGCCGCTGGCGGGCCCGGGTGGAGAGAGCCCAGGGATCCTGGCCCCAGAGGGCAAGCCTACCCACGCCACGCAGCTCGGTGCCGATCAGCCGCAGCAGGCTGGTCTTGCCCGCGCCGCTCGGTCCTATGATGGCGACACACTCCCCCGCCTCGATCTGCAGGCGAAGCGGATGCAGGATGCGACTCTCGCCGAGCCTCAGTCCTGCCCCCTCCAGCGCAACGGCGATCACTTCAGCAGACCGGCCTGGGTCGCGGCCGCTTCGATGCCCTGATAGTTCTCGGGCCTGGTTTCGATGAAACGGCTGGCCCGCTGCAGCTTGAGGATCTCGGCCTGGGCCGGGACGGCAGGATCCAGGCTGAGGAAGGCCTGCTTGATCTTCTCCTGCAGCGCCGGATCCAGGTCGCCGCGCACCGTCCAGTTGTAGTCAAAGTAGGTCG
>CAZHVZ010000044.1:0-7717 GCA_964536245.1 uncultured Rhodocyclaceae bacterium
GGAGAAAAATTCCGTTCCGGGCGAAAGGCATTGCGGGGGGGAGGGTCGGAGCGAGGGGGGGGCGGCGGTCGCCATTCTTCCCGGCGGCGTGGGTCATCGTTTTCCGATCTGGGAGGATTGTTTCCGGTCGGCGGGAAACGGCCCGGGCCGGGATGGGGGCCGAGTTGCGCCAGTTGGCGCGGGGGAGGGGGCTCGCTGGCGACGGCCTCGCTGATCAGCCAGCTGCTTGTTCCGGCGCCGGGTTTTGCCGGAGGGGGGCGGGGCCAGGGCAGCGCCTCCGGGTCCAGGCTGGCCGGCCAGGTGGCGGACTGATAAACGACTTTGCCTTCCTTGTCCTGGATGAGGATGAACAGGTTGCCGGCGCTTTGCAGGTTGATGCTGCGGGCGATCTCCATCTCGATCCCGCTGCGGGCGGGGATGTCAGGTGGATGAGCGGCTTCCCGCTCGGCGTAGAGGCGTAACTGGCTCTCGATCTGTTCCAGCTTGACGCTGCTGGTCAGCCACCAGGTACTGAATCCGAAGGCTACCAGGGCCAGGCCGCTGAGCAGGGCGGAAAGCAGGGCAAGGCGGAGGCGGAAGGAGCGGATCATGGCACTTTTCGGAAGCGGTAGCCGACACCCCGTACGCTTTCGATGGGGGACTCGCCGCCCTCGTTGCCGCCAATGGAGGCAATTTTCTTGCGGATGCGCTGGATGCAAACATCGACCACATTGGTGCTGGGGTCAAAGTCGTAACCCCAGACGTGTTCGAGAATCTGGGTACGGGTAAATACCCGGCCCGGTGAGCGCATAAGGTATTCGATAAGGTTGAATTCGCGGCTGGTCAGGTCCACAGTTTCGCCGGACCAGGTGGCTTCCCGGCTGATGCGGTCGAGGCGCAGTTCGCCGACGCTGAGCATGTTTTGGCGTTCACCGGATACCCGGCGCAGCAGGGCCTGGATGCGAGCAACCAGTTCCTCGACAAAGAAGGGTTTGGCCAGGTAATCATCGGCCCCCAGATTGAGTCCTTCGATACGGTCGTCCAGTTCGTTGCGGGCGGTGAGCAGAATGACCGGAGTAACGTTGCCGGCCTTGCGCAGGCCTTTCAGGATGGACAGCCCGTCGCGGCCGGGCAGCATGATGTCGAGCACGATAATGTCGTATTCCCCGGTACTTGCACGGGCAAAACCGGACAGCCCCTCGTCGCAATGTTCAACGACGAAACCCTGTTCCTTGAAACCGGCGCAAACAAAATCGGCAATTTTCTTTTCATCTTCGACGAGCAGGACTTTCATGACAATTCTCCTTGTCCGGAGCTTAGCGCGGCGACGCAGTCATTGCCATTACAAAGCTGTAATACAAGGGGTCAAGTTTACGGCGAACGGGAAGAAGGCGATATTCCGGCATTCTGTTAGAATCCGCGAGCAAAGCTGAGTGGTGTGAACAACATCGCGAAATCGCTTTATAAATGCCTTTTAATTGATTGAATTTAATTGATTTGTTGGTCTGCGCGATAACTCTGTTCCGCGCTGGCAACGAAGAAAAAGGGCGAACGCGAGTTCGCTTTTTTTCATGTAATTTTCGAAAGACCTCACTGCCATGTTTGATGCGGTTCGCAATAACAAGAAAATTGTCCAGATTTTTCTTGCCCTGATTACTCTGCCGTTCGCCTTCTTCGGCGTCGAGTCCTACGTCCGCAATGTCAGCGACGACGGTGTGGCCAAGGTCGGGGATACCAAAATTTCCCTGCAACAGTTCCAGCAAGCCCTGCGGGAACAGCAGGAGCGCCTGCGTGCCCAGATGGGGGGAAATGTCGATCCCAAGCTGCTGGACAATCCGGAAGCCCGCAAGGCGGTACTTGATGATATCGTCGATCAGCAATTGCTCAAGCAGGAAGCCCGCAAGAATCACATGATGGTCAGCGATGATATGGTGCGGCGGACGATCGTCGGCATCCAGGCTTTCCAGGAAAACGGCAAGTTCTCCAACGAACGCTATGAAGCGGTCGTTCGTGCTCAGGGCATGAGTCCGGCAGGCTTTGAGGCACAGTTGCGCCAGGATCTCACGCTGCAACAGTTGGCCGGTTCGGTGGGGCAGTCAGGTTTTGTCGCCAAGACGGTGAATGACCGGATTGTGGCCATCCAGACCGAAAAACGGAATGTCATGGAATATCGCTTGTCCCTGGATGGTTTCCTGGACAAGGTGAAGCTCGAAGAAGGCGCTGCCCGGAAATTCTACGATGCCAACAAATCCCAGTTTGAAATTCCCGAACAGGTGCGCGCGGAATTCGTGGTCCTCTCGGCAGAAAACCTGGGTTCCCAACTGGCAGTCAGCGATGCCGAAATCAAAACCTGGTACGACGGTCACAAGGAGCGCTATGCCCTGCCCGAAGAGCGCCGTGCCGCCCATATCCTGATCGGCCTGGAAAAAAGCGACAAAGCCCGGGCCAAAGCCAAGGCCGAGGAAGTTCTCGCCGAACTGAAGAAAACTCCGGCTGCATTCGCCGACCTGGCCAGGAAAAATTCCGATGATCCCGGTTCGGCTGCCAAGGGCGGCGATCTGGGTTTCTTTGGCCGTGGCGCCATGGTCAAGCCCTTTGAGGATGCCGCCTTCAAGCTGAAAGAGGGCGAGCTTTCCGGGGTGGTGGAATCCGACTTCGGTTTCCACCTCATCAAGGTGACCAGCATACGTGCCGCCAAGGAAAAGCCGTTGAGTGAAGTGAAGGCAGAAATCGAGGCTGAACTGAAGAAGGCTGCCGCCGCCCGCAAATTTGCCGAGGCCGCCGAAGCCTTCAGCAACATGGTTTATGAGCAATCCGACAGCCTCAAGCCGGTGGCCGAAAAATTCAAGCTTGCCGTCAAGCAGTCCGCTTGGCTGACCCGTCAGCCCAACCCGGCCAATGGCCCGCTGGGCAATGAAAAGGTACTGACCGCCCTGTTCTCGGACGAAGTCATCAAGAACCACCGCAACACCGAATCGGTGGAAATTGCCCCCAATACCCTGGTGGCGGCCCGCATGGTGGAGCACAAGCCCACCGCCATGCAGCCTCTCGACGGCGTTAAAGCCAATATCGAAACCCTGCTCAAGCGCCAGGAAGCCCAGGCTGCTGCAAAGAAGGCCGGCGAAGCCAGCCTGGATGCGCTCAAGAAGGGCGAGGATCATCTCACCTGGGGGGCGGCCAAGACGGTTTCCCGTATGGATTCCCGCCTGGTTCCACCGCAGGCCGTGGCAGCGATTTTCAAGATGGATGCGGGCAAGCTGCCGACCTATACCGGGACCGAATTGCCGGGTACCGGTTACGCCCTGTTCAAGCTGGTCAAGGTGGAAGCCGGCGAAAAACTGGACGATGCACGCCGCCAGGCCATGCTGCGTCAGGTCAATACGATGGCCGTGCAGGAAGAGGTGCAGGCCTACCTGTCTGCCCTGCGCACTCGCTACAAGGTGGAAATTCACCAGTCGGTTCTGGAGCAGAAGGACAAATAGGCCTTTTGCCGGAGAAATGAAAAATGGGCCGGTGTGGCCCGTTTTTCATTGCTGGCCGGGGCTTGGAGGGTCAGGGAAATGCTTCGGAATCAAGCCGGGTTACTCCATCCTGCCGTGTCTGCCGAAGCGTCGGCCCAAAGGTTCAAGGCAGTTTCCGTAAAGCGCCGGGCCAATGGCGACGGGTTCAGGGGGAGCAGCAGAGCCGTTGCCGAAAAAGCGTCGTGGTCCCTGAGCGGGCGGCAGGCGGTATTTTCATTGCAGAGAGCGGTCATGCTTTCGGGAACAATGGCAATGCCGTAGCCAGCGCCTACCAGATCAAGCATGGAGGTCTTGCGGGAAATGACCGGGGCGAGCCTGGGGACAAAATCCCGGGACAGGCACAGCTCGGTTACCCGTCGCGCCAGTCCTCCACGCTCCCGGTGCACGGCGGAAACAAAGGCTTCCCCGGTCAGTTCGTCCAAGGCAATGCTTTCTTTTTGCACCAGTCGATGAGCCGTGGGCAGGGCCACCCACAGGCGTTCTGCAGCCAGTTCCAGAAAGCGTACCGACGGATCACGGTGCAGCACCGGTAGCCGGATAATGCCGATATCAGCCTGGCCGTCGGCAATTTCGGAGACCTGTTGTTCGGAAGAAATGCGGTCCAGGTCCAGCCTGGCCTTCGGGGTGCTCTCGACAAATTGCCGGATGGCTGGCAACAAGCGGGTAACGGGAATCGAGCTGGAATGCAGCAGGCGGAGTACGCCGGCTTCGCCGTTACTCAATTGCCGGCTTTCCTCGACCGCCGCCAGGAGGGAGCGCTCGATCCCCTGAACCCGGTCCCGAAACCGGACTCCCGCCGGGGTTAAGCGAACTCCCCGTGCTTCCCGCGTGAAGAGGGGGAAGCCGATTTCTGTTTCCAGCAGGGCAATTTGCCGGCTCAGGGCAGGTTGGGCAATGTACAGGGCGGTTGCCGCCGGGGTGAACCCTCCCCGTTCGGCAACGCTCAGGAAGTAACGAATCTGGCGCAGACTTGGCATAAGTTTTTGCGATGGCAGCGGTGAAAATTTGATATTCGCCGTATAGCTTAAGCCAAACCATAATGCTCGGGTTAGCTTCCTGCGTTGGTGCAAACATCATGTCTGTCGCTGTTCCTGATCATGTCACGACGATTCTTGCCAAATTTCAATCGTCCGGCATCATGGCCGATGCTTCCCAGTTGGCGGCAATCCGGCGGCTGGGGGAGCTGCTGGCCACGATCCATCCTCCTCGCCCAACCCGGCGCTGGTGGCCCAGGAAGCAGAACCCGATGGCGAAGTGGGTGTTTCTGTGGGGGGGAGTGGGCCGGGGCAAAACCCGGCTGCTGGGTTCCCTGGTGCAGGCCATGCCGAGTACCCTGGTGCGTCGCTTCCATCAGCATGTATTTCTCGATGCCTTCCATCGTGCTTCTGGCCCGGAAGGCGGCAAGGAGGCGCCTTTCCAGGCTGCCATTCGTTCCCTGCTTGGCCCGGCCCGTTTACTGGCGCTGGATGAACTGCATGTCTACGATATTGCCGATGCGGCCATTCTTGGCCGGGCCTTTGGGCTGCTGGGCGAGATGGGAGTCAAACTGGTGATCACCGCCAACCATTGTCCCTGGGCGCTGTGGCCGGACACCCCCGACCATGCCCGGCGGGCCAGGCATTTCGATCCATTGGTCTCCGTGTTGCGCCAGCGCTGCGATTTCGTCGAGGTGGACAGCGGTCGGGACTACCGGGACGGCTTTGTCGAGAAGGGAAAATCCCGCTGGCTGGTGGCCTGTACGCCGGAGCACGATCCGGTGCTGTGGATGGCGGGCAAGGGGGGCGCTGATCAAGGCAATTCATCCGCCGCTTGCCGTTTTACATTCCACGCTCTGTGCAGCGGGCATTTCGGACCTGCCGACTATGCCGCGTTGTGCCAGCGGCTTCCCTGTCTGATGCTGACGGGAATTCCCCGCTTTGGGCCAGGTGACGGGGATGCCCTGCGTCGCTTGATCTGGTTGGCCGATGCCGCCTGGGAGGCGGAGTTACCTTTGGGGATTACCGCCAGTGCCGGGGTTGAAGACCTGTTCAGTGCGATCGGGACTGGTCTTGAACAACTGCTGGGCAAGGATTTGCAGCGTACCGCCAGTCGCCTCAAGGCTCTGGTCTGCTTTCACCTGAAAGCATAACGCCGGCCCTCGGGCCGGCGTTATTTGCGGGGCTGCCTGGCAAATCAGGCGGGCAGCGGGTCGGCGTTGCCCAAAGCGGTGGTGTTCATGCCGCCATCGACATAGAGGATTTCCCCGGTAATGCCGCTGGCCAGGTCGGAGAGCATGAAAGCAGCTGCATTGCCGACTTCGTCGATGGTGACGTTGCGGCGCAGCGGCGCATGGTGGGAGTTGTAGGACAGCAGCTTGCCGAAATTGCCGATGCCGGAAGCGGCCAGGGTCTTGATCGGGCCGGCCGAGATGGCGTTGGCGCGGATGCCTTCGGGGCCGAGGCAGAACGCCAGGTAGCGGGTAGCGGCTTCCAGGCTGGCCTTGGCCAGGCCCATGGTGTTGTAATTGGGCATGGTACGCTCCGCTCCCAGATAGGAGAGGGCGAGGGCGGCACTTTTGCGGCCTTGCATCATGGGGCGGGCAGCCTTGACCAGCGCCGGGTAGCTGTAGGAGGAAATTTCGTGGGCGATGCGGAAGGAGTCCCGGGAAATACCTTCCAGGAAGTCCCCTTCAATGGATTCGGTCGGCGCAAAGGCGATGGAATGGACCAGGCCATCCAGGCCGTCCCAGTGTTTGCCCAGTTCCACGAAGAGTTGGGTGATTTGTTCGTCGCTGGCCACGTCGCAAGGGAAGGTCAGCTGGCTGTCGAATTCGGCGGCGAATTTGTTGATGCGGTCGATGAAGCGCTCGTTCTGGTAGGTGAAAGCCAGCTGGGCGCCTTCCCGGTGGCAGGCCTTGGCGATGCCATAAGCAATCGAGTGCTTGGACAGCAGACCGGTGATCAGGATTTTCTTGCCGGCGAGAAAGCCCATTTGATGTTCTCCCAAGGTTTAGCCTTACGATTATAGCGGAATTTTCCTGACCGTTTGCTGCACTGCGGTAGAAGGAAAACGGGCCGCTTTGGGCGGCCCGTTGAGGGGAGAACGCCTACATATTGGGGTAGGTCGGCCCTTCGCCGCCCTGGGGGACGACCCAGTTGATATTCTGGGTTGGGTCCTTGATATCGCAAGTCTTGCAGTGAACGCAGTTCTGGGCGTTGATCTGCAAGCGGGGATTGTTGCCCGACTCATCGCGCAGGATTTCATAAACGCCGGCCGGGCAGAAACGCTGTTCCGGGGCGTCGTATTGAGCCAGATTGACGCTGATCGGCACCGCTGCATCTTTCAGTTGCAGGTGGCAGGGCTGGTCTTCCTCGTGATTGGTGCTGGAGAGGAAAACCGAGGACAGGCGATCAAAAGTGATGACCCCGTCCGGTTTGGGATAGGCAATGGGCTGACATTCGGAGGCCGGCTTGAGCTTGGCGTGGTCCGGCTTGGTGTTGTGCAGAGTCCACGGAGCCTTGCCGCCAAGAACCACCTGATCGATGCCGAACATCAGGGAACCCGTCTTCAGCCCCTTGTTCATCCACGGTTTGAAATTGCGGGTCTTGTGCAGCTCTTTGTACAGCCAGCTCTGCTTGAAGGCCTCCGGATAGGCAGTCAGTTCATCGCGCTGGCGTTCGCTGGCGAGGGCGGCAAAACAGGCTTCGGCAGCCAGGGAGCCACTCTTGATGGCGCAGTGGGAACCCTTGATGCGGGCGGCGTTGAGGAAGCCGGCATCGTCGCCGACCAGCACGCCGCCGGGGAAGGTCAGCTTGGGCAGGGATTGCAGGCCGCCGGCGGTGAGGGCGCGGGCGCCGTAGGAAATGCGCTTGCCCCCTTCCAGGAACTTGCGGATTTCCGGGTGCGTCTTGTAGCGCTGGAATTCCTCGAAGGGCGACAGGTGCGGGTTGCTGTAACCAAGGCCGACGACAAATCCGACCGCGACCTGATTGTTCTCCAGATGGTAAAGGAAGCCGCCGCCATAGGTGTCGGGCTCCATCGGCCAGCCGCCGGTGTGCACCACCAATCCCGGCTGGTGCTGTTCCGGCTTGATTTCCCACAGTTCCTTGAGGCCGATGCCGTAGGTCTGCGGATCGGCACCGTCTTCGAGTTTGAAGTGGGCCATCAGTTGCTTGCCCAAATGGCCCCGGCAGCCCTCGGCGAAGAAGGTGTATTTGCCGTGCAGCTCCATTCCCGGG
>CAZHVZ010000044.1:7727-11741 GCA_964536245.1 uncultured Rhodocyclaceae bacterium
GTGCCCCTGGCTTCCATCCCGTAGCAGGCCCATATCGCCGGTGGCGACGCCCTTGACGGCACCGTTTTCATCAAACAGAACTTCTGAACCGGCAAACCCCGGGTAGATTTCGACGCCCAGCGCCTCCGCCTGCTGACCCAGCCAGCGGCAGACGTTGCCCAAGGAGATGACGTAATTGCCTTCATTGTGGAAACAGCCGGGCAAGGCCCAGTTTGGGACGCGGGAAGCGCCGCTTTCATTGAGGATGAAGAAGCGGTCCTCAGAGACCGGCGCATTGAGCGGGGCGCCTTCTTCCTTCCAGTTAGGCAGTAACTCGGACAGGGCACGGGGATCCATGACGGCGCCGGAGAGAATATGGGCGCCGATTTCAGCCCCTTTTTCGATCAGGCAAACGCCGATTTCCTTCCCGGTTTCCGCTGCCATCTGTTTCAGGCGGATGGCCGAGGCCAGGCCAGCCGGGCCGCCGCCAACGATGACGACGTCGAACTCCATTGCTTCGCGTTCCATGTGTTCTCCTCGATTTTCCATTATGTTGTAACGTTGTAGACAATACGGTACAGTATGGAGAACTAATTTTCAACCCCACAGGAAAAACAAGGACATGGAGCACAGCAAAGCGCATCACCGGAAGCTGATTCACCTGACCCGCATCCCCATGCGCTGGGGCGACATGGATGCCTACGGCCACATCAACAACACCGTCTATTTCCGTTTCATGGAACAGGCCCGCTGCGAATGGCTGGAGGCGGTCGGTGTGGTGGTCGGCAAGGGCAGCGATGGTCCGGTCATCATTAATGCCAGTTGCACCTTTTTCATTCCCATGACCTATCCGGGAACGGTGGAGGTCAGAACCTACTGCGATCAGCCTGGACGCTCCAGTGTGCAGACCCATGTCGAAATGCGGGTCGAGGGCGATGACCGACTCTATGCCGAAGGGGCTGCCAAGGTGGTGTGGATGGACACCGGCACCGGAAAATCCGTCCCTCTGCCGGCCCATGTACGGGCCGAGGTGGAAGGGGAGTAAACTTGCCGCTTCGGACAGGATCGGCAATGGGGTAAAAATGCAAAAAAGGTGGTTGAACCGGATTTTCGGAGTGGTGCTGGCGGTTGGCGGGCTGGTCACCGGCGCCTACGCCGGGCAAATGACGGAAAAAGGCTACACTGCCGACCGCTTCGGGCAATTAGAGGTAACGCCCCCCGCTGGCAAATGGGAGATGCGCGATCAGGAAGCCACCGGCAATAACCACTACGGCGGCCCGGTGGTGGATTTCCTCCTCAAGCAGGCGGTGCAGGGCAGCTACCCGGTGGTCAAGGTCAGTGCCGTCAAAAAGGATGACGGCTCGGTTACCCCGGATTTCGTTCTGAAAACCAGTCGCGACACCATGACCCAGCAGGGCGGCCAGCTTTCTGCCGTGGAAACGGGCAGGGTCGGCGGGCGCAATGTATGGAGCTATCAGGCCAGAATCAGTATCAAGGGGCAGTTGTCACAGGTTGTTTACCTGCTGCTGGAGGGACCGACTGCCTTCTTCATGGCCCAGATGGTGGTTCCCGATGGAGCGCTGGCCCAGGCCAAGCCCTTGTTTGATGAACTGCTGGCCACCTTCCGTTATTAAGCCATGACCAGCCGCCAGATTTGGGAAAAGCTTCTCTCGGCCGATCGCCTGGGAGCCGGTTCGGCCCCCAGTGCGCCGGAGCGCACAGCTTTTCAGCAGGATTACGACCGCATCGTGTTCACCTCCGCTTTCCGGCGGATGAAGGACAAGACCCAGGTTTTCCCCCTCTCCAAGAGTGATTATGTCCGCACTCGCCTGACCCACAGCCTGGAAGCCAGTTGTGTCGGCCGTTCCCTCGGCGCCATGGTGGGGCGCGAGATCATCGCCAGGCACGGCATGCAGGATGTGGAATCCGGCGATTTCGGCGCGGTCGTGGCCGCCGCCTGCCTGGCCCACGACATCGGCAATCCCCCTTTTGGCCACGCCGGGGAAGATGCCATCCGGGAATGGTTTCGCGCTTCCGGCCTGCTCGAAAAGCATCCCTTTACTCCTGCCCAGCGCGCCGATTTTGACCGCTACGAAGGCAATGCCCAGGGCTTTCGCATCGTCAGCCGCTTGCAAAGCCCGGCCAACCCCGGCGGCCTGCAACTGACCAGCGCCGTGCTGGCCACCTTTACCAAATACCCCCGCCCCTCGCTGCTCGATGAATCCCTGGACGGCAAGAGCGGCAAGAAGTTCGGCTACTTCCAGCAGGATGCCGAAGCCTTTCGCCGGGTGGCGGAAACCACCGGTCTCGTCGAGCGGGTTCCCGGCCAGGCCTGGCGGCGGCATCCCCTGGCCTTTCTCGTGGAGGTGGCGGACGACACCTGCTACCTGATTGTTGATCTGGAGGATGCCGCACGGCTCGGCTTTGTGCCCTACAAGGATGCCGAATGCCTGCTCGCCGACCTGGCCGGCTCCAGCGTCAGCGGCGGGCGGCTGGAACGCCTGCACGACCCCAAGGAGCGCCTCGAATACCTGCGCGCCAAGGCCATTGGCCGCCTGCTGGAAAGCGCAGCGGCGGTCTTTCTGGAAAATGAGGAAGCCATTCTCTGCGGTGATTTCGACGACGAATTGCTGGAAAAATCCCCCATCTTCCATCCCTTGCAGGCCATTCTCAAACTGGCCAAGGAAACCATCTACACCGTCCGCCCGGCGCTGGAAATCGAAACCGCCGGTTTCGAGGTGCTGGGCGGTTTGCTCGCCCTGTACACCAACGCCGTCGAAGCCGGCGCCGGCCACGCCCGCATGACCACCCGCGAACGCATGCTGCTCAAACTGCTGCCGACCCAATTCCTGGGGTATGGCGGCATTCCCGATTCCGATCCCTACGTGCGCCTGCTGCAAGTAGCTGATTTTGTGGCCGGGATGACCGATTCCTATGCGGTGGACATGTACCGGAAGTTGAAGGGGATCGACCTCCCGGCCTGATACGCGGGCTTACAAGGTGATTTGTGAGCCAAGTTCCACCACCCGGTTGGAAGGTATCTTGAAAAATGCCGTGGCGCTGCCGGCGTTCCTGAACATGGCGACGAAAAGCAGGGCGCGCCAGTAGCTCATGTCCGAACCGAGTTTGGGAATCAGCGTTTCCCGGCCGAGGAAGAAGGAGGTATCCATCATGTCGATGGGCAAACCTGCTTCACCGCAACAGGCCAGCGCCTCCGGAATATCAGGCTCGTCCTTGAATCCGTACTGGACGATGACCTTGAAGAAATTTCCCTCCAGCTTTCTGACTTCCACCCGGTCGATATCCGGCACGTAGGGTACATCGAAAACGCTGACGCTGAGTACGATGATCCGCTCATGCAGTACCTTGTAATGCTTGAGGCTGTGCAGCATGGCGTGGGGTACGCTGTCCGGGTCCGGCGTCATGAAAATGGCGGTGCCGGGCACCCGGCTGGTACCGCTGCCGCCAATGTCGGCAATGAAAGGCTTGAGTTGCAGGGCGTCGGCGGCCAGCCGTTCGTGCAGCAGCTCGCGACCGCGCTTCCAGGTGTTCAGGAGGATGAAGACCAGCAGGCCAAAAACGAGCGGGAACCAGCCACCGTCGGCGATCTTGACGAGATTGGCGGAAAAGAATGCAAGGTCGATAAAAATGAAAGGCAAGGCGCCGAGAATCGCCCGCCATGGACTCCACCGCCACAGGCAGGTAGCGACCACGATGGCCAGGATGTTGGTGATGAACATGGTGCCGGTCACCGCAATGCCATAGGCCGCTGCCAGATTGGTGGATGACCCGAAGCCGAGAACGAGGGCGATGACGGAGACCAGCAGGAGCCAGTTCAGCGCCGGCAGGTAGATCTGGCCGATTTCCTTCTCCGACGTATGCTGCACCTCCAGGCGCGGCGAATAGCCGAGCTGGATGGCCTGCTGGGTGATGGAGAAGGCGCCGGAAATAACTGCCTGGGAGGCAATGACCGTGGCGACCGTGGCTAGTCCGACCAGCGGGTAGAGTGCCCACTCGGGAGCCAGCAGGAAGAAC
>CAZHVZ010000044.1:11784-20416 GCA_964536245.1 uncultured Rhodocyclaceae bacterium
GTTTTCAATGGCCTTGGCATCGTTGAGCAGGAGGGCACCCTGGCCAAAGTAATTGAGTACCAGGGCCGGCAATACCAGCCCGAACCAGGCGATCTGGATCGGTTCGCGGCCAAAATGCCCCATGTCGGCATAGAGGGCTTCGGCGCCGGTCAGGGCGAGTACTACTGCACCTAGAGAGAAAAAGCCGAGGCCGGGGTTATCCAGCAAAAATACTGCGCCATGCAACGGGTTGAGCGCATCGAGAACCGCCGGTTCGTTGATGATGTTGATCACGCCGAGAATCCCCAGGGTGGCGAACCAGAGGGTCATGACCGGGCCGAAGAGCACGCCGACACTTGCCGTTCCCTTGCGCTGAATGATGAACAGGGCAACCAGGACGGCCAGGGTGATGGGAATGACATAGGGCTTGAAGGCCGGGGTGGCGATTTCCAGCCCTTCGACGGCGGAAAGCACCGAGATGGCGGGGGTAATGACACCATCGCCGTAAAAGAGTGCGGCGCCGAAGAGGCCCAGGGTGACGATGGTTTTCCTGCGCCATGAGTGTTCCCCCGAGTCCCGCAGGGCCAGGGCCATCAAGGCCATGATGCCGCCTTCCCCCTTGTTGTCGGCACGCATGATGAAGGAAACATACTTCACCGTAACCACCACCATGAGCGACCAGAAGATCAGCGAGAGGATGCCGAGTACATTCTCCGGAGTGATGGGTACCGGATGGTGCGCCCCGGCAAAGACTTCTTTCATGGTGTATAGCGGGCTGGTGCCGATGTCGCCATAAACGACGCCGAGGGCTGCCAGGGCGAGGCCGCCGAGTTGATGTTTGCCGGGATTCTGGCTCATGCTGGTTTTCCGAAAATGGAGGGGGTCAGGACTGGAACCGGTAACCGACACCGGTTTCGGTCAGGAAATATTTTGGCTGGGCGGGGTCGTCTTCCAGCTTCTGGCGCAGATGGCCGACATAAACGCGCAGGTAATGGCTGGATTCGACGTAGGCCGGCCCCCACACTTCGCGCAGCAAATGACGCTGGGTCATCACCTTGCCGGCATTGGCCAGCAGCACGCAGAGCAGGCGGTATTCGAGCGGAGTGAGGTGGACCAGTTCGCCCTTGCGGGTGACGAGACGACGGGCCATGTCCACGCACACCTCGCCGAATGCTATTTCCGGACTGGCCGCTTCGCCGCTCCGCGCCTGTCGGCGCAAGAGGGCGCGGGAGCGGGCCAGCAGTTCGCCGACGCCGAAGGGCTTGGTCAGATAATCGTCCCCTCCCATGTCGAGAGCGGCAATCTTGTCATTTTCTTCTGTGCGGGCGGAAAGAATGAGCACGGGAACATCCGACCAGCAGCGCAGATCCTTGATCAAGTCGATGCCGTTGCCATCGGGCAGGCCGAGGTCGAGGACGATCAGATCGGGTTTGCGGGTGCCGGCTTCAACCAGGCCTTGCGCCATGCTCTCGGCTTCGAAGACATGGCAGCCTTCGCCTTCCAGGGCGCTTTTGACGAAACGTCGGATTTGCTTTTCATCCTCGACAATGAGGATTTTTGGCGACAAGTCGCTCACTGGGCTACCCTCCTGTCGCTGCGCGACATCCTCCCCGCGGGAGGGCGAGCGCCCCCTTCGGGCGGCCGTGCGGGGGCGCTCATACGGCTTCCTCCTCGATGATTGGCGGGGTGCCGGTGGGCAGGGTGAAGCGCAGGCAGGCACCGCCTTCCAGCAGGTTGTCGGCGTGAATTTCGCCGGCATGGGCTTCGACAATGGCCCGGCAAATGGCCAAGCCCAGACCGGCGCCGGGCTTGGTGGAGGTGCCCTGGCCGCGAGCGAACATTTCAAAGCAGTCTTCCTGCTGCCCATGGGAGAAGCCGCTGCCGTGGTCGCAGATAGAGACTTCGACGGCAGCGGGCAATTGCCTGGCGGTGATTTCGATGGCGCTATCCGGTGGCGAATACTTGGCGGCATTTTCCAGCAGGTTGCAGAAAACCCGCTCGACCAGCACGGCGTCGAATTGCAGGAGCGGCAGATCGCCGGGCAGGCTGACTCGTACCGGGTGCCGGGCCAGGGCGCTGCCGAGCAGCTTGATGCTGGCTCCGATGACTTCCTCGATAGGTTGCCACTCCGGCCGCAGGGTCACCTGGCCGGCGTGCAGCCGGGCCATGTCGAGCAGGTTGCCAACCAGGCCGGCCAGGCGGGTGGCCTGCTCGTGCATGGCTTGTGCCGTTTCCAGGGCGGCTTCGGACAAGGACGGCTTGCTGATGGTCAGCGAATCGGCCAGGCCGACCAGCGCGGTGAGGGGGGTACGCAGATCGTGGGAGAGAGCGGATAGAATGGAACTGCGCAGGCGCTCGGAAACCACCTGCAGTTGCGTCGATTGCGCCACTTCGACGTAATGCAGGCGTTCCAGGGTAATGGCAATCAGCGAAGCCAGGGTTTCGAGCAGCGTCTTTTGTTCATGCACCTGTTCGAGAGAGGCTCCAGCGGGGGAAACGGCGAGCACGCCCCGTACCCGCATCGGGCCGCGCAAGGGAAAGTAGGACACAGCCTGGCCGCTGCCGGCAAAGGCATCGCACTCCACCGGCTTGCCGCTATCGAAAGCCATGCGGGCAAGGTGCGGCTCGGCGCCCGTGGCGGTGATTTTTCCTTCCCGGTCGGGGAGCATCAGACCGGCTTCCATCTGCATGCTGCGAAGGAATCTTCCGGTGATTTCCCCGACCTGGTCCACGGTCAGCGCGCCGGCCAGGTCTCGGGCAACTTCATACAGGGCGTGGGCCTGTTGCTCGCGGGTGGCGGCGATTCTGGCCTGGGCGCGCAAGCCGGTGGCCAGATGCGCTGTGACCAGGGCGGTGAACAGCATGACGGCAAAGGTGACGAGGTACTGGGCATCGTTGACGGCCAGGGAAAAACGCGGCGGCACGAAGAAAAAGTCGAACAGGAGCACACTGAAAAAAGCCGCTGTCACAGCGGCGGCCCGCCCCAGCTTGATGGCAACCAGCAATACGGTCAGCAAAAAGAGCATGACAATATTGGCTTCGTCGAGATGGCCGATGAGGGGGGTGGCGAGTAGAGTGGTCGCGCAACAGGCGAGCAGGGTAATGGCGATTTTTTGCCAGCCGGGCAGGGAGCGATCGACCGGGCCAAGCAGTGCGGTTTTGTGATTCATGGTGTCAACCCCGGTTCTTAGGATGAACCAAGCTTAGTTCGCCTGCTGTAAAGATGTTGTCTATTGTTTCATCGCAAGAATAAAAACGGTGTAAAGAACAGAAGTTCTCATCGCTCATGTTTTACTTGCACTTTTTTTGATGCTGTATAAAAATACAGTTATCGTTCTTTGCCGGAGCCGGCCATGAAACTTACACCCCGTCAGCAGGAAATCCTCGATTTCATCCGTAGCACCCTGGAAGTGCTGGGAGCGCCCCCGACGCGGGCGGAAATTTCCAGTGCCTTCGGTTTTGCCTCCCCCAATGCCGCCGAGGATCACCTCAAGGCCCTGGCCAAGAAAGGCGCCATCGTCCTTGAACCCGGTTCGGCGCGGGGCATTCGTCTGGTTGAGCAACTCGGCCTGCCCCTGATCGGCATGGTGGCCGCCGGTTCCCCCATCCTGGCGGTGGAAAACATACAGAACCGCTACGCTCTCGATGCCCACCTGTTTTCCCCTCGTGCCGATTACCTGTTGCGGGTACGCGGCCTGTCCATGATCGATGCCGGCATTCTTGACGGTGACCTGCTGGCCGTACATAAAACAGCCCAGGCCAGGGATGGCCAGATTGTCATTGCACGGGTGGCAGATGAAGTCACCGTCAAGCGTTTGAAACGACGCAACGGCTTTGTCGAGCTGATTGCCGAAAACCCCGATTACGAGCCGATTGTCGTCAATCCTGCCGAGGTGGAATTTGCCATCGAAGGGATTGCCGTCGGCCTCATTCGCGGCAACCTGATCAGTTTGTCGTGAGTGCCGCCCCGCTTGCGGCGGGGTGTGGCGCTGATTTGCAGGAAATTCTGGCCAGAGGCGATGTCTGGCGCGGCGACGCGCTGGCGCGTCTGGTAGCGGACGCCATTCCCAGCAGCCATCCCCGACTTGATGCCGAACTCCCCGGCGGCGGCTGGCCGCAGGGGTGCCTGACCGAATTGCTCGGCGAGCATCCGGGAATCGGTGAATTGAGCTTGTTGCTGCCGGCCCTGGCCCGTCTTTCCTCTGCGGGCGGCTGGCTGGCTCTGGTGGCGCCGCCCTGGTTGCCCCATGCGCCCGCTTGGGCCGCTGCCGGGGTGGTGCCGGAGCGGCTGGTGGTGGTGCGGGCGGGACGCCACCTCGCCTGGTGTTGCGAGCAGTTGCTGCGTTCCGGCGGCTTTTCTGCTGTGCTGGCCTGGCCGGAAGCCGGGGCCGGGCGTCTCGATCACCGCGCCCTGCGCCGGCTTCAAGTGGCGGCGGAGGGGCAGCCCACCCTGGCTTGCCTGTGGCGGCCATCGGCTGCCGCTGCGGCACCGTCGCCGGCTCCCTTGCGTCTGGCCGTGGCAGCCGGGGCCGGGGGGCTTGCCGTTCATCTTTTCAAACGTCGGGGAAGGCCGGGCAGCCTGCCTTTTCTGGTGCCCTTGCCTCGACCGGGGAGACTCTCCCGTGCTGTGGTTCGCCCTTTGTTTTCCACTTCTCCCTCTCGAAGCAAGGCCTTCCCGGTCATCGCCTAGCGCCGTTGTGGCGCGGGGGCGCATCCTGGTTGGGGATGGCGCAGCGCGGGAGGCCGGCATTGAGGTCGGGCAGAAGCTGTCCACGGCCCTGGGTCTGGCGCCGGGGCTGGTGGTTTTCGAGCGCAACGAGGCGCAGGAGCAGGCCATGCTGGCAAGCCTGGCCTGCTGGGCGGGGCGTTTTACCCCCCAGGTGGTGCTGGTGCCTCCGGCTACCCTTCTTCTGGAAATTGGCGGCTGCCGGCGTTTGTTCGGCAATATCCAGGCTCTGGTGGCAATGGCTCTGGCCAGCTGTCGGGAGCAGGGATTGAGCATTGCCTGGGCGGTAGCGCCGACTCCCTTGAGTGCCAGTTGGTTGGCGTGGGGGGGAGCCTCGGCCATTTTTGACGAGGGCGATCCCTGGCCGGCGGCTCTCGGACGTTTGCCGGTCGCGGTAGCGGGCTGGCCGCCGCCCGTGTTGTCCCGCCTGCAATCCTTTGGCTTGGAGATTCTCGAAGATTTGCGCCGCCTGCCAGCGACCGGTTTGCGGCAGCGTCTGGGGGAGGCGGTGATGAACGAACTGCTGCAAGCCTGGGGCGAATTGCCCGATCCGCGCCGGCCTTTTGATTTTCCGGAATCCTTTGCACAGGGGCTGGAATTGCCTTGCCGCGTTGACCATGCCGAGGCCCTGCTTTTTGCCAGCCGGCGCCTGTTTGCCGCTCTGGCCGGCTGGCTGAACGGGCGGCGGCTGGCGCTGCGTGCCGGTTGCCTGCTCTTGCGCCACGAGGACGGGAGCCGCAGCACCGTATCCCTGCGCCTCGCTGAAGCCAGTGCCGATGAGGAGCGGCTGGTCCGCCTGTTGCGGGAGCATCTTTCCCGGCTGGTGCTGGCGGCTCCGGTGGAGGCCATCACCCTGCAAGCAGAGGATGTGTCTCTCCTGGAGACCGGCAATGGCGATCTCTTTCACCGTCCCCCGGCCGGCGATGGGGTGATGGCCTGCCTGGAACGCCTGCGCGGCCGCCTCGGGGATGAGGCGGTACAGGTGCTGGCGGTCGTGCCGGATTACCGGCCTGAGTGCGCCAGCCGACATCTGGCACCGGGTGAGCGAAAAATCACGGTCGACATTGCCGTTGATCGTGGACAAGGCGCCCGTCCCCTGTGGCTGCTGCCCGTGCCGGAAGCGCTCGCCGAGAGCAACGGGCGGCCTGTCTGGCACGGCCCCCTGGCCTTGCTGACCCGCCCGGAACGCCTGGAGAGCGGCTGGTGGGATGCCGACGAAGCCGATGCCGTGGGAGATGTGCGCCGGGATTATTGCGTGGCCAGCAACCCCCGTGGGCAAACCCTGTGGATTTATCGTGATGCCGGCGGCTGGTTCCTGCACGGGGTCTTCCCGTGAACCCCCAGGCTGCCCTGCCGGATTACGCCGAGCTGCATTGCCTGTCCAATTTCAGCTTTCTGCGCGGAGCTTCCCATCCGGAAGAGTTGGTCAAACGGGCGGCGGAGCAGGGCTATGCCGCCCTCGCACTGACCGATGAATGCTCCCTCTCCGGCGTCGTGCGTGCCCATCTGGCAGCCAAGGAGGTCGGTTTAAAACTCCTCGTCGGCAGTGAACTGGTGCTGGCCGATGGCCTTAAACTGGTCCTGCTGGCCTGCAACCGGGCCGGTTACGGTAACCTTTCTGCCCTCATTACCCTGGCCCGGCGGCGAGCGGAGAAGGGGCGTTATCACCTTGTCCGGGGCGATCTGGAATCCCTGGCTCCAAGCGGAGCGGTGCCGGACTGCCTGGTTCTCTGGTTACCGGGGCCGGAAGCCCAGGTGGAGGATGGCTGCTGGCTGGCCAGCCGTTTCCCCGGTCGGGTCTGGCTGGCGGGGGAACTCCATGCCGGGCCGGACGATGAAAGCCGCTTCGATACCCTGCAAACGCTGGCCGCCGGCAGCGGCCTGCCCCTGGTGGCCAGCGGCGATGTGCACATGCATCTGCGGGCGCGGCGGCCCGTGCAGGATGTACTCACCGCCCTGCGCCTGAAAACCACCGTTTTTGCGGCGGGCCATGCCTTGTTTGCCAACGGCGAGCGGCACCTGCGTACCCGCTTGCGTCTCTCCCGCCTCTATCCGCCAAAGCTGCTGGCGGAAAGCCTGGTCATTGCCAGCCGTTGCAATTTTTCCCTGGATGAATTGCGCTATGAATACCCGGAGGAAATCGTTCCCCCCGGCCACACGCCGGCCTCCTGGCTGCGGGAGGAAACCCGGCAAGGGCTGGCCGTGCGCTATCCATGCGGGGTGCCGATGGCGGTGGACGAACGTATCGCCCATGAATTGGCCCTGATTGCCGATCTCGGCTATGAGCCTTATTTCCTCACGGTCCATGACATCGTCCGTTATGCCCGCAGCCAGGGCATTCTCTGCCAGGGGCGGGGATCGGCGGCCAATTCGGCGGTGTGCTACGCCATCGGGGTGACCGAGGTGGACCCGGCCCGTTCCTCCCTGCTCTTTGAGCGCTTCCTTTCCAGAGAACGGGGAGAGCCGCCGGATATCGATGTTGATTTCGAGCACGAACGGCGGGAAGAGGTCATCCAGTACATCTATCGCAAATATGGGCGGGAGCGGGCGGCCCTGGCCGCCGCCCTGATTACCTACCGGACCCGGGGCGCCTTGCGCGATGCCGGCCGGGCGCTGGGTTTCGGCGCCGCCCAGATCCATGCCCTGACCGCGTCGCTGGCCTGGTGGGACAAGCGCGAACAGTTGCCGGAGCGCTTTGCCGAACAGGGGCTGGATCCGGATTCACCCCGCGTTGCCAAGTGGCTGGCGGTGGCCGAAGCCCTGCGCGGTTTCCCCCGTCACCTGACCCAGCACGTCGGGGGCTTCGTCATCTCCCGTGGTCCCCTGGCCCGTCTGGTGCCGGTGGAGAATGCCGCCATGGCCGAGCGCAGCGTTATCCAGTGGGACAAGGATGATCTCGACGCCATGGGGCTGCTCAAGGTGGACGTGCTGGCTCTGGGTATGCTTTCGGCCATCCGGCGTACGCTGGATATGCTGTCCGTCCGGCGCGGCCAGCCTTTTCGCATGCAGGATATTCCGGCGGAAGACCCGGCGGTGTATGCCATGCTCTGCCGGGCCGACAGCATCGGTGTTTTCCAGGTGGAGTCCCGCGCCCAGATGGCCATGCTGCCCCGTCTGAGGCCTCGGACCTTTTACGATCTCGTGGTCGAGGTGGCCATTGTCCGGCCAGGGCCGATCCAGGGCGACATGGTGCATCCCTATCTCAAGAACCGCCACAGCAGGCAGGCGCCGGAATCCATCTCGCCCGCAGTCGATGCCGTGCTGGCCCGCACCTGCGGCGTCCCCATCTTTCAGGAGCAGGTCATGCAACTGGCCGTGGTGGCGGCCAACTTCACTCCCGGCGAGGCCGACCAGTTGCGCCGTTCCATGGCCGCCTGGCGGCGCAAGGGCGGGCTGGAGCATTTCGAACAGAAGCTGATTGACGGCATGGCGGCCAATGGTCTGCCGGAATCCTTTGCCCGGCGCATTTTTGCCCAGATCCAGGGCTTTGGCGAATACGGCTTTCCCGAATCCCACGCCGCCAGCTTTGCCCTGCTGGTCTATGCCTCGGCCTGGCTCAAATGTCACCATCCGGCGGCCTTTCTGTGCGGCTTGCTCAACAGTCAGCCCATGGGTTTCTACTCGGCCTCGCAACTGATTCAGGATGCCTGCCGGCACGGGGTAGAGGTCTTGCCGCCGGAAATCAACTCCAGCCTCTGGGAAAATTCCATGACCGATGAGGGGCGTGTGCGTCTCGGTTTGCGGGAAATTGTCGGTTTTTCCATGGCGGTGGCGGAGCGTATCGTGGCTGCCCGGCATGGCCGGCCTTTTGCCGGTGTGGCCGATCTGGCAGCACGGGCTGCTCTGGGGCGGCGGGAACTCGATTTGCTGGCCGCCGCCGATGCCCTCGCCGGTCTCGCCGGGCATCGGCGGCAGGCGGCCTGGGCG
>CAZHVZ010000044.1:20426-24953 GCA_964536245.1 uncultured Rhodocyclaceae bacterium
TTCCGGCGAGACAGTGCCTGCCTTGCCGGCACCGGGAGCCGGGGAAAATCTGGTGGCGGACTACCGCAGCCTCGGCCTCACCCTGCGTCCGCATCCTCTCACCCTGTTGCGGGCGCGCCTGGCCGCCCGGCGGTTTGTCACAGCGGCTGAGTTGAAGGCAGGCAGTCATCGCGCCCTGTTGCGGGCCGCCGGAATTGTCACGGGGCGGCAGCGCCCCGGTACGGCCAGCGGCATCGTCTTCATGACCCTGGAGGATGAAACCGGGTTGGCCAATATCGTTGTTCATCCGCAGCTGGTGGAGCGGCAGCGCAAGGAACTGCTGGGCGCCAGCCTGCTCGGAGTCTACGGTCAGTTACAGAAAGAAGGGGAGGTGGTGCATCTGGTAGCCAAGCGGCTGGTCGATCTCTCGGCCTGGCTGGGGCGGCTGGAAACCGTCAGTCGGGATTTTCATTAGCCGTGGTGACGCCGGGCGGCAGCACCTACGGCATCGGCAAAAACGCCTGAAAGAGCGGGGGGGAAATCGTGGCCCATGCCGGGAACGATACGCAGTTCCGCTCCCGCGATGTTCGCTGCCACATCCTCGCCGCAGGCGGGTTGAATGAGCGGGTCATCGGCACCGTGCAGGACCACGGTGGGCGCCTTGATGGTTTGCAGCATGGCCCGTCGGTCGCCGCTGGCCAGGATGGCCGCCAGCTGCCGACCGACTCCCTTGGGATAGAAGCCCCGATCGTATTCCTCTTCCAGAAGGGGCTGAAAATCGTGCGGGTAAGCCGGGCTGGCCAGGACCCGCTGGCGACGCAGCCCGTCGGCTACGATGGCGGCCCGGTCCCGCCGGGCCGGCAGCGGTGCGTAGAGAGCGGCGGCAGCTTCCGGCCGGGGAGGCGGCAGGAGAGGATTGCCAGTCGAGGACATGATGCTGGTCAGGGAGCGGGTGCGCTCCGGAAAACGGGCCGCGATGACCTGGGCAATGGCAGCACCCATGGAGGCGCCGACCCAATGCGCCTGAGCAATATCCAGAGCATCCAGCAGATCAATACTGTCAGCGGCCATATCATCCAGGGTATAGGGCACGGAAGGCGGCTGGCCGCTGCGCAGGGCAGCGCCGATGTCCGGCAGAAAGGCGTTTTCCATGCGGGTGGACAGGCCGCAGTCCCGGTTGTCGAAGCGGATGACGCGATAACCCCCGGCCACCAGAAGGTCGCAGAATTCCCGGTTCCAACGCACGAACTGGGCGCCCAGTCCCATGACTAAAAGGACAGCCGGTGCCGAGGCGGGGCCGAAACTTTCGTATTCGATTTCGATGGTCCGGGTGGCGATGCGGGGCATGAGCGGGAAATGTTTTCGGATACGGGTTTGAACAAGGCCAGCCGGGTCGGCTCCAGCGAGCCTTTGACCCTCCGGATACATGGCCGTATTTTACGGCAGGCCGGGCGGGGATCGCCGGTAACCGTTTCTCTCTCTTTCCATAGAAAATGATCTGTCAAGACTTGACTTATTCACAATCGGTGATCCGTTCAAGCTGTTGCACCATGCATTACCCGGTTTTTTCAAGGTATCGTGTGTTTTGATTGTGGTGTATATAAATCAATGACTTAAAATGATGCACACAGTTTTTGCAGAGCAAGGGAAGCCCTTTTCGGACGGCCACTTAGCCCCTTCATTGACAGTTCATCCCCAGACTTATCCACAGCTTTTGTGGGTAACTGAAAAAACCCATATGTTGTAATAGCTTAGGGCCTGTTCTTCACCAAAACTTAACCTGTTTGTCGTCGGCCCGTAATCAGCATCCGGAACCGGGTTTTAGCCGGCCAAAAAAGGTGAAAGCCTCGTACCGGGGGAGTACGAGGCTTTCAAGACGGCCAGTTATCGGGGGGGAGGGTGGCCGTCTAGGCTGAAGGGATTCAGCGCATGGAGCCAAGATATAGGCCAGACTCCCGGATTTCAAGTAACGATTTGCAACAAACTGTGCAGTTGTGTGCCGGTTAGCGATTTTCCTCGCCTGACAGTTTGTAGGCGCCAATGGCAAACACCAGCCAGCCGGCGATGTAGGAGGCCCCCCCGAACGGTGTCACGCCATGCAGGGTGTGAATGCCGGCCAGACTTCGCAAATACAGGCTGCCGCAAAAAAGGATGATGCCGGCAAAAAGCAGCCAGCCAGCCCAGGGAAAATAACGGGAGGCAGGGAAATTGGCCGCCGCCAGCCCGGCCAGGATCAGGCCCAGGGAATGGATCAGCTGGTATTGCAGAGCCAGGGGAAACCACCCGGCGGGGTCATGCGCGGCCAGATGATCGCGCAGGGCATGCATGCCGGCAGCCCCGAGGATGACCGCCAGGGCTGCGGTGATCCCGCCGAGCACCAGAAAACATCGGGCGTGGAAAGAAACCGGGTTGCCGGGTGGGGAGGGCTGATCGGAAAAAAACGTGTGCACAGTATTACAGGCCAAGCTGCCCCTGGGTATTGAAAAACTTATCCATCACATCAAAGCCGAAGGCCTCCACCTGATCAAGAACGCCGGTTTCAAATCCGTGCGGCAGAGTGCCTGTGCTCTCTTTCCAGAAATTTGCCGTTTCCGTTGGCGAAACGGGGGTGCATGTGCCATCGGCCTGTTCAAGCATTGCTTCAAAACCTTCCTGCCAATGGTCACTGGGCGCATAGCGAAAACCGATGTACTGGATTTCACGAATCGCTTCATCCTTCTCCAGCGCTGACCACAGCCCGGAAACATTGCAGATGAAGGCGCTGCCATCCGCCAGGGGGAGGATGGCAGCTGCCTGATGGTCGTGACCCGGCGTCTTCACGATGAAGCGAAGCAGCCTGTTGCCTGTTGCGTGCAGGGCAGGAACGATGCGGTGTTCAATCAGCCAGGAATTCAGGTGGCTGGTGCCGCCCAGAATCAGATCCACCAGTTTGCCGTCACTGGCTCCCGCCTGCCTGGCGCTGGTCAGGAGAGTCAGGGCGTTTTGCGGTTGATCGGGAGAGGGGGAGAGGGAGGGCATCAGGGTTCCGTGACTGGGGAGCAGGAGATAATCCGCATTGTCGGGAGGCGGGTTGAGAAGAGCAGGGCAAAAATCGACTGCTTCGCCAGCAAGCAAGTCGGAGGTATCCTGTCGCTTCGGCAGTTTCGATGCTACCAGTAAGCCCGTTGTTCCCCAACGTTTTGGAAAAATGGAAAGATACCCATGAATACATTCGCCCGACGCTCCCTGCCGCTATTGATGGCCAGCCTTCTCCTCCTTGGCGGCTGCATGACCACGGCCTCTTCCGGCCCGGCGGCACTCTCCGGCGAGCGGATCGCCGAAATACTTGCCAGCCCGGACCGTACAGCGGCAGACCGCAACAATGACGCCAACCGCAAACCCGGGCAGATACTCGCCTTCATCGGCCTTCAACCCGGTATGGTGGCTCTGGACATGAGCGCCGGCCGGGGGTACACCACGGAACTGCTGGCTCGTGCCGTGGGACCGACGGGCCGGGTATATGGCCAAAGCGCTCCGCGCTCGGCGGATACCCCGCTGGGACGCCCGAACTCCCCCATTCTCCTGGCCGAACGGGCCAAGAACCCGGCAGTAGCCAATATCATTCCCGTCGTGCGCAAGTTTGATGATCCGATCCCGCCGGAAGTGGCGGTTGCCGGGCTCGATGTGGTGACCCTGATGTTCAACTACCACGACTTCGGCCATATGGGCATTGATCGGGCCAGGCTGAATCAGGCCGTCTTTGCCGCCCTCAAGCCGGGCGGCATCTTTGTCATCGCCGACCATAGCGGACGCCCCGGTACGGGTATTTCCGAATCCGCCACCCTGCACCGTATTGAAGAGGCCTTCCTGCGGCAAGAAGTCGAAGCCGCTGGCTTCAAGTGGGTCGCCCAAGGCAATTTCCTGCGCAACCCCTCCGACCCCCGCGACAAAAACATACCGGAACCAGCCCAGCCCAAGGACGAATTTGTATTGAAATTTGTCAAGCCGTAGCAAGGCCGTCGGTAAAGGGAACTGCTCGCCTGCGGGGCGGCAAACGAGCAGAAGGAGCGACTCCCGCGTCCTTGCAGAACAATCTGCGGGCGGTGCGGGGACCGCAAAAGGCCCCACCAAAGTGCCAACCACCATCCGTTTCGATGCAGACGTTCTGCTTGCCCTGAAGGCATCCGGTAAGGGCTGGCAGACGCGGGTGAATGACGCCATGCGCGAGTGGCTCAAGACGCATTCCCCGGCATAGCCGATCATCCTTGACGCGGAGGCCAGTATCACGCCACCTCCGCCAATTCCGCCTCAAACTGCACCACCACGAAATCCTCACCCTGGCTGATGCCGGCCACGTGGGAGACTCCATCAATGCATCGCCTCACCGCAATTGCTACGAGGAGGTGATGTATTTACCACTATGGCATATTTAGCGGCTGTATTTATGTCTGGTGGGTGGCTCCCCCTGCTTGCTCAAACCTCATTATTCCCCCCGGCTGAAATCCAGTTCGGTCACGTTGCTGCGGCCATCCCGGCGAAAGCGGATGGTGCTGGCCAGGGCCCGGACCA
>CAZHVZ010000045.1:0-4641 GCA_964536245.1 uncultured Rhodocyclaceae bacterium
CCTTGCAGCGGTTCATCCAGATTTGGCGCAATGCGCTGGAAAAATGTTTTGCAAACCGGGGGGCATCAAAAATAGGTGAGGCCAGCACTTGCTGCCGCAAGCTGCTACGTAATTCCGACAACCGGGACAAGTCCGCTGCGTGGGTGACGGCGCGGGCAACATAGGCATCCTCGTCCTCCGCGATCCAGTCTGCAAGGCCCGCATTGTGCAGCAGGCCCATGCCTTGCCGGGACAGGAACCGCTCTCCTGCCAGGGTCAGGACCGGCACACCCATCCATAAACCTTCAACACTGGTAGTTCCCCCAGGAAACGGGAACGGGTCCAGGGCGATGTCCACCCGCTGGTAGGCCGCCAGATAGTCCGCCCTCTGGTCAAACCCTTCCAGTATCAGTCGTTCGGCAGGGATGCCGTGCTCTGCAAAGCGTTTGAGAACGCTCTCCCGCACAGCGGTATCCAGAAAAGGCCTGGCTTTGAGATACAGGCGGCTGTTCTGAACATTGACCAGCACCCTGGCCCAGAGTGCGACAACGTCATCGTTCATCTTGGCCAGGTTGTTGAAGCAGCCAAAGGTGATGGTGCCATCGCGCAAGGCGGGAAGCGGCCCAGGGACTATCGGGATTTCCGGCGGGGTGAAGCACAACCGGGTTTCCGGCAGGCGCCAGATTTTTTCGACGAAGTGTGCTTCTGCAGCTTCCGGCAGCGTCCAGGAGTCGGCAATCAGGTAGTCGATTTCTGTCAGGCCGGTGGTCGCAAAATAGCCCAGCCAGCTCACTTGTACCGGGGCAGGCTTCCAGGCAAACACCGGTAGTCGGTTGTGGGCGGTGTGGCCGGCAAGGTCCATCAGAATGTCGATCCGGTCATCCCGAATTTGGCCCGCCAGTTGTTGGTCGGTCAGTCCGGTCGTCTGCCGCCAGGTTTGGCAGCAGGCACGGAGTCGCTCGGTCAGCGCATCGCTGCCGTGATGATTGGCGTAGGCAATCAATTCCAGTTCGTTGCCGTGAAACTTGGCCAGCGCTTGCAGCAGATTTTCCAGAAAGTATCCGACCGGGTGGTTCCGGAAATCTCCGGATACCAGACCTATGCGTAGTGGCCGGCCTGTCTCCGGTGCGTTGTTCCAGGTCGAAAACGGGTGGGCTTGTCCCGCCGCCAGTAGCCCATAGCCTCGGGCTTCCGACACAAGTTGATCTGTCGGTTGATCCGCCAGGTAATTATGTATGAACAGCAGGTTGCTATACGCTTCCAGGTAGCTCGGCTTGATTTCCAGCGCGCGGCGGTAGCTTGCCACCGCCTCCTCAAACCGCCCCAGATCGCGGTAGATGTTACCCAGATTGCTATGGGCCTCCGGATTATCGGGATCCATTTCCAACGCCCGGTGACAACTGGCAGCCGCGTCTTCGAGCCGACCTTGACTTCTCAGGACAGCCCCCAGGTTGGCGTACCCTTCGCTGAAGGTGGGATTGATTTCCAAGGCCCGTCGATAATGCGCCACAGCCTCATCCAGCCGCCCCTGCTCTTGCAGCACTACGCCCAGATTGCCATGGTTTTGAGCGGACGACTCGTGGATAGACAACGCCCGGCGGTAACTATCCTCGGCCTCAACCAGTTGCCCCAATCCGCGCAGAGCAATCCCCAGGTTACTGTGCGCTTCGGCATAGTCAGGTCGAAGTGCCAATGCCCGACGGTAACTAGTCACGGCGTCTTCCAGGCTTCCCTGATCCTGCAGGACGTTTCCCAGATTGTTATGCCCTTCCGGATAATCCGGTTTGTTTTCCAGGGCGCGGCGGAAGCTGGCTGCGGCCTCTTCCAGTTGCCCCTGCTCATGGCAGAAAACCCCGAGATTGTTTTGTATTGCCGCATCCTGGGGGGTGATCTCCGCCGCCCTTTGCATGGCTCGGAGTGCGTCGCTGCGTTTCCCGATTTCACGACAAGCCAGGGCGTACAGTTTCCATGCCGCTGCATCAAAGGGAAACCGTTCGGTCAGTGTTTCGGCAAGGGCGACGGCCTCAGGGTATTTTTTCTCGGAAAGCAAAGATTGCAGCAAATCCATCTGCGGATGGACCAAGGGAGTCGGGGAGGCTGTATCCAGTCGGCGAGAAATCGCATCGAAAATTTCTTCCGGGATGCCCTGCTGTCTCCCCTGCTCCATGATCTGCCGTGCTGAAACCATATCCCCAGCCAACATGAGGGCATCAATGTAGCTCAGCCAATACTGAGTCCGGGCGGGTTCCAGTTCCAGTGCTGTTTTTAACAAGGGCAACGCAACAGTTAACTGGTTGCACTGAATCGCCAGCACGCCCAGGTTGTGATTGGCATCCGGATGACCTGGAATAGTCTCCAAAATAGCACGGTAACCGCGCTCGGCCTCCGCTAACGCTCCCGCCTGGTGGTGCGCGACCGCCTGCTTCAAAAGGCCCTCAACATCCGGAGCCGTCCCTTGCGGCAAAGTTGCGTTCGTATCGAGCAGGTGTGCCCGAAAGGCTTCCTGATAGGCTTCCGGCAGCAGGTGATGACCGTCAATATGCCAACTTCCATCGGAAACACCGTTTCCGGCATGGGTCAAACCATAGAGGTCGACAAAGCCGACGCCCTTCTCCTGCGTACATTGACGCAATGCGACGTTAACCCCAGCCACCATCGGCAGAAATTGGCTTCGAACATCCGGACTTGCTGTATCCAGGTCAATCCGGGGTGCGGGAATACCGCAGATCAGCAGGTTTTGATTCCGCTCTGCCGCAACGCCGCAGGCATAGTCCAGATAGCCCGTCACGGTCCGCCGAACGATCGCTTCCAATGGCTCATCGGTATATTTCTCCCGCCAAGTGGAAAATATGCCCTCATTCACACGACAATCTATTTCGCCGATGGTCAGCAAGATGGTCGCATTGTGAGGAAGTTCGCCGAGGACTCTGCGAAATTGGGACTTGTAGGTATTCTGCTGGTCGTTTGCCAGGTGCCACTGCTTGCAGCCCTCTATCCAGTATCCCGTTCCGGTCCGCACGGAATCTCCGTAGGCGACGGAAAGACCATGCACCGAAAGCATATGGCTTTCGCCCACGACATACAGTGGTGTAGCGGCAGTCGCCCCGCTGTCGCCGCCCCTTGGCAATATTCTGGATATCAGGATTTGTAACAAGGCCCAATATTCCTGCGGTGCGGCAAAGCGCGGCTCCCTCTTGCTTAACAGGGACTGACAAGACGCCAGGGTGACGGTGGCTTGATCGGCATCGCCCGTCAGATACTGCAAAATCGCCAGACGAGTCGCCGAAACCAGGCCGGAAAATCCCTCTGGCTCCAAATTCCAGGCGGCGCGCGATACCTCCATGGCAGCCGCGAGGTGTCCCTGCTCCTTAAGGATGTTCGCAAGATTGGAACAAACCACTGCTGATTGCGGATTCACGGAGGCCGCGTGCTGGTAGTTTGCCAGCGCCTGATCGAGATCGCCCTGGCGACGCCAGGCGTTACCGAGATTGTTGCGTGCCTCTCCATAATTCGGGTTCAATGCGATGGCGCGCTGGTAACAGGCAAAGGCGCGCTCCAACTCGCCCTTCTCTTCAAACACCGCCCCCAGATTATTGTGTGCTTCGTAACTGTCCGGTGCTTGCCCCAGAGCGATGACATAAGTTTCCAGGGCTTCGTCCATGCGCCCCAAGAGCTGCAGAACATTCGCGAGATTATTGTAGGCCGCGAAAAAATCCGGGCGCAATTGAATTGCCCGCTGATAACAGTGCAAGGCTTCGTCAAAACGCGCCAGGGATTTCAACGCTACCCCCAGGTTATTCAGCGCCTCCGGGAAATCGGGTTTCAGTTTTACTGCCTTCTCGTGGCAGACAACCGCATCGTCGTAGCGCCCCTGAAGTTTGTACACCATTCCAAGATTGTTGTGAGCTTCCGCATAATCGGGCCGGAGTTTGAGCGCCTGACGATAACTTGCAACCGCCTCGACCAGTTTGTCTTGCCTCTGATAGGCCAACCCAAGGTTTAGTAACGCATCGACGAGGCCTGGATTGATGGCCAGCGCCTGCTTGTAGTGGTCAATCGCCTCCTCGATGTGCCCCATTTCCTTTAATGCGATACCCAAACTGTTATGGGCCTCAGCGTGGTTCGGGGCGAATTTCAGCGCCTGTTCGGTCAGCCCGACGGCCTCCTCATAACGACCGCATTCCCGCGCCACAACGCCTAGCAGGTAGCAAGCATCGGCATGATCTGGCGAAAACTGGAGAACCTTTCGATAGGCGGCCTCGGCCTCAGTCCAGCATTTCGCTCGGTGATGAGCTAGCGCAGAAGTAAAAATTTCCGAAACAGTTTGATGATTCCCTGCCTGATGAATCGCTTCCGCCTCCAGCCGAGACTGGCAACATTGTTTGTATTTTTTCCCGCTACCGCAGGAACAGGGGTCATTTCTACCAATTTTTGCCACGAAAACACCTTTGGGGGAGCACAAGGCTTCAGGGATAGCCAGATGGTTAAAAGCCCCGCTTTCTTTCGAAAACGGGGCTTTTGGCGCTACCCTCGATACTTTGAGGGCTAGGGCACTGGCTCATCGTTGATCAGTCAGCGCCCCGTCCTGTCCTGATGAATTAGGCGTAGGTCAGCGTGTTGGTGGAGAGCGTGGAGGTGCTCAGGTCCAGCGTGCCGGTCAGC
>CAZHVZ010000045.1:4651-18563 GCA_964536245.1 uncultured Rhodocyclaceae bacterium
GTCGGTAGCCTGCATCGTGGCGTTGGTTGCGACGTCGTCAGCGATGTAGGTGAAGCCGTTGTAGTTACCCCACTTCAGATCGGTGTTGGAACCAGCAACCAGCAGGTCGATAGCGGCCTGTTCGGAGGTTGCAGTGCTCAGATCAACCTTGGTTGCGGTGAAGGCACCAGCCGTACCACCGAAGGTGATCTTGTCGCCCTTGGTGAAGTCGGTGATCTTGGTGATGGCAGCAGAAGCGGTTGCACCGGTCGGCGTGGCGCTCACGTTGAAGGTGTCGTTACCGCCGTTACCGGTCAGGGTACCGCCATTGACAGCAGCCTTCAGGGTATCCGCAGCAGAGCCGCCGATGATGACATCACCCAGAGCGCTGCCAGCAGAGTAGGCAGTGGTGTTACCGGTAATGTTCAGAACACCCGTTGCAGCGGAACCATCGTACTTGGAACCGGTGGTGGTAGCAGCCACAGCAGAGATGGTCAGGGCATTGGAGCCGGTGATCGTGTAGGTGGAGTTGTCAGCGTTGGCCAGGGAGGTGATCGTGTTGGCGGAAGCGTTGGTACCGTTGGAGGACAGAGCAACCGTCGTTTGACCGATGGTCACGGTGCCACCCAGGGTGATACCGGTGTTGGTAGCGGTGCCGACGTTGAAGGTCAGATCGCTCACACCCACAGCGCCGCCGGTGGAGATAGCGGCAGCGTGAGCAGCCGTCACGGTCACGATGCTGCCGGTGGCCATGTTGGTCATGCCTTGAGCGGCATTGGTATCCAGAGAGAAGGTCTTGATGGAGGTCAGGGAGTCAGCAGCAACGGTCACTGCGGCATTCAGACCCAGAACTTCAAAGTTCTTGGCAGCATTGATCTTGGTGTACTCGGCTGCGGAAATTGCAGTGTCGAGCAGGCCGATCTTGTCAGCCGTACCAGCACCACCGTCCAACTGGGTACCAGCCGTCAGGGCGCCAACGCCATCATCAGCAAACTTGATGGTGTCGTTGCCGGAACCGCCGGTGAAGGCGAAAGCGGCGTTTTCGGTCGCAGCCAGGGTGATGGCCACGTTGCCGGTGGCAGCGGAGGCATCAACGGTCTTCAGGATGGTGGCGCCACCGGAAGAAACGAAGTCGGTGGACACGGTCAGGTTCTTGTCGCCGGTGATGACAACCTTGTCGGTCACGGCACCCAGGGTGAAGGTGGTCACCTTGTTGGCAGCGCCGGTGGAAGCCAGATTCAGGGTCTTGGAAGCGGCACCGGTAATGGTCAAAGCCAGAGCCGTAGCGCCCGTACCACCCTGGTAACCGTTCAAGGTCATTGTTTCGGAGGTGTCGGTGGCGGAAGCGATCCAGGAAACCGTGCCGGCGGTGCCGACATTGGCGTTGCCGGTTGCCAGGCTGATCGCCTGACCAGCAGTGGTGGTAACGCTCTGGCCGTTCATCAGGGAAGCGTCATCGACGATGACCTTTTCAATACCGGTCACAGCCTTGGTCCAGGCGGTCAGATCAACGCTGGCATTGGCCATGGTGGCGATTTGCAGGTTTTCGACGTTGGTGACGGAAATCGGCATGTTGGCAGAAGCGTAGGTGCCGTACATCTTCAGGGTGTCGGTACCGGTGCCGCCATTGATCTGGTCGCCAGCGTTCAGGGTAGCCGTGGTAGTGAAGTCACCGATGATGGTGTCGTTGCCGTTGGTACCGGTGATGGTATCGATAGCGGTGGTCAGGGTGTAGGTGGAACCAGCGTTGGTGGAACCGCCAGCAACGGTGGAGACGACAGCCGCATCAACAGCCGCTTGCGTTGCAGCGGTCGTGGTGATGGTCTTCAGGAAATTGCGAGCCAGCAGAGCAGCGTTGTCACCGTTGTAGCCGAGGATTTCAGCGGTGGTGTCGAGAGCGGCAGTAAACAGGTTGGCGGCAGCCAGCTTGTTGGTGATGGCGGTGGAGTCGGCGTTCAGGGCGCCGCCCATGATACCGATAGCGGCACCAGCGGGAGTCAGGTTACCGATAGCAACCTGGTTTGCCCAGTAGGTCAGGCCAGCCGGCTCAGCATCGCGACCGAACAGCATGTTGTAAATGGCGTTGATCTGGGTGGTACCGAAAGCGGAACCGTACAGAGCCTTGGATTCAGCGGAAGCGTAGAAGGCATTTTGCACTTCGGATTCGGAACTGTTTTGGAAAGCGATAGCGCCGGTCGGGTCCATCGGACGGCCAAAGTAGGCCACATATGCTTTTTGAAGGAATGCTGAGGAAGCCATGTATAAAACTCCTTAAGGAAGTTGAGATTAACTTTGTGTTTGCAAACGTCAAACGGGATTAGTCTAACAGAATAAGCACCCTGCGCAACCTCCCGCCTCACTACCGCGCCCTACTACCGTGTGTTTCGAGCAACAGAGCTCCGGCGCTTGGTATGCACTGTAGACGAAAGGGGCCATTGAGATGTGACACAGGTCACATATTTGAATTTTTTCTGCTGCTGCCCATCCACCGGACCGCCGCCGCCCTTTGCCGAAGACGCAACCCCGAATTCCGGACTCCCTGGCGCGTGAGAGGCCCGGCGCCCATAACGAGCTTTTTCTGATTCAGCCTTTCAGCGGGCGCAGCGCCGGATTCCAATAGCCGAGCAGGGCCAGTCGCTGCCTGACCAAGGTGCCCACGGCTTGCGGGTTGAGCTGGCGGCGGATGTCGGCGGCGGCCTTGGCCCCGATCCGGGCACGCAGCGCCGGGTCGTCCAGCAAACGGGTGAGGCAATCGGCAGCATGGTCGACATCGGCCTCGGCCCACAGCGGGCCTGCCGGGTACACGCCCACCGCTTCGGCCAGGGGTTTGAGTTCGTAGCGCACGGGGAAGGAGTTGTCGGCGGTCATGAAGTCCACATTCGCCGACCAGCCGGTGGCGATCACCGGCTTGCCGAGGTACATCATTTCCGCCGGCGCCAGGCCAAAGCCTTCCGCCCGGTGCAGGGAAAGCAGGATGTCGCAACAGGCTTGCAAGTCCCAGGTTTGCTGGCGGGTGAGGAATTCATCGATAAAGAGAATGTTGGACAGGTCGCTGACGCTGTCCTGCAAGGCCTGGCGGGCTTCGGCATGGTGCTGGCCGTTGATGGTCTTGATCACCAGCGCCACATCGTTGCGCTGGGCGGCGGCCTGGCGGAAGGCGGCGAGGGCGGCCTGGGGGTTCTTGCGGTATTGGTAGGAATGGAAGTCGTACATGACCAGGGCCAGCAGCTTGTCTTCCGGCAGATTGAACTGACGGCGGCTGAGGCCAGGGCTGGGAGCGAACTCCAGGGCATGGGGAATCTTGACGACAGGCACCGGCGAAAAGGGGGCCACGGCGTCATAAACAAAGGTGGACGGCACCCACACTTCGTCCACATGGGCAAAGGCGCCCAGGGCGCTGGCCGGCAGCACGGGCTGCTCCCAGTGCCAGTAGCCGATGCGGTAGCGGGATTGCAGGTTCTTGCCCTTGAGGTAGGTCGCTGTCGCAGCAGTCTGGTCGGCATTGACGTAGAGCAGGTCGATGGGGAAGCGCTGGTTGACGGCGTGGCCGAGCAGGGCCGTGTCCCGTTGCAGGTTCTGGCTCTGGAAACCGACATCCACCGCCGAAAAGGGGACTTCGCCGGCGACACAGGCGCGGGCCAGGGAGCGGGCGGCTTCGCCAAGACCCAGTTCGGCAGCGAGATAGCCGATGAGATTGATCCCGCCGGCCGGCATGAGATGTTCAATGGACAGGGTGGTCGGGCTGCGGGCGCTATCCACCAGGCGGATATCGTCGGCGCTGACGCTGATGACTCGCCAGGCCAGCTGCCGGGTGTCCTCGCCGAGGCCGATGTCTTTCGGCACGACATGGGCAGAGGCGAGGATGGACCATTGGCTGCCGGTGGAAAAGGCCATGGCCGGCGCCGTGAATTCAATGCTGAAATGCCCGCTTTCCTTGAGCGGGGCGCGATGCAGCAGGCCGGCCGGGCCGTGGATGTCGAGGCAGAAATCTCCGCGCAGGGGCGCCTTGGCCAGCAAGCCGAGGTCGACAAAGCCCTTGATGACAATCCGGCCAGCCGCCAGCGCGCACACCGGCAAATCCAGCCGAGGCCCGACCCACAGGCCGGTCCGGGCGCTGTCCGGCTCCGGCGCGTTGAGACCGCCATAGGGGGAAGGACGGGAGGGAGGCAGCACGGCAATCGGCGCCGCATCGCGGGAAACGTTTTTGGGCAGGGTCAGCTGGGCATCGAGCATGGGCCAGCTCAACAGGCGCTGGACCCAGCCCGGTTTGGCCTTGGCTTCATCGGAGGTAGCCGTGTTGTAAACGATGTGCCAGCGATGCAAGCGGCGATCCAGGCCTTTTTGCATGGTGGCGCGGGCGCTGGCGTCCGGTTCGCGGCCAAGGAAGTGCCGGTAGATTTTTTGCAGCGCCTTGCCGGCTTCGCTTTCTTCCGGCTTGTCTTCCACTGCCAGCAGCTCCCGGCAGGCAAAGGGCTGCCCCAGGGCGAGCCCGCGCAAGGCATCGCTGACACGAAAGCGGCTGCGCGTGGCGTCATTGATCGGCGTGCCGTCGAGAAACACCCCGTAGCCATAGGGAAGCGTGCGGTAGTGGGCGATCCCGTTATTGCCGACGCGCTGGCAGTAGTCGGCGATCAGGCCGGCCACCGGCGGGGCGACGTTATCCAGGGTAAAACGGTTCTGGTATTTGGAGACCGGCTGCGGGTCCACCGGATTGAGGCCGCTGTAGTGGAAGAAGGCCAGCGGCTCGCCGCCGACGTAAACCTGCCCGTTTTCCTCGGTCACCGACCGCTGGGCCATGTTCCAGTAGGCGATGTTGTAGCCGGGGTGGCGCAGGACGGCGACATTGGGGAAAAGTCCGGGAACCAGATCCATCCAGCTCTGATCGACAAAAATCCCCCGGTCGTGGGCAATGATGCAGTCCCGGGCCAGCTTGCCCTGCCACCAGCGCACCAGATTGAGCATGTTGTCCCCGGAGCGCAGGGCGCAGAAGCCAAGGTTGTAGGTGCCGGCCCGGCGGATATCCAGCTCGCTGGGATTCAGTTCATCGGTGACCGGGGACAGCAGGTGGGGGGTGAGCACCATCTCGGCATGCGCATCAAGCAGGGCAAAGACCTCTGCCAGCGGACGATAGAGAACGATATCCGGATCAATGTAGAGCACCTTGTCGTAGCCCTTCCGGATCAGGTGCTCCAGCGCCCAGGGTTTAACGGCGGTATTGAGTTCGAGGATGTTGTACTGGAAGAGGAAATTGTCCCCTTCCGGCAAATTCAGCGCCTCCAGCGCCAGAGGCTGGAACTCGCCGGCCAGTTGCCGAACCGGTTCCAGGTCGCGGTCCACCACCACGCAGTAGCGGTCCGCCTCCGGGTGCTGGGCGGCGACGCTCTGCATGAGCGTCCGCGCAAAGTGCAGGTAATTGTTGGAGACGATGGTGACGACGGCAATCGAGTTCATGGAATACAAACCGGTAAGTGTTTTGAATGGTGATCGGGACGCAGGGAGCTATCGGAGACTCAGGATCCGCCTTGCCGCGAACGAAATTGTCGAACCAGCCAGCGCAAGGGCCGGGTGATGCGCCAGGATTGGCTGTTATACACGGCAGCCAGCTCAGCCGCCTGCCGGGCAGCGCGATCATCCAGTTCGGCCAGCCGCAGCGCCAGCTGTTCAACCCGAGCCTGGGCATTGGCCGCCAGGGAAAAAGACTCCTCGGCTCGGGCATGGGCGGCATGGGCGGCCTGCGCCTGAGCCAGAAAACGCTGCTGCAACTGTTCGTCGTAACGGGTGGCCAGACCAAAAAGCGAGACGCCGCTTTCTGCGGCAAATGCCTCTTCCAGGCTTGCCGGCAAGGCGGCTGCGGACACCTGCGCCACAATGGCGTAATCCGGGCTGACGCCCGCCAGGACATCGTAGAGACCGCCCACTTCGCCATGTACCAGGCGGGCTTCCTCCTGCAGGCGGAGAAGCTTGATGCGGGCAAAGCCGGCATATTCCGGCAAAAACTCCAGCAACTGGAAAGGCAGCGGGCGCTCGTGGGTTGGGTCAATATAAAAGCTGGAAGCCCCAACCAGAAGGTTTTCCGGATTGGGCGTTTCGAGGATGAGTACCCCCCCCGGCAGCAACACCCGCCGCGCTTCGGCGAACAGCTCCTGCAACAGGGCAAAGGGCAGATGTTCGGCAACATGAAAACCGGAAACCGCCAGCAGGCACTGGTCGGGTTGGGCTTTCAGACAGGCCAGGGCATCGCCCTGCTCTACCGCCAGCCCACGCTCACGACAGGCGGCAAGCATGCCGTCATCGAGATCAACCCCCCGCGCCGGCACCCCGTTGTCCCGCAGGAGTTCGAGCCATTCGCCCCGGCCGCAGCCGAGGTCAAGCACCGACGAATCCGGATGCATGGCGGCAAGGGGGCCAAGGAAAGGGAGGTAAACACGTAACCGGGACTTGATCAGCGCCCTGGAGCCACGATGCTTGTCCTCAAAGGCGCGGTAAAAATCGGCAGCCACGAAGGGTCAAAAAGATCGGACGAAAGGTGCGTAGTATAACCGCCCGCCCCGCCGATTGACTCACCGCCCCCAGAAGAGCGCCCCGCTGGCCAGCCTGCCGTCATCAAGACGGGACTGGAAGAGATAGGCCGCCGTCTTGTTGTCGTTGGCCAGGGCGCCCTGCACATTCATGTTGTTGGGGCGCAGGAACTGATAACCACCGGACAGCCTGCCGTCAGTCCCCACATCCCCGCTATTTTGCAAAGTAGTGCGCTGATTCTGGCTGACCAGATCAAACTTTGTGAAAAAACTGGAGCGCAGGAAATCAACCGTCAGCTGGCCGTTTTCAACGCCGGCTGCAACCACCCGCTTCGAGACATCATCGGTAATGGCCGCCTGGGCCTGTTGCAGGGAAAAGCCGATGACCGGCTCGGCTGGCCGCTGCCAGGACGCATCGCCATTCCGCATGATGGCAAAATAGTTGTTGGTGGCGATCAGCTTGTTTTTGCCTTGCAGGGCATTGACGTCCACCTCGACCGGCAGATCCAGCATGGCCTGCCAGCGGCCCCAGATCAGTTGCTGCGGCCCGGCGGCGCTCTCCGGCACACTCGGCGCAAGCGCCGCCTGCTGCTGACTGGTGTGTTGCTGACCGTTCAACTGATGCAGCACATTGGTCTTGAGGGGGTCAAGGTTCAACTCACGGGCCGCAACCACTGCCCCGCCCGAGGCACCGCTGCGGGCGCCGGCCTTGCCGTTGGCCGGTTCATCCGGACGCGGCGGCGCCACAGCATCCGGCACCTGCTCGGCCCCCTGCAGAAGAACCGGTGCCTGGCCCCGACCGACCTGAAGTGTCTGCCCCATCTTGTTGGCAAACAACTCCCGGCTGGCCGACCCCTCGCATGGGCCAAAGCCGCCGGCGCTGCACACGCCCGACAGGGGGGCCACCACGACCCCGCCGGAGAGCACTGCCACATGGGTCGTTTCCTGATTGGCAAAGACCGTGAAATCGGTGCCGCGCACGCCGATCGCCGCAACCGGCGTATTGAAACGGAAATTCTGGCGGGCATTCTTGACCGCATCGCCGGAGATGTGGCGTGCCACACCATTCTGGAGTTCGAGCTTGATGCGGGTTTTGGCGGAATCTTCCTGATTGACCTGATAGGCCACGATCTGCCCTGTGCTGCCAGGACGAAGAATGAAGAAGCCGTTATCCAGGGTTTTCAGGTAAAGATAGCCATCTTTTCCCGTCGCCAGCAGTTCACCTTCGCTGACAGCATCCCCCACCTGGGCGACACGCCCGGCCACCTTTGCTTCGCCTGCGGCAAAAACAACACGCGCCGCCTCACCCGCTCCCACTGCGGTTGCAAATAGCATCAGCACAAGATTGACGAGCAGTTTAAAATGCATGGCAAAACTCCTTCGTTCCAATTGTCAGGCCACTAGGCGGCAAGGAACGTGATATAAGTCACAATTCTACTTTTTTTTGTAGCCAAAGGGTTGACTAATTACCTTTTCCAAGCGATGCAGTCCGGAAATGCCGGCCAGCAGCTGATGCGCCTTTTCTGTCGCTGGCTTTGCGCCCTGCCGCTAGCGCTCTGCCTGCTCGGCCATGCCGATAGCGGAAAAGCCGAGTCCTCACCGGACCATTATCGCGATGCCATGCTGGCCATTACGGATGGCCGCGTGAACGACGCCGAGGCAGCCCTTGCCATCCTGATCCGCGACGAGCCGCGCCATGCCGGAGCCTGGCTGGACCTGGCCATGCTGTACTGCGCAGCGGGCCGCACCGACGACGCGGAACATCTGTTCGCTGAAATTGAACGGCGCTTCGCCCCCCCGCCGCCCATTCTGGAAGTCATCGCCCGCCAGCGCACGCTCGGCTGCAAGGGTCGGGAGTTGCGCAACCAGGCCACGCTGCGCATCGGGCGCGGTAGCGAAAGCAACGTCAACCAGGGCGCCCGCAACCCCAATTTCACGCTCGGCAGCGGCAGCAGCCAGATCGACCTGGTCCTCCTGCCGGAATACCGTCCCCGGGGCGACGCATTCACCAACCTCAACCTGGAACTGGTGCGCGACCTTTCCGGCAGCGGCGCAACCGGGGTCTTTCAGCTGCAATCCCGCGCCTACGACCAGATGTCCCGGTACAACACCAGCTCGCTCTTCGTCGGCCTCGAACAACCCTGGCGCTGGGCCGGCTGGGGGTGGCGCCTGGCCGGCCTGAGCGGCTTGATGACTCTGGGCAGCCACGTTTATCTGAAGCAGAGCCAACTCCAGTTTGAAACCACCCCCCCCTTCAACCTGCCTGCCGGCTGGCAGCTCAGTTTTGCCGGCGGCTGGTCCTACCTGGCCTACCCGACCTTGAACGGCTTTGATGCGCAACTCCGGGAGGCCCGCAGCTCCTTGAGTTACCGGGGAGAGGAAAGCTGGTGGCAGGCCAGCGTCGGCGCCGTTGAGGACAAGCAGGTGGGCCGGCGCCCCGGCGGCGACCGCAGCGGCACCTTTGCCGGAGCCCAGGGGCGCATGCTGCTTGGCGACCGGGTGATGGGCGAAATCAGCGTACAGAAACAACGCTGGCAAGGTGCCGAAGTGTATTTTCCCGGTCTCATCGATGTTCGCCGCAGCCAGGACACGCGCAGCATCCGGGCAGCCCTGACCTACTCCCTGGCAGACCAGCAGGCCATCCAGCTTGAATACAAGGATATCCGGAATCAGGAAAATGTTTCCCTGTTCGATTACCGCAACCGGGTTCTGCTCCTCAACTGGCAGTGGCAGCCAGCCAGGTAACCTCAGTCGAACAACTCGGCTTCCGCCAGCGGCCTGCCCTCTTTGTCCTTGCCGGAAAGCAGCGCCTCGCCGGAGAGCGGCCAGGGAATACCGAGGGCCGGGTCATCCCAGCGCAGGCAACGCTCGTATTGGGGAGCGTAGTAATCGGTCGTCTTGTAGAGGAATTCCGCCGTTTCGGAAACGACCACGAAGCCGTGGGCAAAGCCGGCAGGCACCCAGAGCTGCTGCTTGTTTTCGGCAGAGAGAGTGACGCCCACCCAGCGCCCGAAGGTGGGGGAGCTTCGACGCAGGTCCACGGCGACATCCCAGACTTCGCCCTGCACCACCCGCACCAGCTTGCCCTGGGCTTGCCGGATCTGGTAGTGCAGGCCGCGCAGCACATTTCTCGCGCTCTTTGAGTGATTGTCCTGAACGAACGGCACATCCAGCCCGGTGGCTTCAGCAAAAGCCTTATGGTTGAAGCTCTCAAAAAAGAACCCGCGATCATCGCCAAACACCTTGGGTTCAATCAGCAGAACCCCCGGCAAGGCAGTCGGTGTGGCACGCATCAGAACACCTTTTCCTTGAGCAGGCCGACGAGATACTGGCCGTAAGGATTCTTGAGCATGGGGTGGGCCAGCTTTTCCAGCTGTTCGGCGGTCAGATAGCCCATGCGATAAGCAATTTCTTCCGGACAGGCGACTTTCAAGCCCTGCCGCTTTTCGATGGTGGCGATGAACTGCCCGGCTTCCAGCAGGGACTCGTGGGTTCCCGTATCCAACCAGGCGTGGCCGCGCCCCATGACGACCACGTCAAGGGCGTCCATTTCCAGGTAGATGCGATTGAGGTCGGTGATTTCCAGTTCGCCACGCACCGAGGGGCTCAGATTTTTGGCGATATCGACCACGCGGTTATCGTAGAAATACAAGCCGGTGACTGCATAGCGGCTCTTTGGCTTGGCCGGCTTTTCCTCCAGGCTGACGGCCCGCCCGGTGGCATCGAACTCGACCACGCCATAGCGCTCCGGGTCATGCACCGGATAGGCGAAAACCGTCGCCCCGTTTTTCCGGGCAGCCGCCGCCTGCAGATCGTTGGCAAACTCATGGCCGTAGAAAATGTTGTCGCCGAGCACCAGTGAGGAGTCGCCATTGCCGACGAATTGCTCGCCGATGATGAAGGCCTGGGCCAGGCCATCCGGGCTGGGCTGCACGGCGTAGCTCAGGTTCAGCCCCCACTGGCTGCCGTCCCCCAGCAGCTGTTCGAAGCGCGGCGTATCCTGCGGGGTGGAAATGATGAGGATGTCCCGGATTCCCGCCAGCATGAGGGTGGTCAGCGGGTAATAGATCATCGGCTTGTCGTGAATCGGCAGCAGCTGCTTGGACACCGCCAGGGTCACCGGATAGAGACGGGTTCCCGACCCCCCGGCAAGGATGATGCCTTTGCGGCCATGGCCCTTGGTACTCATTTGCGATCTCCGTAATTGTCGTCTATCCACTGGCGGTAGTTGCCGCTGGTGACATTGTTCACCCAGTCATGATGATCGAGGTACAACTGCACCGTTTTGCGGATACCGGTTTCAAAGGACTCGGCAGGCTGCCAGCCCAGTTCCTGCTTGATCTTGGTGGCGTCAATGGCGTACCGGCGATCATGGCCGGGCCTGTCCTTGACGAAGGTCATTTGTTCCTTGTAGGGCTGGCCGTCGGCACGGGGCGAGAGTTCGTCGAGAATGGCGCAGAGGGTGAGCACCACATCGAGATTGGCCTTTTCGTTCCAGCCGCCGATGTTGTACACCTGCCCCGCCGTACCGGCCTCCAGCACCCGGCGAATGGCGCTGCAATGATCCTTGACGTAGAGCCAGTCACGAATCTGCTGGCCGTCGCCGTAAATGGGCAGAGGCTTGCCGGACAGGGCATTGTGGATGATCAGGGGAATCAGCTTTTCCGGGAAATGAAAGGGCCCGTAGTTATTGGAGCAGTTGGTGGTCAGCACCGGCAGGCCGTAGGTGTGATGATAGGCCCGCACCAGGTGGTCGCTGGCCGCCTTGCTGGCCGAATAGGGGCTGTTCGGCTGGTAGCTGTGACGCTCGGTAAAGGCGGGATCATCCTTTTCCAGGGAGCCATAGACCTCGTCGGTGGACACATGCAGGAAACGGAAATTTTCCCGAGCCGTTTCGTCCAGTTCTCCCCAGTAACCCCGCACAGCTTCCAGCAGGCGGAAGGTGCCGACGATATTGGTCTGGATAAAGGCATCCGGGCCGGAAATGGAGCGATCGACATGGGATTCGGCAGCAAAGTTGACCACCGCACGGGGCTTGTGCTCGGCGAGCAGGCGGGAGACCAGCGCACCGTCCCCGATGTCGCCATGGACAAAAACATGTCGGGCATCGCCTTTCAGCGCGGCAAGGTTTTGCAGGTTCCCCGCATAGGTCAGCGCATCGAGATTGACAATGGGCTCCCCGGTGGCCTGCAACCAGTCCATGACAAAATTGCTCCCGATAAAGCCGGCCCCGCCAGAAACAAGCAGCATCTCTTCCCCGCCATTTTTTTCATAATCCGCTAGGATAACCCATCCGGCCAGTCGCGAAAAAGGGTCCGTCGGTCGGTCGGCATGCAAAATTATTTGTATATTTGGGAATACTCCCCCAAAATTCGGGCTGCGCCTAGGAATCACAGGCATGCCATTCGACTGTTCATTCAATGACCCAGCCCCCCCTTCGTACCTTGATTACCGGTGACGCCGGTTTTGTCGGCCAGCATGCCCTGGCGCTCTGGCCGGACAGCATCGGACTGACTGCGCAAGCACCAACGCTGGACATCCGCGACAAGGCTGCCGTCAAAACCCATCTGGCAGCGACCTCACCGGATGTGGTGGTGCATCTTGCCGCCCTGAGTTTTGTTCCGGATTCCTTTCGCGCTCCGGAAGCCACTTTCGAAGTCAATTTTCTCGGCACCCTGCGTTTGCTGGAAGCCCTTGCCGAAACCGGATTCACCGGGCGCTTCGTCTTTGTCGGGACGGGCGACGCCTATGGCCTGGTCACCAGCGAGGATTTGCCGATCCGGGAAAGCCACCCGTTACGCCCGCGCAATCCCTACGCGGTCAGCAAAGTGGCAGCGGAGGCCCTGTGCTACCAGTGGAGCCAGACCGGTCCTTTTGAAGTGCTGATGGCTCGCCCCTTTAACCACATCGGCGCTGGTCAGGCGCCTTCTTTCGCCATTTCCGACTTCGCCAGGCAAGTGGCTGAAATTGCCGCCGGCCAGCGGCCCCCGGTGCTGAATGTCGGCAATCTGGACGCTACCCGTGACTTCACCGACGTGCGCGATGTGGTTCGTGCCTATCAACGGATCGCCGCCCACGGAAAGAACGGCGAAATCTATAATGTCTGTTCAGGCATCGAGCGTTCGGTACGCTCGCTTCTCGATCGCTTGCTGAGTTTATCGGGCGTCAAGGCCGAGGTGGTCACCGACCCGGCCCGTTGCCGGCCCTCGGAACAGCCTCGCGTGCGGGGCTGTAACGAAAAATTGCTACAAGATACCGGCTGGGCGCCGACGATTTCCATCGACGAAACCCTGTCCTCCATTTATCGCTATTGGGAGAAAGAAATTGGCAAATAAAAGTGCCCTGGTTACCGGCATTACCGGTCAGGATGGTGCCTATCTGGCAAAGCTGCTGCTCGACAAGGGTTACGACGTATACGGCCTGCATGCCCGTCGCTCGACGAGCACGGTCTGGCGCCTGGAACACCTCGGGATTGGAAACGATGTTCACCTCATTGACGGCGACCTGACCGATCTCTCCTCAATGATCCGGGCCATGGAAAAATCCAAGGCCGACGAGGTCTACAATCTGGGCGCCCAGAGCTTTGTCGGCACCTCCTGGGAACAGCCGCTGCTCACCGCCCAGGTCACCGGCGTTGGCGCTCTGAACGTGCTGGAAGGGGTGCGCATCGTCAATCCCAAGGCTCGCTTCTACCAGGCGTCCACCAGCGAGATGTTCGGCCTCATCCAGGAGTCCCTGCAAAGCGAGAGCACGCCGTTCTATCCGCGCAGCCCTTACGGCGTGGCCAAGCTCTATGCCCACTGGATGACCGTCAATTACCGCGAAAGCTTCAAGCTGCACGCCTCCAGCGGCATTCTCTTCAATCATGAATCTCCGCTGCGCGGCATTGAGTTCGTCACCCGCAAGGTCACCGACGCCGTCGCTCGCATCAAGCAGGGCAAGCAGAAGGAATTGCGTCTCGGCAACATCGACGCCAAGCGCGACTGGGGTTTTGCCGGCGACTACGTGGAAGCCATGTGGCTGATGCTGCAACAAGACACCCCGGACGACTACGTGGTGGCCACCGGCACCACCACGACGGTCCGCGAAATGTGCCGCATCGCCTTCGAGCACGTGGGCCTCAAGCACGACGACCACGTCATCATCGATCCCAAGTTCTACCGCCCGGCGGAAGTGGATGTGCTCCTCGGCAATCCGGGCAAGGCCACGGCCAAGCTGGGATGGACTGCAAAAACCGACCTCACCACCCTCATCACCATGATGGTCGATGCCGACATGGTGCGCGTCAGCAAGGAATAAGCGCCAGACAAACGGCTGGCCTGCAACGGGCCAGCCGTGTTTTAGCCGGGTTTAGCCAAAGTTGGTTGACGCAAACCCGTAGCCGGTCAAACCGAGGTTATTGACCAGTTTCAGAG